>JAGCDD010000386.1 GCA_017651345.1 Bacteroidales bacterium | reverse complement strand
GCATTTTCAACGGCATCACAAAGCAATACATCTACATCAGTTCCGCCTCGGCATACGCCAAACCCGTGCGCAACCACATAATTACCGAGGGCACTTCGCTCGTGAACCCTTATTGGGAATATTCGCGCAACAAGATTGCCTGCGAGCGTTTCCTGATGGACAAATACCGCTACGAGGGTTTCCCCGTAACCATCGTCCGCCCGAGCCACACGTATTGCAAAAAATCTGTTCCGCTTGGTCTTCACGGCTTGAAAGGCAGTTTTCAAGTTCTAAAACGTATGATGGAAGGCAAGCCTGTAATCATTCACGGCGATGGAAGTAGTTTGTGGACAATGACTTACAATCAAGATTTTGCACGTGGATTCATTGGCTTGATTGGCAATCCTCACGCAATCGGCGAGGTTTTCCAAATCACGAGCGACGAGTCATTGACGTGGAATCAAATTTACGAGACTGTTGCCTCGCATCTCGGCGTTGCGCTCAATCCGCTGCACGTTTCGTCTGATTTCTTGGTGGCTGTTGCGCCCAAAGAGTACGACCTTGCCGGCAACCTACTCGGTGACAAGGCTTGCACAGTGGTTTTCGACAACACAAAGCTCAAACGCGCCGTCCCCGGATTCTGCGCCACAACATCATTCTACGAGGGTTCGCGCATCGTCATCGACTACGTAATGAGCCACAAAGAATGTCAAGTGCTCGACCCCGAGTTTGACGCCTGGTGCGACAAGGTGGCGAAGGCTGTGAATACCGCAATTAGCGTATTCCAATCTTGAAACTGAACGTGCACGAATGACAATACACTTTTGGATTAACGCCGCTGTCAAACATTGTCAGCGGCGAAATTGTGTATCGGAATCCCATTCCTGTCACGAAAAGCCATTCAATCGAAAAGTCGCAGCCGAAACGGCGCAACAAAAAGTCGTCTTTATTAATCAATTTCTTTTTTACGCCGTCAATTTTATAAATCAGCTTATCGTAACTCTGACACCGCATTGTGCCTGTCGCATAGATATTGACCTCCACCGGAAATCTCCCGACATCTTTGGTGCGAACTGAAAACCGGTAACTCATTCCAAGCGGAAGCGTCAACTGGCTGATACGCAAGAAATGCTTTCTGAATTTGTCGGTTTCAACGGCAGAATAATCGGCGTAAACCTCGTTAGTGGAAGTTTTCAGACTGAAGGCCTTATCAAAAAAGTAACGCATTGAACGAAATCCCAATCCCGCCGAAAAACCTATCCTGCGGCGGTCTCGGAAAATCTTGCCGGCGGAATATTCTTGAAAATTGAACCCGCTGAACCCGTCACTTTCGTCATGTTTCAAGAAGTCGGCTTTTTTAGTGTTTGTGACTCCGAATGCGCCCAATTGTCCGCTCACATAAAAACGTCCACAAAAAAGCGCGTAATCTTCACCAAGATCGTAGTGTCTGTGTGGATATTTCGACTTAGACCGCTCTTCCTTTTTATCATTATTGTCTTTGGGGTGTAATTCAAAGGGCACTTCAACTCTCACATTGACGGGTCTGCCGTCCTTTATGGCGGGTTTCAAGGTAAATGAATTGGTATAAGCAATTGCATTGTTGTCCAAAAATCCCGAAGGGTCCGAGCTTTGGACTACCTTGACATCAGCGATGTTTCCGTCCTTAAATACAATGAAACTGACAACGACAGTGCCGTCAAGGTGTGGATTAAAAGTGCTGAGTAAATCTGCATTTCTTTTTGCAAGTTTTTCCAAAGACGAACCGTCATACCTCGACACAGGGAGAGTGTCGACACTTTCCGCCCTGTAAATGGTGTCCAATTCATATTCCTGCCCGTAACTGCCAAGAGAACAAGCAGTCAGGATGAGCAAAAGGAGCATTTTGTAAAACTTCGACATAGTTGCTTACTTTTTTAAGGTTATTATAATACTGATTATCCAATCCTCATGATTGTGTCCCGAAGGCAAAGATAATCATAATTTCAAAACCGCCAAACAAAATCCGAAAATATCATCAATAATAATTGCAATTTCAAAAATATCCATATATATTTGCGGCACAAACATCAATCATTAACTGCAAACACTATGAAAACCACACTCATCACCATTGCAGCCGCCATCCTGATGGCATCCGCAGCCAAGGCGCAGAACCTGACCAACACCTCTTGGACAAGTCTCCACAACGAATTGTACATAGAAAGCGACGACGGCAAAAACTACATCAAAGGATTTGACGTCGATTGCTATACTGATGGCGGCGGACTGCGAGTAGCCGAATTCAAGATGAAGCGCGTTTCGCAAAATGTCTTTGCAGAAGTTGACGACGACGGTGAGGTGGG
The DNA here is from genome assembly GCA_017651345.1 of Bacteroidales bacterium. Lineage (GTDB taxonomy): Bacteria > Bacteroidota > Bacteroidia > Bacteroidales > UBA3824 > UBA3824. The sequence goes on along the minus strand of JAGCDD010000386.1, from coordinate 4,558 downwards.
AACGCTAAGATACAAGCTGTTGACGGTGGATTGTCCCAAGACCGGCAAATCCGAATATCTCAGCCACGAAACCTTGGACGGCAAGGTGTTGGAGATTTTGGTGAAGTACGATGGTGAAGGTGAAGGATTCGAACAAATGCGAATCCAGGAGTTTTTCGACGCCCTCAACGGCACTTACACCGACAAGGACGGCAAAAAATACGTCTTCAACAACAACGAGTTCACCATCGACGGAAAAAAGATGACCATCACGCCGGAACCTATTTACGGGAGTTATGACAAATGTTTCTCCACTGACGACGGCAATGCTTATTGTTTTGCGATTTCGGAAACCGGCATCAATCTCTACACCGGTGCTTTGGATGATTGTAACGATTGCTATTACTACCCCGACAAACTTTGGGTTCAGCTCCGCGCCGACCTCGACGCCAACCAAGGACGTTGGCAGTTCACCAACCAAAAAATCATTATGGAGCGTCATCTGTACCGTTATTCCAAGAGCCTTCTCCGCCTGATGCGCAACGAAATTTACGCCCGCCACGGCTACAAGTTCGCCTCCGCCGACCTCGCCGCATATTTCGCCAAAACATCGTGGTACTCCCCCGTCTCCGACAATTCAAAGGTGAAACTCTCCGCCCTCGAACAACTCAACGTCAGCATAATTAAGAGGGTCGAGGACGCAATGAACCAAAAAGAAATAGATGAGGGGGAAATAGAGAAGGGGCTGTAAGGAATTAAGTCCATAATTCCGTAATAAACATCGGGCTTGCATCGTCGCTTTTTACGAAACCGCAATGCTCGTAAAACGGGATTTCTTTGTTGTATGCCACCACCACGATACGAAGATAGTCCTTATACTTTTCTCTCACCATCTGCACCAAAGTCTTGCCGATGCCCTTGCCCTGATATTCAGGACGCACAAGAAGATAATGGACGTAAGCGTTCATAATACCATCGTCCATAGCGCAAATCATTCCGATAAGTTTGTCGCCATCCCAAGCCGAAATCACCGTCTTGAAATTCTGCATAGCCACGACCAATTTTTCAGGATAATGCCCCGACGACCAATCAACTGAGAGGAACAGGTCTTGAAGGGTGTCGGCGGTGAAGGTGTGGGTGTGAGTGTAGGTTATGGGCATAGTGGTGTAAGGGTTTATGTTTTCGATGCAAAGATAGTAAAAAAGTGAGAAAGTTCAAAAATATTATGGAAATAAGGCATATAAACTTATATAACAACACAGCATTCGTTTTAAGAAGAATTATTTTTGCAAAATAATTTGAACAAAAAATAATTATGTTTAACTTTGCAGTTGTAATTTAGTATAAAAAGAAATAAAAATGAAAAGATTATTCCATACATTTATTGTTGTCCTAACACTTTTTATAATATCTTGTTCATCAGCTAATTTTGTATCATCAAATGGAGATGACATTTCCAAATACAAATATATTGTTTTTGGAAAAGAAAACGATGGCGATGCAGAATTAGAAGATATTATTATGCAGGTACAAAACGAACTTGCTTCTAAATTCACTGTCATATCTCCTAATAGTGCTAATAAAATTTTAGATCAAGGAGCACATATTTTGTCGCCGCGTATCAATGTAAAATCAGAGAAGTGGGATGGTGGGCATACGTATATAACCATTGTTTTTCATGACTATCATACAAATCAGAGCATCGCCGTTTTGAAATCAAGTGGAATTGGAATGTCAGTTTCTCAAGACCAAAAACGTGCATTTTCTGCAATCAAAAGAGAAATCGACAAACTATTTTCTAATTAAATAATGTGAGTTTTGCAAATATTATATTACTTTAAAGGCGCATACATAATTTTAAATAGCATACGGCTCTCGCGTTTTTGATTCCACTGAACATGATACGCTTCACCATCTATTTGGTCTAACAAAATGAATCAGTTAGAAAGGCGGATTCATCGCACCAATTTCATACAATTCACCCAAATGGTTCATATATCTGTCATAATACTTCAAGCCTTCTTCTTTAATTGCAACTTTTTGTCTATCAGAAAGCATATCAAACGAAACAAACGTTTTGTATTCGTTTACAACAACCTTACTAACCTTTTCGCTTTCCAATGAAACGTTTGGAATTTGACAAATGCTTCTTTTACCCAGGCAAACACCTTCATTTGTATAAAAAACGGTGGAGAAATACCCGTATTTCCATCTCCAATCATTAATAATGTCATCGTTAATCTCCAAAAGGTTTAATCGGGTTAACCTTGCAAAAAAATTACCTATGACATCCTTTATTTGTAGAGTTTCATCATGCAAATATCTTTCTTTATATCGTTCAAAAAAATGACCATCATAAATATTCAAAACCGCAATAGGAATTGTACACTTTTTATTTTTGTCGATGTCATATCCATATCCAAATTCAATGAAAAATTTATTATTTTCCAAAGAGCAAATTGCAATAGGTTTCTTCTCAAAATCCACTTTTTGTTGTCTTTGAATATAGAAAAGGAAGTACTCTATGCCTGAGATTTGATGTTTTAAATCTTCCACATAGTATTTAGGAAATTGGAATTGCTTTGCGAAATTTTTCATTGCTTTTTGTTCGCCTCTTGCAATCCAATAATTGATTTTTGGAACGTCCTGCATAATATTGTTGAAAATATCAACAGGTGTCATTGAGGAAGTTAGCATTTTCGTTCTCCTTTTCTAATTAATTAGTATTGGATTAATGTAATTAGTTTCCAGATGTCTTCTAAATCTTAGATTTGGAAACTTTTGGAATACAAAGGTTAGCACCTCTTTCCATTCGTCGTATGTGTTGTAATCCAATTTGATGTCAATAATTCGACTACCATACGGTTTGCTGACAATAGAATTGAAGGAAATCTTAACACCATCGGAAATTCGCTGAACGTCAAAAACACTTCCCGAAACCGTATTCGATTTTTCTGCCCATGTGTTTCCAATCGTAAAAGTTATGCAATACGATGGCAGCGAAAAATCAGGCATGGGTTCATCAAATTCTTCTTTGCTTCCAAACCCAATTGTTGTTTCCTTGCCAAGTTCCTTCAAAATCTTCGGGACTACATCCATAAACTGATTGACAGCCTTTCTGTTGTACGCTTCCTGTTCATTTTCTACCGACGATATTTCAGCAAGACTATAATCCTTAGCAATATCATCAAAGAAATTGTGGTTCAATACTTTGGAAATTCTTACTAACAATTGTATGTCCATTGTGTTGCGCTCAAAAATGTTATAGACATTATTGCGCTTACAATTAATCAATCTTGCAAACTCCGTAATGGAAAATCCTTGTTTCCTTACTTCTAGTTCGATTTGTTCTCCGATAGTCATTTTTGTTTTCATCTTTTTTGTGTTTTTATTTCGATGCGAAATTACTTATAGTTGAAAACAAATGCAAGTTTTTAGTGTATCATATTTTTGTGCGTTTTTATCACACTAAAAAAACTGAGTCTTTATTTTTTCCCTTTATAAAAACCATTCGGAGACATTTCTGACCATTTTGAATACATTTCGAGATAATGCTCTTTAATGAAGTCTTGTATTTTGGAAATTTCTCTTTCATTGAGGATTCCGCGTTTTACAATATCAGTGTCACCGTTGTCCCTAACGAAAAATTTGGCAGAGCCTCCCTCTGTCAACTCTGTGTCACTTGCGTGGACATGCATACACTCAATGATACATTTCGACGTGTAATACAAAAAGTATCCCGCTATCTTAAAGTTGAAGTACTTTGGCATTTTAGTCGATATATTTGATGCTTTGTTTGAGACGCTGTTTGGCAATTACAAGTTCTATTTCGTCCATATTGGTTTCTGTCAATGTGCCATCATTGAGGAACATAGCTATCCCCGTTCCGTTGTTAAGGTCAAACACACGGAAACCTTCGTTGACTTTTTCTACGGCGAAACCGTCTATTATCACGTCGGCATCATCCGCAATTTTTTTAAGATCAATTTTCATATCTCAATTCCAATTTTTTTATAGGTTTAAGAAATTCATCAGGATCAATAAGGAGATTATTCAACGTTGGTATCAAGTCGATGTACTCCTCCTCAGGTTTGTCAAAACAAGCATAGTCTGTCATTACAGCGATATAGCCTTTTTCAGGGACAAATTGATTTATTTTCAAATACTTAACCAACGGCTCAGGGGCTATGATTTTTAGCCTCGTGCCGTTGAACTCAAAAATGGTATAACGCCCTTCGTTTGAAAGATATGCTGTGTCGGTCATAATGTTGACGGTATTGTTTCGGCAACAAATATAATCATAATATTGAAGAAACACAAATAAAAAAAACTGCGGCGAAAAAAAATCTTCCACCGCAGTTCAATTTTCAATTCTCACCTTTCAATTTTACTTCCTCTCCACTGCCATCTTCTCAATTTCCAATCCCTTTTTATACGCTTCGATGTATTTGTTGAAGCCTTCGACCTCTTCGGGAGTCGGGACGATTTCGGTGCCGGTGGTGCCGGCGAAGACGTTGGTTTCGAGCCAGTCGGGAAGGGTCTGTTTGGCGGGGTTGTTGACTACAAACGACGCCAAGAG
>JAGCDD010000030.1 GCA_017651345.1 Bacteroidales bacterium | reverse complement strand
ATCTTGGGATATTCATAACTATAATAATCCTGCATCTCCAACGTGTAACCCTCGTCGGGCGTGAGTGTGTCGCCGCTGATATTTGGCACACGGCGGATTGCGCGGTTGTAGATGACATACAAATCGTCGTTATGTATATGAAAATCACATACATAGTCCGTCGGAAGCGTACTGATGAGCCGTCCGTCAACATAGACTTCCGACTCGCCGTTTTTGAAGTCCGAAAATCCAGCCACCGCCTCGTGTCCGTTATGATTATAGTTGCAATATATCACAATTTCTGACAACATTTTCCATCAAATTTACGCCGTCGCGCCCGCCATTGCGTTGTAAACGAGCCACGTCATATATGCAACAATGGAAAGCGTCAAAACCGCGCCTTCCCAACGTTCAATCTTGTATTTGGTGTAGGAGAACATCCACAACAGGAATATCGAGCCAAGCATTACGCCGAGGTCGAGATTGGTGATTTCGAGTCCCCTCATCGGGCAGATGAGACCCGTTATGCCAACAATCATAAAGATGTTGAACACGTTGCTGCCCAAGACGTTACCTATCGCCAATGCGCTCTGTCCTTTGCGTGCGGCTACGATGCTTGTGGCGAGTTCGGGGAGCGACGTTCCACACGCCACAACCGTCAAGCCTACCACTGCCTCGCTCACGCCCAACGACAGCGCAATCGCCTTGGCGTTATCAACGAAAAGGTCGCTGCCATAAATCAATCCGGCAATGCCAAACACAATGAACAACAACGACTTCCATATCGGCATTTGCTTCACTGAATCATCCGTCTCTCCGGCATTGTCAACATTGCCCTTCTTGCCCTCGCGGATTGTATAAATCATAAATGCGATGAATCCTGCAAACAAAACCGCAGCCTCCCACCGCTCTATCGAGAGGTCGAATGCAAACCAAAACAGCAACGCGCTGCCCACAACTGCAAACGGGATGTCTTTCTTGACGGTGCTTTTGTTAATCAACATCGGGCATACCAACGCCGTGACGCCCACAATCATCAACGTATTGAAGATGTTGCTACCCAAGACGTTACCGACCGCAATATTGGGCGAATCGTTAAGAGCCGAGACAAGGCTCACCACCAATTCTGGGGCGGAGGTTCCGATGGCGACAATGGTCAAGCCAATCACCATCTCAGGGATTTTGAATCTTGTGGCGAGCGCAACCGCACCGTCAGTCATCTTGTCGGCACAAAATATCACAAGCGCAATGCCGACAGCCACTAATAAAAAGTTCAGAAGCATAGTTTTAAGTGTGTATTATTTTGCGACAAAGGTAACGAATGTTATGGAGATAGCAAAAAAAAATTATTCTATCAAAAACTTCCACAGCGGCACAACGTCAATTTCGCCTATTTTCATTTCTTCTGAATACGTGATTATCACGTAATGTTTTGCAGCACCAAACTTCTCTTTTAGGTTCAGCAATGCCGACACTTCGCGCTCCATCGTTGCCGCCTCCGAAATGGAAAACGAAACTTGATAAACCGTTTCTGTTTCGGGAATGTAAAAATCGACATCAATGTTTGTTTTGGCAGATTTCAGGAAATAGACCTCGCCTGAATATCTTTGCGAAAGGCTGATAGCCACAATGTTTTCCAACAGGCGCGTTTTCTTGTCGGTGAGGAAAAGGTTGAGAAGACCATTGTCCGAAAAATAATACTTTGGGCAACTTTCCGAATCGGCAAATTTTGCAAAATAATTCCTCACCCTGAAAATCAAATACGCATCCTCGGCATACGAAATATAATTGATTATACTGTCTTTGCCAATGGATATACCTATGGTTTTCAATAGGTTGTGGAGTTTTGTGTACGAAACTTCCGCCATAAGCGACTCAGCAATTTTCTTGATGAGAATTTTCAAAGCATTGTCGTTGCGGATGTTGTTTCTGAGGGCGATGTCACCCAAAAGAATCTTTTGGAACACGCTCGCAACATATTCGCGTTTTGTATTGAAAATCAACGATTCCGGGAAACCGCCGTATGTAAAAAACGTTTCAAGATGCTTGATGATTTTGCCCGACTGTCTGGTTGTGCGGAGAGCCGTCGGCGAAAAATCTACATTATTCGCCCTCAAAAACTCCCTGAAATTATAAGGCATAATATACTTGGAGAAAAACCTGCCGCCGAGCGTGGTCTCAATTTCGCGACTGAGCATTTTAGCGTTGCTGCCTGTAACATACACACGCTCTTTGGCGTCAGCAAGGCGGCGCACAAATTTTTCCCAGCCGCCAACTATCTGTATTTCATCAAAAAAGAAGTACGCTTTTTCATCCGACAATTCAGCCTGTACAGACACAATGTCGTTGAAATCCATAACACTGAACTCCGACAGACGCTCGTCTTCAAAATTGATGTATATAATTCTGTTCCAACCAATTCCATTTGCCACCAAATCACGCGCAATTTTATACAGCAATGTCGATTTGCCAGCACGCCTCAAACCCGTGAGCACATAATTTGCATTGGGTTCAAAGGAATATTCTCGCTCCACAATTTCGGCATTGCGGATGATTTCGTGTTGGTCGTTGATGACGCTTTTTATTATTTCCCTGTTCATAATTTCACCAATTAGTGTCCTATATATAGGACATCAAACATTCTTTTTTGTCCTACATACAGGACAAAAACAACAACTTTTTGTTCTATATATAGGACAGCGCAAAAATATAAAAGTTTTTTATTGTGAGGAAATAATGTAAAAAAAAATTTTTCAATGGAAAGTTTTTGCTAATTATTCCTTATCCCGCACCGCACGGACGGGGAATCCAAACATCCGCAAATTGTTGCCTCCTGCAAGTACGCCAAACTTACGTGCGGAATTGAAATTGAGGCTCAGTGCCTCGTCCGCTCCCGTCCCGCCCGAAAATAGCGACGACGACCAATAAAACCCCAAATGCCCGAAAGCCAAGCGTTTCTCTTCTTTCCAACCCGCTGCCGGGAAAACGATTTCTACGCCATTAAGTGTGCTCCTGAAAATTCTGCATTTGTTATCCTTGTCCCAAAAACTGTCGCAATTTTTGACCAATTCCTTGAAATCGTCGATGGTCGGCAAACGCCAACTATCACCCAAAATTGCTGTTGCGGCATCGGCTTCGGTATATTT
>JAGCDD010000385.1 GCA_017651345.1 Bacteroidales bacterium | reverse complement strand
TTTGCACTTTTCGCAAAATGTTTTTAGTTAAAAACAGCACTTTTCGCAAAATGTTTTTAGCCAAAAACGACACTTTCCGCAAAATGTTTGAGCATTTTTGGCACTTCGGGGGTGGATTGTTTTTTGGTGAAAAAAAAATCCAAATAATTTGCTTATTTACACATAGTTCTCTATATTTGTGACAAATTGAAAGTTCAACTTTCAATTTGTCACAAAATATTATATTATGCTGATAAACAGAATATCAAAAGATGTACTTGCATCGGTGTTTGATTATTTACAGGCATAATCAATTTCAGGAATCTTAAAACCGCTTGAACAAAAAAATCATCCCATCAATACTTAATATTTCCAAATTCAATTTCTCTATTCAAAAAATAAATTATAATTTTGCACATTGATAAAAAAACAATTTCAATCAGAACATTAAAACTAATAAAATGGCAAAAGTAAGAGGTGCGGTAGTAGTAGACACCGAGCATTGCAAGGGTTGCGGACTTTGTGTAGAAGCCTGCAAATTCGACGTTTTGGCGCTTTCGCACAAAGTGAACCTCAAAGGCTACAACTACGCAGAAATGAAAAATCCGGCAAACTGCACCGGATGTACCAACTGTGCCACAGTTTGTCCCGACACAGTGATAACAGTTTACAGGGCAAAAACCGACAATTAAAAAAACAAACATATCGAAATGGGAGAACTCAGACTAATGAAGGGCAACGAAGCCCTTGCTGAAGCAGCCATCCGCGCAGGCGTGGACGCTTACTACGGCTATCCCATTACCCCGCAGAGCGAGGTTATGGAATACCTTATGGCAGCCAACCCTATCAAAACCACTGGCATGGTAGTGTTGCAGGCCGAAAGCGAAGTTGCTTCTATCAACATGGTATACGGAGCCGCCGGAGCAGGCAAAAAGGCTATGACATCATCTTCTTCGCCGGGCGTAAGCCTTATGCAAGAGGGAATTTCGTACATCGCAGGCGCAGAATTGCCCTGTGTAACGGTAAACGTTGTACGCGGAGGTCCAGGTCTTGGCACAATTCAGCCTTCACAAGCAGATTATTTCCAAACTGTTAAAGGTGGCGGACACGGCGACTACAAACTTATCACACTTGCCCCCGCAAGCGTTCAGGAGATGGCAGACTTTCTTAAACTCGCCTTCGACCTCGCATTCAAATACCGCAATCCGGCAATGATTCTCAGCGACGGCGTTATCGGACAGATGATGGAAAAAGTAGAACTATTCGACCCCATTCCGCGCCGCACCGACGAAGAGGTAAAAGAGCAGTGCCCGTGGGCTACCACAGGTCGCAAGAAAGGCACTCCCCACCGCGTAATCACATCGCTCAACCTTGTTGCATCGGTTCAAGAAGCATTCAACCAAAAACTTCAAGACAAATACGCAAAAATTCAGGAAAACGAAGTACGCTGCGAACTTATCAACTGCGACGATGCAGAATATATCATTGTGGCATACGGCAGTAGCGCACGCACAAGTATGAAGGCGGTAGACCTTGCACGCGCCAAAGGCATCAAGGCAGGCTTGCTCCGTCCCCAGACACTGTGGCCATTCCCCGAAAAACAGATCCAGGCACTCTGCGCACACGCCAAAGGATTCCTTACCGTTGAAATGAGCGCAGGACAAATGGTAGAAGACGTCCGCCTTGCAGTAAACGGCAAAGTTCCCGTTGAGCACTACGGACGCATGGGTGGTATGATAGCATCGCCCGGCGACATACTCGCAGCATTAGAAAACTTCATCAACAAGATCAAATAGCCATGGCAGAAGAATTAAACATCAACGACATAATAAAAGAAGAAAACTGCGTGTTCAAGAAGACACGCCTTCTTACCGACAAGCCCCTCTCCTTCTGTCCCGGATGCGGACACGGCGTAATTCACCGCATTACGATGGAGGCCATCGAAGAACTCGGCATCGAAGAAGAAACCATCGGCATTGCACCCGTAGGATGCGCCGTACTGGCATACGAGTTTTTCGACATTGACATGCAAGAGGCAGCGCACGGACGCGCTCCCGCACTCGCAACAGGTATCAAACGCGTTTACCCCAAGAAATACGTATTCACATACCAGGGCGACGGCGACCTCGCAGCCATCGGCACAGCCGAGACAATGCACTCTTGCAACCGTGGCGAAAACATCCTCATCATCTTTGTCAACAACGGTATCTACGGTATGACAGGCGGACAGATGGCTCCCACCACCCTCGAAGGCGCAAAGACAGCCACCTGCCCCTACGGTCGCGACGTTACCACAATGGGCTACCCGATTCGCATCACCGAATTAGTAGCACAGTTGCCCGGCGTAAGGTATGTAACCCGTCAGAGCGTTCACACACCCGCCGCAGTACGCAAGGCCAAAGCCGCTATCAAAAAGGCATTCCAATACCAAAGCGAAGGCAAACAAGGCACATGCTTTATCGAAGTGGTGTCGAACTGCAACAGCGGTTGGAAAATGACTCCCTCGCAAGCCAACAAATGGATGGAAGAAAACACCTTTAAATATTACGTGCCCGGCGACATCAAGGACGATTACAAACTTCTCCGCGAGGTAACCAACTTTAATAAAGAAAACTAAGCACTTACCACAATGACAAACGAAGAAATAATAATAGCAGGATTCGGCGGACAGGGCGTTCTCTCCATGGGCAAAATACTCGCATACAGCGGTATAATGCAGAATTTGGAAGTAAGTTGGATGCCCTCATACGGACCCGAGATGCGCGGCGGAACAGCCAACGTTACCGTAATACTCAGCAACGAACGCATTTCGTCGCCCATCCTCAGCGCATACGACACCGCCATAATACTCAACCAACAGAGTCTCGACAAGTTTGAGCCCATGGTAAAACCCGGCGGCACACTTATCTACGACGACAACGGTATCTCAGTACCCCCGTCGCGCAAAGACATCAGCGTTTACCTTGTACAAGCAGCCAAAGCAGCATCAGAAAAGAATATGAGCAAGATATTCAATATGATAGTTCTCGGTGGCTACCTCAAAGTAAACCCGATAGTATCGCTCGAAAACGTGGAGGCAGGACTCAAAAAATCTCTCCCCGAACGTCACCACAAACTCATCCCCGCCAACATCGAAGGCCTCAAACTCGGCGCGGAGATAATACAGAAGATAAGGTAATATTGGAGTTGGAGTGCGGACGGCTCGTCCGCCAACATAACGGCTCGTCCGCCAAACCCATCCCCTCCCATAAAAAAATCCATAACACCCCGTTATGGATTTTTTTGTACGTTATCAACACCCTGTTAATAACGCAACTTTCAAACCCACAATACATTACACCACATTATCCACAACTTATCCACAGATTGTGTGGATAAATATGTGGCAAAAAGTGGCAAAAAGTGGCAAAAAGTGGTTGTATAATTCAAAAAAACCGCCTAATTTTGGATTGTGAATTTAAAGCAAAAAACGATGACGGTTTTTACAGGAGATTTTGACGTAAAGCTCGATGCCAAAGGCAGATTCCTCTTCCCCGCCGCGCTGCTGCAGCAAGCCGGAGAAGAAGGACAGACAGCCTTTATCATCAAAAAAGACATTTACGAACCCTGCCTCACCGTCTTCACCAAAAGCGAATGGGAACGTCAAGTGGAAACCGTCCGCAAAAATCTAAACCCTTTCAACCGTCAGCACAATATATTCTTGCGCGAATTTTTTAAAGATACCGCCGAATGTGCTTTAGATTCCAACAATAGAATGGTGATTCCTAAAAGATTGGTGCAGGCTGTCAACCTACAAAACGACATCTGCATTATAGGTCTCGATACAAAAATAGAAATCTGGTCGAAGGAAGAATATGAAAAAAGTCACCCATCTGCCGAAGATTTTGCACTTTTAGCAGAAAAAATTCTTGGAAACTTAAATGAAATATAATTTTTTTTTACATTTGCACAATATTAATTAACAAAATTTTAGAATGGACACTAACTATCACATACCGGTAATGTTGCAAGAGTGCATCGAAGGGCTGAATATCAACCCCGACGGCATTTATGTTGACGTTACTTTTGGCGGTGGAGGCCATTCTAAGGCTATCTTACAGCATCTCAGCAACAAAGGTCGTTTAATTGCTTTTGACCAAGATGCCGACGCTGCTAAAAATCTTCCCAACGATAAAAGAATCACATTATACCAGACCAACTTTAAATATTTTGCAAATTTTCTGCAATTAGAAGGAGTTAAGGCAGACGGCATTTTAGCCGACCTTGGAGTTTCGAGCCATCATTTCGACGACGAAGGTCGCGGATTTTCGTTCCGTTTTGAAAACGCGCCATTAGATATGCGTATGAACCAAAACGCCGATTTTTCTGCAGCATCGCTTCTCAACACATATTCGCCCGAACAGCTCAAAAACGTTTTTCTTGAGTACGGAGAAATTAAAAACGCGTGGAAACTTGCTCAAAACATAGCATCTTACCGCGCCAAAAAACCGCTTGCCACCACAGCCGACCTCATCGAAGCCGCCGGCAACTGCATACCTGTCCACAGCGAAAACAAATATCTCGCAACTCTCTTTCAAGCTATCCGCATTGAAGTTAACGGCGAAATAGACGCGCTCGAAGAGTTTCTTCTATCCACCGCCGACGCCATGGCAGACAACGGGCGACTTGTGATAATGACATATCATTCGCTCGAAGACCGCCCCGTAAAAAACTATATCAAAGCGGGCAACATACAAGGAATAGAACAAAAAGACGTATACGGAAACATCATCGCTCCCTTTACCGCTGTCAACCGCAAGGTAATAACCCCTTCAGAACAAGAACTCGCTCTCAATTCGCGCTCACGTAGCGCAAAATTACGCATAGCTCAGAAAAACGTACTTACTACTCAACAAACTACAAGGTTATGACAAACGACATTCTATTAGACACCGATATTGAATTTAGCAACGGAGTGCTCAACGAGGCTTACGACCGCGTGTCGCAAAACGGTGCTATGCCCGACCCCTCAGAATATGGCTTAAACAGTGGCGAAACAGGACGCGAAATCGACGATCCTTTTTCTAACGATTTTCCATATTCAAACGGTTCATACTACGAAGATGGCTCAGACACAGCGTTTTCGTACGATGGAAATGAAGAAAATATCACCTCCGACAGTTTTGACGAAAACGAACAAGAGCAAAGCGACGAAAAATTATCGCTCTTTCAATTAATCAACAGCAAACACGTTTCGTTTGACAAGCTCAAACGCACAATAATGGCTCCTTTCTTATTTGTGGTATCGGCAAGCATTATTGTTACCACTTTTAACCGCATTGTAGAAACCGACCTCACCAATATTGCAAAACGTACCAAAGAAATCGAAAACACCAAAGGATTATCGATATTATTATCAAACGAACTTGCAAGATTTTGCAAAGAGAGCGAGGTAGCAGAGAGAGTTGAAACTCAAGCTCTTGGAATACATGCATTAAAAGAGCCTCCGCAATATTTTTTGGTAAACAAATACAATCGTCCTGATTCGCTCAAAGACGAAAGCGAACTCTTTTTAAAACACCGCAAACAACTTCATCAACAGCAAGTTGCCACTTCAAGATAAATGTCAAACCTCAAAAAACTACTCACATGGAACAAGGAAACGACATAAGGAAAAACATCACATTCAAGATGACATTTATCTATATTATGATACTTGTGGTTATAGTACTCATAATAGGACAGATAATCTACTTGCAATCACGTCCGGCAGAAGAATGGGCGAATCGGAAAAAAACCGAACGCACCGACATTAAATACACCAAACGTGGCGACATTATTTCGTCGGATGGTTTTTATCTGGCTGCCTCTGTGCCGATTTGCTCTGCTTTTTGGGATTTAAAAGTGGTAAAGCAAGACACCTTTAATAAATATATCGATACTCTTGCTGCTTGCATGAGTAATTATTTTCAAGATCAACCCAAAGAATACTACAAGGAAGAATTTACCAAAGCTAAAAAAGCCGAGAAAAGATACTACAAAATCAAAACGGGACTTACCTCTAAGCAGCTCAGCGATATGGGTGAGTTTCCTATATTTCGTATGTCGAAAAACAAATCGGGATTTATACGCCAAACCGACTACAAGCGCAAGGTTATCGACAATTTGATGGCACGTAGAACAATTGGCGGACCCGATACCACTGGCAATTTTACCATAGGTATCGAAGGTGCTTACAACGATTTGCTCAAAGGCAACAAATATGTAGAATTGGTGCACAAGCTTCCCTCGGGCGAATTTGTTTCGTACAACATTTGGGACGAAGAAGATAAAATACCCGGCTACGATGTTGTCAGCTCTATTAATCTCAACACCCAAGACATGACAGAAAAATGTCTGCTCAAGCAACTAAAAAAATGCAACGCACAAGCAGGCACGGCAGTGGTGATGGAAGTTAAAACCGGCAAAATACGTGCTATGATAAGTCTTGAACGCGACACTGCTCGTGGCACATACTTAGAAACGCAAAATCTTGCTGTCGGCTATTCTACCGAACCCGGCTCTACGTTTAAACTTGCCTCGATGATAGCACTTCTTGAATCTGGTGCATACGATATCAACGACACCATCGACACTGGCAACGGCGTGCTCACCATTTCTGATAGATTCACAATGCGCGACGATCACAAAGATGGGCTTGGCAAACTATCTGTAAAAGAGGTGTTTTCACACTCGTCGAATGTTGGTTTTGGCATAATGGCTATCACAGGGTTCGACAATACCAACACCAAATACGTTGACCCACGGCTCAACAACCGCAAAAACACAAGGTCAATTTCGTATTTTTATGATTTGCTCTACAATATGCAGCTCAATCAGCGCACAGGCATAAAAATCAAAGGAGAACCCGCCCCGCTTATTCTCTATCCGGGCAAAAACTCTAAGTTTTCGATTACCACGCTTCCGCAAAACGCCATTGGATACGAACTTAAAGTTACACCAATACAAACACTTACACTTTACAACGCAGTGGCAAACAACGGTGTAATGGTTCGCCCGCAAGCAATTGAGGCAGTAAAACTCTATGGCGACATTCAGCAAGAATTTGAAACCGAGGTAATCGACCCCTCAATCTGCAGCGAAACCACACTCAAAAAGGTTCAGAGTATGTTATTGAGCGTGGTAGAAGAAGGCACTGCCACCAACATCAAATCAAACAAATACAAAATTGCCGGCAAAACCGGTACAGCGCAAGTGTTTAAAGGTCAACAAAAAACCGACAAACACCAAGCATCGTTTGCAGGATATTTCCCTGCCGACAATCCCAAATACTCTTGCATTGTGGTAATCTACGAACCCGAAGGCTCCATCTACGGCAACCGCGTGGCTGCTCCTGTATTTAAAGAAATTGCCGACAACATCTATACCCACGACTACGATATGCAAAACCGCGAGTTTAATATTGCCAAATTAGACGACCAAAAATCTGTACCCAATACACGCATTGGCAAGCGAATAGTATTAGACCGCATACTTTCGCGTCTGCACGTAGAAGTATTAGACGTTGACCAAAAAAACACCACTTGGGTGCAGACTCAAAGTTCTGCCGACCACGATAAACTGCTTATCGACCGTTACACCTCGCCTCGTGGCACAGTTCCCGACGTTAAAGGTTTGGGATTAAAAGATGCTCTATTTATTTTGCGCGGATTAAATCTCAAAGTAACCGTAATAGGTCATGGAGTGGTAAAGAAACAAAGTCTTGCGCCGGGCGGCAAAATCGAAGACGGTAAAAAAATAACTATAGAATTAGGCTAATCCTCTAAAACAAAACAATATGACACTGCAACAACTGATACACAACATCAAAACAGAAAGCACTCAAGGCAATCTTGATGTAGAAATCAAGGCTATCACCTCCGATTCGCGTCAAGCAGCTCCGGGTGTATGCTTTATTGCCGTTCCCGGAACCAAAACCGATGGGCACGCTTACATTCAAGATACTATTAATAAAGGTGTGTCGGCTGTTGTATGTATGCACATTCCCGACAACGCTCCCGAAAATGTAGCATTTGTTGTAGTTGCCGACACTGCCGACGCTATTGGCAAAATTGCTTCAGAATTTTACGGTCGTCCCTCCGAACACCTTACACTTGCCGGAGTAACGGGCACCAACGGCAAAACCACCACCGCCACACTTTTATATAATATGTTCCGTCAAATGGGACACAAGGCGGGACTCCTCTCCACCGTTGAAAACCGCGTTGACGACAAAGTGTACCCTGCCGTGCAAACCACTCCCGACCCAATCACCATCAACCGCTTGATGGCAGAGATGGTAGATGCCGGATGCGAATACTGCTTTATGGAAGTAAGTTCGCACTCAATTGTTCAGAAACGAATCAGCGGACTCAATTTCCGCCTCGGCATATTCTCAAACATCACTCTCGACCACTTAGACTATCACAAAACATTTTTGGAGTACATCAAAGCCAAGAAACTCTTTTTCGACAACCTTCCGTCTACTGCCTTTGCCCTCACCAATGGCGACGACAAAAACGGTATGGTAATGGTGCAAAACACCAAAGCGCAGGTTAAGACCTACGGACTCAAAAACTTCTACAACTTCAACGCCACAGTTTTGGAAAGCAATTTTGAAGGTATGCTTCTCAATATCTGCGGCAAAGAGATGTGGACATTTCTTCCCGGACGATTCAACGCCTACAATGTGCTTGCCGTGTATAGCGCAGCCGTTCTTCTTGGTCAAGAACCCGAAGATGTGCTCACCGCTCTCAGCGCAATGCGTTCGGTACGCGGACGTTTCGACATTGTAAACCTTGCAGGCATCACCGCAATTGTAGACTACGCTCACACACCCGACGCTCTCGAAAACGTGCTCAAAACCATCGGACAAATACGCACCGCTCCTCAAAAAATCATTACAGTGTGTGGCTGCGGAGGCGACCGCGACAAGAGCAAACGTCCCATTATGGCAAAGATAGCCGTTCAATATTCCGACAAGGTTATCCTCACATCCGACAATCCCCGAACCGAAAATCCAGAAGCAATTCTCGACGACATGTTCGCTGGATTAGATACTCCCGCATTGCAATCAGCAGCAATACGCATCACCGACCGCCGCTCTGCAATTCAGACGGCTTGTTTTACAGCACAAAAAGGCGACATCATACTAATAGCAGGCAAAGGTCACGAAACCTATCAAGATGTTATGGGTGTAAAATCGCATTTTGACGACAAAGAAATAGTTACACAACAATTAGAACTTTTAAATACAACTAAATAATGCTCTATTACCTCTTTAAATATTTGCAAGAATTAGGCGTACCCGGCTCAGGATTATTTAATTTTATATCCTTTCGCTCGGGCATGGCAGTAATTACCTCACTGTTAATAACATTGATATTTGGCAAAAGGTTCATAGCCTATATGCGCCGTCGTCAAATTGGCGAATCGGTACGTGACCTTTATCTCGATGGTCAAAAACAAAAAACAGGCACTCCCACCATGGGCGGTATTATGATAATTGCTGCAATTATTATTCCCGTGCTGCTATTTGCCGAACTTAGCAACACCTATATATTATTGTTGCTTTTTACCACACTTTGGCTTGGAGCAGTTGGTTTTGCCGACGATTATATAAAGGTGTTTAAGAAAAACAAAGACGGACTTAATAGTCGTGCTAAACTTGCCGCACAGATATTTCTCGGCATAGTGGTAGGCTTGGCAATATATCTAAGTCCCGATACTCTTGCAAGTGCATGCCCGCTCAAAACCACACTTCCATTTGTAAAAGACAACGAATTTGACTATTCGCGCATAGCTTGGTTTGTGGATAGCGATCAGTATCCATGGGTAGGATGGATAATATTTATAGCCGTGGTAACATTCATTATCACAGCGGTTTCCAACGGAGCCAACATGACAGACGGACTTGATGGACTTGCATCTGGCACATCGGCAGTTTCGGCTGCCACACTATTGGTTTTTGCCTACCTTTCGGGCAACGTGATTTTTTCGCAATATCTTAAAATCATGTATCTTCCTGGCATTGGCGAACTAGTAGTATTTACCTCGGCATTTATAGGAGCAACAATAGGTTTTCTTTGGTACAATGCCTACCCCGCTCAGATATTTATGGGCGACACTGGCAGCCTTACCATCGGCGGCATAATTGCAGTAATTGCAATTTTGGTACGCAAAGAATTGCTCATACCTATTTTCTGCGGTATTTTCCTCATCGAAAACATCAGCGTAATGGCGCAGGTATGGTACTTTAAACGCACTCTAAAAAAATACGGTTGTGGCATGCACCTATTTTTGATGGCACCGCTCCACCACCATTATCAAAAGAAAGGAATACCCGAGCCCAAAATAGTGGCAAGGTTTATTATAGTAGCCATAATATTGGCAGTAGTATCAGTTATAACATTAAAAATCAGATAACAATGGCAAAAAAAATAGCAATACTTGGTGCAGGCGAAAGTGGAATAGGAGCCGCAATCTTGGCACAGAAAAAAGGTTTTGAAGTATTTGTCTCCGATTGTGGTACTATCAAAGAAAATTATATAGAGCAGTTGCAAAAATATAATATACCCTTTGAACAAGGACAT
>JAGCDD010000384.1 GCA_017651345.1 Bacteroidales bacterium | reverse complement strand
GGTTGAGGTCGCCTTCCACGGTCTTGCCGGTGTTGAGGTCAACAACCACCATATCCGAGGCCTTCATTACATCGTAGTCAACGCCCGAAGGCTTGATAACCACAAGGCCTTTTTCGCGGTCGATGCCGCTGACATTGCCCCAAGTAAAGAGGACAAGTCCGTTTTTCACCAAATCGAGGTTGGCTCTGAAAACTTTTTCTTTTAATTCTTCCAACATAAGTATTTATAGTTTAAAGTTTTGCTGTTGTTTATAAATTGTGTTGTTGAAACGGTACAAAACTGCGCCACGTTTGCTTGTGGTTTTGTCGATAACGCCAGTGTTTTCGATGTATTTCATTTCGTTGACACGTTTGCGGAAGTTGCGCTTGTCGATAATTGTGCCGTATACTGCCTCGTAAAGTTGTTGCAACTGAGTTAAGGTAAAGTTTTCGGGCAAAAGGTTGAACCCTACCGGCTCGTGGGCAAATTTTTGTTGCATCATATCCCTTGCCTTTTCAACCATTTGCGAATGGTCGGAAAACAGCGGCGGAAGTTCGTCGATAGGTACCCAGACAGCGTTGTATTTGTGTTGCAGACGCTCGTCGTAGTCGCCTACTTTTATTAAGGCGTAATAGCAAACCGAGATAACCCTTTGTCCGGGGTCGCGGTGAATATTGCCGAATGCGCCCACTTGTTGCATATAAATATGGGTTAATCCGGTAAGTTTTTTAAGAATGCGCTTTGCTGCGGCGTCGATGCTTTCGGTGCTGTTTACAAAGCCTCCTAACAGCGACCACATATCTCGTCCAGGGTCAAAGTCGCGCTTGCGTATCAGCAATTGCAGTTTGCCGTTGTCAAAGCCGAAAATTATACAATCGGTTGATATTAAAAACTTTGGATATTCCGAATAATACTCCATCTCTTATAAATAAAAAGCCGGGAATCGCCGAAGAGACTCCCGGCCAAAATGATATTTATTTATAAACTTTTACCATAATGCAAGGTAAAGGAATGTCAGAAGGGCGATAACCACTGCTGCACCAATGTTGAATGTCTTGTCGGTTTTGAAAATGTCAAGATCAATTTCAACAAGTTTCTTATCTTGTACTTTGTCTAATGCGTTAGAACGCAGGTAGTAACCGATAGTAAACATTATTGCTGCAAAGAATGCCATTGCGCCTTCCATACCGTAGATATGGAGAGTTTCGGAGAAGAAACTTGCAATGAAAAGTGCAAACGATACTCCGCCGATAATGAACATAATCTTGCTCCAAAATAGTTGCACTTTGATATCTTCGGCAGAAAGTTCAGTTGCTGCCTCGGTATCTTTGTTGCGGAGCGAGAGCCATACAAACAGGATTACAAGTGTAATGAACACTACGCCTGAACGAATCAAGAACGGCATTTCGGGGAATGCAAACTTGTAAATAATTGAGAATGCGAATGTTCCAATAGCAGCCACGATAGCAGCCTTGCCACTTGCACGTTTCCAGAGCAGACCCAAACCAAAGATTACTACAACGCCCGGATAAACGAATGCTGAGTATTCCTGAATAAATTGGAATGCTTGGTCGATACCACCCATCAACGGATAAACAGCGATAAGAGCGATTACCAATGCGCTAACCGAGGTCAAACGACCAACTTTAACGAGTTTGGTTTCGCTTGCGTTCTTGTTGAAGAACTGTTTGTAAATATCCATTGTAAACAAGGTAGATGTAGAGTTGAACATTGAAGCCAACGACGAAATTACTGCCGCTGCCAATGCTGCAAACGAAAGACCCTTGATAATGGTAGGTGTAAAGTTTCTAATCAAGTAAGGATAAGCGTCGTCGCTACGTCCGATTGCGCCTTGAAGGTGACCTGCAAGTTTGTCAACAATAGGAGTTCCTTCAACGCTACCGTTCATAATATAGTAAGCGCAAACGCCTGGGATACAAACGATGAAGGGGATTAAAATTTTCAAGATAGCGGCGAAAACCATACCTTTCTTAGCCTCTGAAAGTGATTTTGCTGCGAGACCTTTCTGAATGATGTATTGGTTGAAGCCCCAGTATCCCAAGTTGGTAAGCCACAAAGCACCGAATACGAGCACGAGGCCAGGGTTGGTAAAGAACGGGTCTTCTTTTTGGGTAACGTTGCCAGCAGCGTCGGTAACGCCATTGATAACGGGATAGAGTTCTTCGTTTCGTGTAACAATTAAGTTGAAGTGCTTGTCGCCGGGTTGCTCCTTGCACCAGTCAAAAATGTTGCCGAGTGCTTCCATTGCGCCGCAGCCCCAAACTTCCTGACCGATAACGTCCAAAGCGAAGTAAGCGGTAATCAAACCACCGCCCACGAGGAATGTAACCTGCATAACGTCGGTCCAAGCCACTGACGAAAGACCGCCGTAGATAGAGTAGATACCTGCAATCAAGAACAAGCCCAAAATAATGCAAAGGCGCACTTGGTCTACTTCCATACCCATAACCGAAACAACGTGGTCGGTAGGAAGACCAAGAATCTGCTGAATAGCCAAAGCACCGAGCCAAGCCACAGATGTCAAGTTGACAAACACATAGAGGAAGAGCCAGAGAATCGAGAACGCCAAACCTACGCCAGGATTGTAACGTTCGCGGAGGAATTGCGGAATGGTGAAGATTTTCTTTTCGATCATCAAAGGCAAAAGGAACTTGCCCACAACCAAAAGAGTAGCGGCAGCCATAAGTTCGTAAGCCGCCTGAGCAATACCAGACGCAAAAGCCGAGCCCGACATACCGATAAACTGTTCGGCAGAGATGTTGGCGGCGATAAGCGAAGCACCTACTGCCCACCAAGTAAGAGTGTTACCAGCAAGGAAGTAATCCTTTGAGGTTTTTTCCTGACCCTTTTTGCCGCGGGAAAGAAAAATACCCATCGACACAAGAATCACAATGTAAAGAATGAATACGCCGTAGTCCCATCCGGTAAAACCGTTGTTGGATAGCGCATCCCAAATGCTTGATTGTTCCATTTCTATTTAATTAGTGATTTATTTAACTGTGAATGCGAATTTGCAGAAACTGTGGTAAGTCTCGCCGGGGTTCAAAGTAGCCGAAGGCCATTCGGGCATATTGGGCGAGTTGGGATATTTCTGAGTTTCGAGGCAGATACCAGCGTGTTTGTTGTAAACGATTCCGCCTTTGCCTTTAACAGTGCCGTTGAGGAAGTTGCCAGTGTAGCACTGAATACCGGGCTCGTTGGTGTAAACGTCTAACTGAATGCCTGTTGCGGGGCTGTAAAGAGTAGCGCAAACAACCGATTCGTCACCGTTTTTGTATGTTTTTAAGCACCAGTTGTGGTCAAATCCGTTGCCGGTTTTAACCTGCTCGTCCGAAAAGTCGTCGATTTTGTTGCCAATTTCAGCCAAAGTGTTGAGGTCGAAGGGAGTACCAGCCACGGGAGCCATCTCGCCGGTAGGAATCATATGGTCGTTGATTGGTGTGTACTGGTCTGAATTGATGTACAGATGGCAGTTGTTGATAGGTTTGGTGGGGTCGCCATTGAGGTTGAAATAACTGTGGTTGGTCATATTGATTACGGTAGCCTTGTCGGTGGTGGCGGTGTAATCAATTTCGATTGCGTTGTCGGCTGTAAGAGTGTATTTTACAGTAGCGGTAACGTTGCCCGGG
>JAGCDD010000383.1 GCA_017651345.1 Bacteroidales bacterium | reverse complement strand
GTCGCTGCAAACTTTTTTGCGGTCGTCTTTCATTTGATGCGAGTACGAATCTATTACCTTGAAGTTTTTGACGAGATCTTTGATGATTTCGGCGTACTTGTTCTGTGATACGCAGCTCGTTATCAAGCATCCCGCTATCGTAACAACTATATACAAAAATATATAATCATAATTGTAAAAACCGGCGATGATTACGCCAACTATAGCAAGCAACCAAATGATTTTTACAGTGACAAGGTTGCTGATTCCCTTTTCGTATTGTTGCGAAATCTTTTCTACGTCGGTGTCAAGCCGTGTATCAGACTGATGCTGAGGTTTGTATTCGTTGACGGTAATCGATTCTGGCATTGGATTGGCGTCGGATTGCTCTTCCAATGGGAGTTCGTCTGGCGCGTTTTCCAAAACCACCGACGGCGCATAACCCAATCCGTTCCATCCGGGCGAGGTCATAAAGGGCACTGCATCGTCGGCAATTTCCGTTGAATTGTAGTCGCCGTCGTATGCATCATCTTCGTCACCAATCTCTTCGGGTTCTGGTTCGGGTTCATATACAGGTTCTGGCTCGGGTTCATGTAAAGGTTCTGGTTAATATACAGGTTCTGGAACATTGGTTTGGGCGTCCTCTTCCAATGTTTTATGTTCCTCCCTAAACAGTTCGTCAAGTTCGTCTGACTTGCTGCTATTGTTGTCATCGTCGCCCCAAAAGACATCCTTCTTTGAGCGGCGCGAATAGTCATTTGCTGCCATAATATTTATAATTTCTTATACTGTAAGTATTTCTGCTATTTTAATGCGCTGTGTGAACAGATTGACAATGTTCTTGACCTTTTCTTTGGTTGACTCAAAACTAAAACCTTCTTTCTTTTGGTTCGGATCTGTGATTATCAGGTGCAACGCCCCCGAATTGTAAAACAGCGCGAAGTTTTTGTCCTTCAAATGTTCCGACAGCCTGTCCATAAGGCGTGTTACGTGTTCGAGGTCGCTGTCGTTTTTTTCTTCGTTAAGGTAATAGAATCGGTATTTGCCGTCCACGTAAAGATTTGGCTTGATGACAAGCATCGGGCCTTTGCATACCAAAATGCCGTCGGCGTATGGATTGGGCATTGTGTAGTCGTGACATTCGCAGAAAAGTATGTCGTTGAAGTGCGGATGCTTGTATGATCCAGTAACAAAATATGCGTGCGTTTTTGTCGCATACACCACGTTGTCGCCCATTTTGATAGCCGTCAGTTCTGTGGTGCTGTAATCGCAACTTTCTGCCGGACGCCGGTTAAACTTAAATATCTGCTTGTAGATTGGCAGGATACCCCGCCCGCTTGACGATTCTGAATATTTATCTATCACCTTAAAATCGGCTATGATGCTGTTGATGATGTCGGTTTCTTTCCGTGCGGTATTGGCATATATAATGCCTGCAAAACTAATGGCGGCAATGATTAAGGAAAATGTATAAACTTGATTTGAAATATCTTTTGCTGTCGACGCCACAAATAAAGACAATCCTAATGCTATCAAAGACAGTTTGGATATTGTTTTGGCGGAGGTGAATTTTTCGATGTCGCTTTGGTATTTTCGGAGTATAGAATCGGCATTCGGCAGCCCATCGGTTGTGACTGTCGGCGGCTCAGGCACGTTATCTTGCACTGATGCCACTACCTGCTCCGTGAGGTTGCCGTCGTCGTGGCTGTCACGTATGTCGCTGTCGTCGTGGTAATTGCTGTCGCCAAAATCAATCTCTTTTGACGAGCGGCGCGAATAGTCGTTTGCTGCCATAGTTGTCGTTATTTTTTTTTACGCTGCAATTTAGCAAAAAATTCTTCATCCGCAAAAAAAAATTGCAACTATATAGGGGAGCAACAAAAAAAGAGAGCCCGAAAGGAACTTCCGAACTCTCTCTAAAACCAAAAATTAACCTAAAACAAACTAATTAACCTAACAAAACTATGAAAATAAAAAATGATTATTTCCATATCAAATATTTAGTTTCCGTTGATTGGAAATATATTTTTTTGAGTTTCCAAAATGGAATGCGTTTCACAACGCATTCCAATACAAATAACAACCTAAAATCAAACTATTAACTCAAAAATTTTCCACATTCAAGTTTCTAATCAACATGAAATGTATTCTTTTTTATCTTGATGCAAAGATAAGTGATTGTTTCTATTCGTGCAAATTTTTTTGCAACTTTTTTTTGACGAAAATCGTTATTTAACACTACTTAATATCTGTCGAAAAAAATGTTTATTTTTCGGTGGGTATGTGTATATTTTTCTTAACTTTGTGCTATTATTAACCAATCAATTTTATCAGTGTAATGAAACGATTTTGTCTGCTATTCCTGTTGCTTGCCGTTGGCATCGCCGCCACGGCTCAGGACAGCGATTTTTACAAGCAATTGGCGGCTCTGCCGGGCGTCAGCGACATCACGGTGCTTAATAGCCGCTTTTATAAGGAGAAGTACCAACTCTTTATCACCCAGGAAGTTGACCACGGCAACCCCGCCGCCGGCACGTTCAAGCAGCGTGTCATCGTCGGTCTCAAAGGCCTCGACCGTCCCACGGTGATGGTTACGGAAGGGTACAGCGCAGATTACGCCACTTACTCTTTCTATCAGGAGGAACTCTCGGAATTGATGAACGCCAATCTCGTGTGTTGCGAGCACCGCTATTTCCGCGAATCGACGCCCGACCCCTGCAAATGGGAGTATATGACAGTTGCCAACGAAAATGACGACCTCCACAACATCCGCCAGACTTTTGGCAAGGTGTTCACCAAGAAGTGGGTGTCAACGGGCATTTCCAAGGGCGGCAGCACCTGCACGTATTACCGTGCGGCGTACCCCGACGACGTGGACGCTTCTGTGGCTTACGTTGCGCCGATAAGCCGCGCATTGGAGGACGGTCGCCACGAAAAATTCCTCAACAAAAAGGTCGGCACCAAGGAAGACCGCGAGAAGATGAAGGCTGTCCAACTCGAATTGATGCGCCGCAAGCCCAAGTTGGTGAATATGTTGGATACTTTCTGCAACAACCGCAATTACCATTTCAACATCCCTATCGACCAAGTATATGATTATGAGGTCTTGGAACTCGAATTTTCTTTGTGGCAGTGGGGACATTCTATCAACAATGCGCCCAAGAATTACGACAACGATGTCAAATGGTTCAAATATCTTGTTGACGAGGTAGGACCCGATTATTTCACGTGTCCGAGTTCGTATTTGCCGTTCTATTATCAGGCGATGCGCGAACTTGGCTATTATGGCTACGACACGCGACATCTCGGCAAGGCAAACCGCTCAATCTCCACCGCCGAAAATTATTTGAAGGCTGTGATGGTGCCTGCCGATATGCGCGATGTCCAGTTCGACAACACCGCCTACAAGACCACCTGCAAATTCTTGAAGAAAAACGACCCGACACACCTTTTTATATATGGTGAAAACGACCCATGGACTTCCTCCGGCGTTGCGCATTGGCTCAATTGCAAGAAGAAGTCCAATATGAAGGTCTATGTCCAGAAAGGCGGTTCGCACCGTGCTCGCATCAAGACT
>JAGCDD010000382.1 GCA_017651345.1 Bacteroidales bacterium | reverse complement strand
CGTCATCGTCATCATCGTCGTCGACGTAACGATTATTGTTGGGACGGTCGTTGTTTGGACGGTCGTTGCTGGGGCGGTTGGGTGTTACATTATTATTATTGTTATTGTTGTTGTCAGGTTTAACATTATTGTCTTCGGTATCACCGGCTGAATCGGCAAAATCTTGAACACAACAATTTCTGTACTCCTTGTGAGCTCCTATAGAAACACCTATGCGAGTAAAATTGAGATTGAGAATATTTTTACGGTGTCCGAGACTCTCAACGTCTTGGTCTATAAGCAAGTCTAAAACAATATCCATAGCCGCCGAAGGACCAAAATCGATATTTTCGCCGATGTATCCACCTTTATAATATTTGCGCACACGATTGCCGCAGTTGGTACCGTCGGAAGATTCGTGCTGAACCAAACCCTTAGGACCTATGTCGTCGACGTGATACTTAGCTGCCTTTGCCAACTTGCTGTTGGGTTTGAGCATAGGCAAATTCTTTATAGTTGCCAAGTCTTCAAGAAGCGATTTTTCGTAAGAATTAGACGAACCTTTCAACTTGCCAAGATACTGATTGATAAAAGTTGGTCCGTCTAAACGTGCAAGATTACAATATAAAATAACATCTTTTTCGGCTTGAGTAAGATAAGAAGCGTCTTTTGCTGTGTTTGCCTTCGATATCTGCTCGCTGGTAAATTGTGCAGCAGACGAAGTGGTTGAGTTAGAGTTTGTGGTGTTGCCCTGAGAAATTTTGCCTACCGAAGGTTTCAATCCAGTTTTACCTCCTTGTGTTTTGCCCGAAAAGGCTCGCGACACAGGTTTACCATAAGTAATCTGCGAGTAGGCTCCATAACTAAAAACCGACATTAAAACGGTTAATGCTAAAAATTTTAACTTCATAATGCTATAATTTTAATGGTTTCACAAAATTTTTAATTTCACCATATAGAGTAAGGATTAACAAATATTCCATAAAAAAAATTAAAAATTTTTTCGGTTTTTTTTCACCTTTAATCATACGATAAATATGATAGCACAAATATACGAAAAAAATCAATCAAATAAAAATCTTTGAAATTTACCAATAATTATGGTTTTTAATCTAAAAAGTGGGTCAATTTCCGTTATTTACTCCAATTTTCCCTTTATTTTTGGATTGCAGCGTAACGCTTTTTGCCGTACCTTTGCAAAAAAATGTAAAGGTAATGAAAAAACTTTCTATCATAGCAGCAGCGGTATTGTTGAGCATTTCGGCAAACGCCCAGAGGGTGCTGACCTTAGACAGTTGCCGCGCTATGGCCATCGAAAACAACAAAGACTTGCGTATGAGCGAGATTGACCGCGAAATTGCAGAAAATAACAAAAAGGCGGCATTCTCTAAATACCTTCCAAGGGTCAACGCCGTGGGCGCATACGTCTACACCAGCAAAGACATCCACCTCATCAGCGAAGAGCAAGAACAAAAACTCCGCGGAATGGGCGGCAATATTGCAGGTCAGATTCAAGATGTAAAAAACAATTTTGCCGAGCAATTGCAACAAAACATTCAACAGTTGCAGCAGAATCCGCAGTTTTTGCAATACCTGCAATCCAATCCGCAAGTGGCTCAGATGTTTCAAGGCGCAATGCAGAATTATGTGCCGCAGTTGATGCAGACACTCCAAAGTCCGGGCAGATTAGAACAGAGCCTTGCCCCCATCGCAGGTGTGGGTGGCGAAATTGCCGATGCACTCACCCTCAACACACACAATATATTCTTAGCGTCGATAATGCTTACCCAACCCATCTATATGGGCGGCAAAATTGTGGCTTACAACAAGATAACCGATTATCTATTGCAGGTAGAAGAAAATAAAGAAACACTTGCTAATCAAGAAATTATAGTTAAAGTTGACGAAGCCTATTGGCAGATAGTATCGCTCGAAAGTAAGAAACGTTTGGCAGAGAGTTACGCACAATCGCTCCGCACGTTGGAGGCTAATGTAGAAAAGATGGAGGAACAAGGTTTTGCCACCAAAGCCGATGTACTTAATGTAAAAGTTAAATTAAACGAGGCTGAGGTTACTTTGATTCAAGTAGATAACGGTCTTGCACTTTGTAAAATGCTTCTTTGCCAAATATGCGGAATGCCGTTTGAAACCGATTTTACCCTTGCCGACGCCGACCAAAGCGATATTCTTTTGTTGGCTGATATTTCGGAGGCGGAAAATATTGACACTCTGAATGTTGACGGCAAAGCGGTTGACCGTCCCGAACTGAATTCTTTGGAACTCGCCACCAAAATTTACGAACAGAAGGTAAAGGTTGCCCGTGCAGAATTTCTCCCAAATGTGGCTCTCACAGGTGGTTACACGTGGACTAATCCAAACAGTTTCAATGGTTTTGAAAACAAGATGAAGGGTATGTGGACAGTGGGTATCGGCGTAAAAATCCCCATTATAACAGGCGGAGAACGCATTTACAAGACCCGCGCCGCCAAACTCGAAGCCGAAAAAGCATCTTACAAGTTGGAAGAAACTCAGGAAAAGATTGAACTTCAAGTAAAACAATCGTCGCAGCACGTGATAGAGGCTGCCAAACGCCTCAGCACAGCGCAAAAGAGCCTTCAATCGGCGCAAGAAAACCTCAATTATGCCAATGTGGGATTAAAAGAGGGCGTTATACCAGTGTCGAACGTTCTGCTTGCCGAAACAGCGTGGTTGCAGGCTCAATCGGCTATGGTTCAGGCTAAAATAGACCTCAAACTTGCTCAGTTGTACTTAAACAAGGCTACGGGACAGTTGAGAATTGGCAATTAACAATTCATAATTCACAATAAGTAATTAACAATTAGTAATTAAGATATAATACTATGAACAGAAAAGTAACGGCAAATCTATTGTTTGCTGCTGTGATTTTAGCCGTAATCGCAGTAGTGATTATTATCGGATTAACCAAAACCGACCCCGAAGAGATTATTCAAGGCGAGGTAGATGCCACCGATTATCGCGTATCGTCAAAAGTACCTGGACGCATTGCCGAAATCCGTTTTGAAGAGGGCGACCGAGTAAAGAAGGGCGACACGCTCGCAATTCTCGAAGCACCCGACATTATGGCAAAACTTTCGCAAGCCAACGCCGCCTATTCTGCCGCCAAAGCCATCGAAAACAAGGCTCAAAACGGTGCGCGTCAAGAACAGATTCAGGGCGCATTTGAAATGTGGCAGAAGGCAAAAGCAGGCCTCGAACTTGCCAAATCAACCTACGAACGGGCCGAAAATCTATATAAAGAAGGGGTAATCGCAGCGCAAAAACGAGACGAAGCAAAAGCAAACTACGATGCAATGTCCGCCACCGAAAAAGCCGCCAAAAGTCAGTACGATATGGCTGTAAACGGTGCTCAAAAAGAAGACAAGGCAGCAGCCCGCGCTCAGGTAGAACGTGCCAAGGGTGCTGTGTCGGAAGTATCTTCTTACATCGACGAAATGGTTCTCGTTGCCACTGCCGATGGCGAAATCACCGAAATTTATCCCGAACTTGGCGAACTTGTGGGCACAGGTTCTCCCATTATGAGCATCTCTAAAACCAACGATTATTGGTTTGTGTTCTCGGTTCGCGAAGATTTCTTGCCTGGAATCAAGGTCAACGACCAAAAACAGGTGTACATTCCCGCCCTCGACAAAACCGTGGACGTTAAAATTTCGCGTATGAAAAACGTGGGCAACTTTGCCACCTGGAAAGCCACCAAAGCATTAGACAAATACGACCTCAAAACTTTTGAAGTTCAAGCCAAACCCCTCAACCAAAGCGAAGTAGAAGGTCTTTGTATTGGTATGTCGGCAATATTGAAATAATGCATAATGCATAATTCATAATTCACAATTAACAATTCAGAATTCATAATGAAAGAGGTATTTTTGCGGATATGGCGGATAGGATTACGAGAAATAGAGATTTTCTCGCACCGTCCTATGTATCTGTTTGTTATAATAATTGCGCCGCTATTTTGCCTAATATACTTTACGCAGATAATGCGCAGCGGAATACCCACCAAAATGCCCTGTGGAGTGGTAGACGAAGACAACACTTCCACCACACGCAGCATTGTGCGTATTCTGGGTGCAATGCAGAATACCGACATTGTGGCTCATTACGGCAGTTTTTCCGAAGCACGCAAGGCTATGCAGAAAGGCGAGATTTACGCATTCTTCTATATTCCGCGCAACACCACCGACCGCGCCCTCGCAAGCCGCCGACCCGAAATTTCGTTTTACACCGCCGACACTTATTATGCCGCCGGCAGCCTATTGATGAAAGACCTCCAAACCACATCAGAACTCGCTGGACTTGCCATTACACGTGCCTCTCTCACTGCCAAAGGCGTGTCGCCAAGCCTGATGATGGGCATTCTGCAACCTATCACCATCGAAACTCACCCGCTCAACAATCCTACCCTCAACTACTCGGTATACCTTAATAATATAGTTGTGCCGGGACTTTTCTTCCTCATCATAATGCTATTTACCGCATATACAATAGGTTACGAGTGGAAAATGGGAACTCAAAAAGAACTTTTTGAAATGGCTGGCGAATCGTCGACCATTGCCCTCGCTGGAAAACTTTGGCCGCAGACACTTCTCTATTGTCTGATAATGATTTTGATCGACGTTTATTTCTATAAATTTTTAGATTTTCCGCTCAATGTCAGCCTGATACGCATTATTTGCGCAGGACTTTTGTGCGTATTTGCATCGCAGGCGTTGGCGGTATTCTTTTTTGGAATTTTCCTCACATTGCGAATGGGAATGAGTGCTTGTTCGCTGTTTGGAGTGCTGCAAATATCGATAAGCGGATTTACATTTCCGCTCACGGCAATGAAGCCTGTGTTTCAGTATCTTGCGTGGATTTCACCATTGAGGCATTATTATATGCTCTATGTAAACCAAGCCCTCAACGGATTCAAACTTGTATATGCTTGGCCCTCGATAGTGGCGTTGTTGGTAATATGCCTTCTGCCCCTCACCGTCCTCTCCCGCATAGCCCACGCCTTTAAATATGTGGATTATAAGCCGTAAAAATTGGTTATAGCGTTCCAAGAACTAAAAATTTTTAAGTTTTTGGAACGGTATAAACAGAAATTCTCTATAAATCCTTAAACAAATCGTCTAAGGTAACAACATTTTGCACCGAAAACATATACATGCCTTCTGCCACACCAAAAGGAGTAACTAACACAAGATGAGCACCTTTATAAGGTTTTGAGGCCGCCATAAACGCTGCACTTTTATGGCGGAGGCTTTCATCATCGTCTTTGGTAATTTCGTATTTGCCGGTAGAGAACTTCATTTCGCAAAGACTCGCCACACGGTCGGCACGGTCGATAACCATATCAACTTGCGCTCCACGAGGGTCAGTTTCATCTCCCTTACGTTCCCAAGAATACAAATACGACGAAACTCCCGAAATGCCAAGCGCATACTTAATTTGCGCAATATGCTCAAAACATACACGTTCAAAAGCCAATCCTTCCCATGAGTTTCTAAGTGGAGTATTGATATTTGCTGTCCAAAAGCCTGTATTGGTACTGTCGGAATCCATCACAAATTTATAATAAAACAAGGTGTAATAGTCAATCAATTGAAATAAATGTTTACAGCGCTTTACACCTTCAAAACTATACTTGCGTATAAATCCACAATTTTCTAAATCTTCTAAAACACGAGTAAGTTGACCGCTACTATCGATACCTGATTCTTTGATTAGTTCATCGCGGGTCATACCCATCTTTTTAGTACCCAAAACAGACACTATATTAATATAAGGTAACGAATTCTTGAACAGCGAGTTATAAAGTTCATTATACTCATTTCGTAGTTTGCCGTCGGCATTAAAAAACAATCTATCAATGTTTTGCGAAACGCTCAGTCCACGTTCCAACAACGACCAATAAAAAGGAATCCCACCCAAAACCATATAACATTCAAGTATTTCATAACGGCTCATTGTAAGATTGCGGCTCTTGGTATATAGTTCACATTCGGCAAGAGTAAAGGGTTTAAGATTAATTCGATACGTAACACGGTTGTAAAGTCCGCCATGATTACGATAAACATAGATAATTATCCACGATGTAGCCGAACCGCAAATAATCATTAGAATATCCTTACGAGCCGATGCCCAACCATTCCAAAACATCTCCAACGCAGATACAAACTGCGATCTTGGTGCATCCATCCACGGCAATTCGTCAATAAAAACCACCTTTTTACCATCAGGAAGCGAATCCAAAAAATCATAAAGAAGATGAAATGCATCAAACCAATCCGCTGGTACGCGACATTTCTTCATGCCACATCTAAGCAACGACTGCCGAAATTCATGCAATTGTACCTTTGTATTTTGGTTTGCCACTCCCGAGTGTTGAAATGCAAACTTATAATTAAAAGTTTCGCGTATAAGAAAAGTCTTACCTATACGTCTACGACCAGTAACTGCCACTAATTCAGAATATTCTGAACGATAAGCATCCATAAGTCTACCCTGTTCATATTTACGTCCTACAATCATAATTAACAATATTTACGGAGCAAATATAACAAAAAAATCGTTTATAACGTTCCAAGAACTAAAAAATTTTATGTTTTTGGAACGCTATAAACGAAAATTCTTTATAACATTATTCCAAATCATCATTAAACATATACCCAACACCTTGGCGGCTTTCGATATTGCGGGCATAAACGCCGAGTTTTTTGCGTAGACGGGTAATGTTGATGTTTACAGTGCGCTCCGTTACCACCACATCCGACCAAATACTATTCAACAACTGCGTGCGTGTTAGCACCTTACCTCTATTAACAAGCAAAAGACACAAAAGATCGAACTCCGTGCGGGTAAGTCCAGCAGGTACGCCATCAACTGTAACCGACTTTTTATCTATATTAACATACAACCCACGGTAACTCAAAAGACGTTTGCCAAGGCGCACCTCCACCACATTCATTACATAGTCGCCGAGTTTTTCGCAATCAGACACAATGTCGCTATAAAGAGAACCCAAAGCAGATGAGCACAAGCGGTCGTTAACGGCATTGATAGCATCAGTTTTAAGGCGGTCGCGGAGAGTATTGATGTCGCGCTCAATGGCTTGCGAATGATCGATAGTAAGGTCGTTGCGACGTCCGCCCACCACCACCATCATTTGTGTAATTGCCTCATTTACAAGGCGCATCATCTCGTGCAAACCTTCGTATTGCTTGTCAGAAAAATCTTCGCGACCATTGCGCAGTCGATTTATAGCCTTGGCGGTTTTGTAGCAGGCGTCGCCAATAGATTCCAATTCGCCAGTCTGACTGAGCATTATCTGAATCTTATCTTTGGTATCATCGGAAAGGTGGTCCATACTCACTTTTTTGAGGTAGGCGGTAATCTCAACTTCCATATTATCAGCGATATTCTCGTATTTGGTAATGCGGGCATATTGCCATTCAAACTCTTTCTCGTCTTTTTCGTCGAGCAAAACGCATACCATTCCAAACATCCTCTGCATACGTTCGGCATAAAGAACAACCTCTTTTTGTGCCTGAAAAACAGATATTTCGGGAGTTGCCATAAGTCCGCTGCTTATAAACCTAAGCGACGAAACTGGCTTAGACGCATTTTTATTGGGCAAAATGCGGCACACAATACGCTCTAAAACAGGCACAAAGCCTATCAATAGGGCAGTATTCAGCACATTAAAGCAGGTGTGAAACATAGCAAGCACCACAGGCAGACGCTCTGCCGGACCCGACTCTGCCGGATTGTAGCCCACAAACGAGCAAACCATATCCACAAACGGATAAAACACCGCCAAAACCCATATCACACCAAAAACATTAAACAATAGGTGAGCCAACGCCGCCCGTCGAGCCTCAATGCCCGCCCCAAGTGCCGCAAGATTGGCTGTGGCTGTGGTGCCGATGTTTTCGCCCATCACCAACGCTATGCCCATATAGATAGGAAGAACGCCCGTGGAACAGAGCAAAATAGTTATTGCCATTACTGCCGCCGACGACTGCACAAGACAAGTGATAATAGTGCCGGCAAGCAAAAAAACAAATATCGTAAGGTAACTTCCAGTATCAAACGAAGCAAAGAAACCCACCACCGAAGTGTTGTGCTGCATATCCATATCCCTACCAGCGCCGTTGAGCACCACAAGCGACCAAAACATAAAGGCAAGTCCAAACAAGAAATCGCCCGCAGTTCTATGCTTTCGCCTGTAAATCAACACAATACCTATAAGAAACGAGGGAAAAACCACATTGGTAAGGTCTACATTATATCCAAACGACATTATCCACGCAGTAAGCGTAGTGCCGATATTTGCGCCCATTATCACCGAAATAGCCTGAGCCAGAGTGAGTAATCCCGCCGAAACAAACGAAACTGTCATAACTGTTGTTGCCGACGACGACTGCACCGCGCACGTTACAAAAGTGCCTGTGAGCATACCTGTAAAGCGGTTTGAGGTCATACGACCGAGAATATGCCTAAGACCAGAGCCCGCCATTTTTTGCAGAGCGTCGCTCATAGTCTTCATACCATAAATCAGCAGTGCCAACGCACCAAGAAGCCTTAAAACAATGTTTATAGTCATTCCATTATGTTTTAATACGCTGCGAAATTACAGCAAAACCACAACAGATAAACAAAAAAAACGGCTACAATTCGGTTACAAATAGGTCAAAATCTTCAATTTTGACAACTAATAAAATTTATTTTTTGTCAAAATGCATATTTTTTTTGCGGTTTTGACAAGTAATAATTTTTGGAGGAAAATGAATTTTGGAGCATATAACGGCAAAGTTTGACAATTTAGAGCCAAAATGCTACAATATTGGAGCATATTAATTATATTTGCACTGTTTTAATCAACGCACAAAAATGAACATCATTAAAATTTGGTACGACGAGTTGCAAACCGTTTTTCACGATGTGGGCATTATCCTATTTGTTGTTATCCTGCCCCTCGCCTACCCTATTATTTATGCTTACGTGTACACTCCCGAAGTGCAACGCGATGTGCCTGTGGTGGCAGTTGACGACAGCAAATCGTCGCTTAGTCGCGAATTTTTGCGCAAGGTAGACGCCACGCCCGATGTTAAGGTTGTGCAATGCTGCACTAATATGACCGAGGCGTACTCTCTATTAGAACGTCAAGACGCATACGCTATCATTCACATCGACAAGGATTTCGCTAAGGCGTTTACCCAAGGCAAACAAACCACTGTGGGACTCTACTGCAATATGATGAGTATGGTGTATTACAAATGTGCGGCGTCGGCTTGCTCAAATGTATCTATCGATATGAACCGCAAAATCAAGGTAGAAAATTACCTCCGCCCCACCACCGAACGCGAGGCTGAGATAATGGCGGCTCCCATCGACTACGTGCACACATCGCTCTACAACCCTCAGGGCGGATATGCGGCGTTTATGATTCCACCTATTTTGATGATGATTTTTCAACAATCGCTATTTCTCGGCATTGGAATGAGTATGGGACGTAGCCGCGAACGAAACGGCGGTTTTGTGATTCCTATGAACCATTTCTACAAAAACTCGATAGAGATTGTATTAGGTAAAATGCTCTTTTACTTGATGTTATACATCGTTCACGGACTTTATGCATTCATTGTTATCACCAAAATTTTCGGCTTGCCGCAACTCGGGCATTATTGGGATTTCATCCTCTTTATAATACCCTATATTACAGCATGTTGCTTTCTTGGAATGGTGCTTAGTTACCTGATTTTCAGGCGTGAAGATTGTATGCTGATATTTGTGTTTATGTCGCTGCCGCTGTACTTTATGTGCGGACTTTCGTGGCCAGGCTCGGCTATTCCCGATGGCATTAGATATTTCTCGTACCTATTCCCGTCAACATTCGGTTTAAATGCCTATATGCGCATAACGGGTATGGGCGCTTCAATATCTGATGTAAGTTTTGAGATGAAAGGTATTGCTATTCAAACAGTTGTTTACTTCGCTCTCGCCTGCCTCATCTATATGAAAAAGATAAGGCAGGTGCTAAAACGCGAAGCATAAATATTTAGAGTTCCCATTCGTAACCGTCACGAGTATCTTTTACAGATACTCCTGCGGCTTTGAGGTCGTCGCGAAGTTTGTCGCTGAGTGCGTAGTTCTTTTCGGCGCGGGCATCTTTGCGGAGTGTCTGGACCATATCAACAAGATTGCCGATTACTTTTTTGTAACGGTCGTCATTGCTGCCCTCTCCCCTACCCTGCGGCAAAAGTCCTAATATTTCGAAACATACATCGTTGTAGAATTTCTTCAACGCTTTTAAATCCTCCTCAGTGATGGATTCTTTACCGTCTTTGATAAGGTTGATGTGCTTAACGCCGTCGAAAAGGTGCGCAATCATCACGGGAGTATTGAAATCGTTGTTTATAGCATCGAAACTATCGG
Organism: Bacteroidales bacterium; assembly: GCA_017651345.1. Classification (GTDB taxonomy): domain Bacteria; phylum Bacteroidota; class Bacteroidia; order Bacteroidales; family UBA3824; genus UBA3824. The sequence goes on along the minus strand of JAGCDD010000382.1, from coordinate 6,662 downwards.
TGATGAGTTTCTTTACGTCAAACGATGAAGAATTACCTGATTTTAAAGTACTTATCGTTTCCACAGCAGAGAGCAGTTTCTCCAAACCTTTCTCCGATGCTTTGAGGGCTTCGTTAGAGAAGTCAAGAGTGCTGCGGTAATGCGCTTGAAGGATAAAGAATCGCACCGTCATAGGTGTGTAGGGCTGTTCCAACAGTTCGTGATCACCGGCAAAGAATTGCTCCAACGACATTGCGTTGCCGAGGCTCTTGCCCATCTTCTTGCCGTTGATGGTAATCATATTGTTGTGAAGCCAATATTTTACCGAATCGTGTCCGAGAGCGGCTGTGGTTTGTGCAATCTCACATTCGTGGTGCGGAAACTGCAAATCGATGCCGCCGCCGTGAATATCAAATTCCTCACCTAAGTATTTGATAGACATTGCGCTACATTCCAAATGCCATCCGGGAAAACCTTCGCTCCACTTGCTTGGCCAATGCATAATGTGCGTGGGCGATGCTTTTTTCCAAAGAGCAAAATCGCATTGGTTGCGTTTCTCGTCCTGACCGTCGAGAGTGCGGGTTTTTTCCAAAAGGTCTTCAACATTGCGACCTGAGAGTTTGCCGTAGTGGTATTTCTCTTGATATTTTTGAATGTCGAAATATATCGAACCATTTGATTCATAAGCATATCCGTTTTCAAGGATTTTTTCAGCCAACTGTTGCTGTTCGATGATGTGTCCCGAAGCGTGCGGCTCAATCGACGGCGGAAGCACATTCAAAAGGCGCATATTTTTGTGATAATCTTCGGTGTACATCTGCACAACCTCCATAGGTTCAAGATGTTCGAGTTTTGCTTTTTTAGCAATCTTATCGTCGCCGGTGTCGCTGTCTTGTTCAAGGTGACCCACGTCGGTGATATTGCGCACATAGCGAACCTTGTAGCCGAGATATTTCAAGTATCTGAAAATCAAGTCAAAAGTGATAGCGGGACGAGCGTGTCCCAAGTGAGCAGGACCATAAACTGTGGGTCCGCAAACATACATACCCACGTAAGGTGGATTTACAGGTTGAAATTTTTCCAACCTTCTACTCAAAGAGTTATATATCAGCAAATTGCTTTCCATTATTACTAAAATTTATTTTCTAACGAACCGCAATTTTAGCAATTTTGAGCGTTAAAACCAAATAATAAGGATAAAAAATGAAATTATGAATTATTTCACAAAAAAAACTGCCGACAATCCTAAAACTGCCGACAGCCAAATACAAATAACAACTTAAAATCAAAATCTCCTATTTTTCAATAACTTTCACCACGCGACCATTTTCGTATATCGCCGTCTTAACTACCTCATTTCGCGAGTTGTAGTAATAGCGTTTGCCGTTTACCAACAAACCGTTGACAAAGGTACCTTCGCGCACAAGACGTCGATGTGTATCGTAGAGTTTGTGATAGCCCGACCCTGTAAACCTCTCGTATGCAGGATTATCGTCGTCGTCGCTCTCCTCCTCCACTTTGGCTACGGTATTCTCGTTTACGTTAGTATTATTATTTTGTTTCTTATTTTCGTAAAATATTCGCGAGGCTGCTGCGTCGTAAATGCCGTCGTGAAAAACATATTCGGCTTTGAGATTTCCACTTTGGGTGTATTCTCGCATAATGCCATCAGATTTTCCCTCTATCCAATCGCTCTCTAACATCACGCGGCCATTAGGATAGTATTCTGTAATGCGGCCAGTCTCTTTGCCATTATCCCAAGTGCCTGAAAGACGGAGTTTTCCGTTGTCGTAATAATATTTTTGTTCGCCAGTGCGTCGTCCGTTATCATCAAAATACCATTCGTATGCCAACGAACCCGAGGGTTTGTAGTAGCGGTACTCCCCTATCCAACGGTTTGTGCGCCAAAAACCTTCTTCGGCAAGTCCGCCTGTCTCGTAAAAAATCTTTGCAGCTCCGTCAATATGGTTATTTTTGTAGGTAAACATACTGCGTGGCTTGCCGTTTTTGTAATATTCAGTCCAAATACCCTCGCGCTTATTGTCTACGTAAATACCCTTACTCGACACCTGCGTCTGCACCGAGTCGTAGAAATATATCCACAAACCCTGCTTCAAGTGGTTGTCGTCGAATTGGTTAGCAGGTTTTCCGTTGTTGCTGTAATCGGGCTCCTGCGCCGAAACAACCGACGAAACCATTGCTATCAATATTATTAATAAGGCGTTTTTCACTGAGTGTTTGATTTATATTCGTGATTTACAACGTAAATTTAACGTAAAGTGTTTATTATTGGTTGCAATACCGCTGAATCATTTCTTGTGCTGGCAAATATTTATTATCTAATGCTTTATGAAGGTCGTCGCACGCCCCTCCCCTATCTTGCAATCCAAATTTGTATACTGCGCGGTAATAATATGCCTGTCCGTTTTCTGGATTTACCTCCATAAGTTTTGATAAACAGTCTATTGCATCTTGCAATTGTCCTAACTGACGTAATGTTAATGCTTTATTAAAATATGCACCTTCCATTTTCGAGTCTAACGCCAATGCCTTGTCAAAATCACGTAATGCCTCTTGATAATAATGTAATCCGCTGTAAGCCAATCCCCTATTGCTATAAGCCGAGGCATTGGTGGTGTCGTGAGCAATGTAGGTTTGAAGTTCTTCTAATGCTCGTTCAAGACGTCCTCTCTTGCCGTAGCACGCTCCACGATTGATGTAGATGTCCCAGAGGTTGGGATTTGTCTCCAAAGCGCGGTCGTAGTCAGAGAGTGCAAGGTTGAAATAGAAATTGGCAGTATCTTTGTTCTTTCCTAACCAACGTTCGCCATACGAATCGTAAATCAAAGCGCGGTTTTGGAACGCTGCGGCAAAACTGAGGTCGAATTTGAGCGCGTTGGTGTAATCATCCAAAGCCTGACGCTCGTAGGTGGTGTCTTGCGTGGCGTCAAAGATGTCCTTATTAGCCAATCCCCTATTGTAAAAAGCGTGTGTATAGTCAGGTTTGTACTTCAAGCCTTGGGTGAAACAATCCACTGCATATTTCTTTTGCTCAATAAATTTACTATTGTTTGACTTTTTGTAAAGTGAATCTGCCATAACGTTAATATAACTACCCAAATTGTTCCATCCAATTACCGCCTCAGGGTATTTAGACACGCAATCACTCCATAGAGTTTCGCTATTTTTCCAAACTTTTATGCGATCTATGGTCAATAGAGAAAGGCTTAATACATAAACACTTACAAATCCGTATATTAAGTATTTGTTAATATTCTTTTTATTTATCAGAATATCAATAAGATAGGTGAGGAGTACTCCTGTTCCGAACGATGGAATGTAAGAATAACGGTCGGAATACATTGCCGAACCAACTGGTATAAATTGTAGCAGCAGAGCGATATTGGCAATAAAGAATAAAACTCCAAAGGTAAGTGTCTTATCTTTTTTGTAGGTAAAAACGCTCAACAAAATTGAAGCCACAAACACAGGCACTGCCAACCAATAAAGCGTTGGTACTGTGCGGTTTATAATGTCGGGGTAGGGGTAGAGGCAAGCGAGATTTACAGGAAGTATCAGTCGCAAAATGTATTGCACAAATCCATACGAACCAAATGCAATACGCTGCCACCAATAATATTGGTCAACCTCGCTGAGTGCCGTGCTTGCTTTCTGCGCCTCGATAGAGATGAGACCAAACACAAGCGATATTAATAAATAAGGTATCTTATTAAGGTGTGTTTTCCAATTGAAATAATTATCTGTAAGGAAGTAATCTACCAAAATCACTGAGAATGTGAGCGATACAGCCTGTCCCTTAGATAACGCACTGAGTATAAATACTATAAGCGAACCTATATAAAACAATAAATTATCCTTTTTCTTGTACAGAATGTATAGCCAAAGCGCACAAAAGTAAAACATAGCATAAAGAACGTCTTTGCGTTCAGATATCCAAGTAACGCTTTCCACGTGCAGAGTATGTACCGCAAATATCAGAGGTATAAGTATCCAATAAAGCCGTCGTTTAAATAATTGAGTACAAATCAAATAGATAAACAGCACTGTCAATAAGTGCAGCAAAATGTTAACTGCAATAAATCGGTCGGGGAGGGCTTTGCCATTTGGTCCAATTTCGGAATAATGGTAGTCGATATTGAGCGTGAGCATAGTGAGAGGGTGGTAGTTACCCATAAAATATCGCTCGCCGTTGTTGGTAGAGAAAAACATCCTATAAAACGCATCACTGCTAAAATCCTTTAACAGAGGGTTTTGATCGATGTATTTATCATCGTCCCAGTTGGTGGGCTCGTTGTCGAAATTCACATAATAAATACCAAACGTAACTATAAGTATCAGAAATATAGGGAAATGCTTAGCCAAAAATCCCTTATTGTCGATGTCGCTGAGTGTAGGTTGAGGGGTAGGAGAGAGGTTACTGATTGTCTTCGTCTCCTCACGTTTTTGGGGTTCAACCCCGCCGCCTCTTACATATCTGCCTTTTTTCATTGGTTTAATACTTTGATTATAAATCGCAAAAATAAATAGTTTCTTTTAACTTTAAAATTTTTTTTAATAACCGCCGGCACAATCCGAAAAATACGCTATTTTTGCCAATCAAAACGTAAAGGCAAGGAAAACAAAAATGATAGATCAACCCACCATACAGCGGATTATAGAAACAGCTCAGATATTGGACGTTGTGCAAGATTTTATGACCCTCAAACGTCGTGGAGCCAACTATATCGGATGCTGCCCGTTTCACAACGAGAAAACACCGTCGTTTTCGGTATCGCCGTCAAAAAACATCTTCAAATGCTTTGGCTGCGGCGTGTCGGGTTCGCCCGTGTCGTTTGTGATGAAGCACGAGAATATGACGTATCCCGAGGCGCTGAAATACCTTGCCAAGAAATATGGCATCCAAGTGGTTGAAAAAGAGTTGAGTGACGAAGAGAAGTCGCAGCACGAAGAGAGTGAGTCGATGAAGATTGTGAATGCCTTCGCACAGAAATTTTTCTCCAAAACGCTCACAGATACCGAAGAGGGTAGGGTAGTGGCTCTCAGTTATTTTCAGCATCGAGGTTTCCGACCCGACACCATAGAGAAATTCCAATTGGGATATAGTCCCGCTAATAGACAAGCACTTACAAATGAGGCAATTAAGGCGGGCTACAACATAAAATATCTCGAAAAAACAGGATTAACGATTGTAAAAGAAGACGGCTACAAATTCGACCGTTTTGCTGGGCGTGTAATGTTTCCTATACATTCGATAGCAGGAAACGTTGTGGCTTTTGGCGGTAGAATAATGACCTCAGATAAGAAACTTGCGAAATACGTAAACTCGCCAGAATCAGAGGTTTACCACAAAAGCAACGTTATCTACGGAATCTATCAAGCCAAAAACGCAATAGTTAAGCGCGACAAATGCTATCTTGTTGAAGGATACTGCGATGTAATTTCTATGAGCCAATCTGGTGTAGAAAACACTGTGGCATCGTCGGGAACGTCGCTTACTCCGGGACAAATATCTGTTATTAAGCGTTTTACAAATAATCTCACGGTTATTTACGACGGCGATTGGGCTGGTATCAAGGCTTCATTACGCGGTATCGACCTGATTCTTGAACAAGATATAAATGTAAAGGTGGTACTTCTGCCAGAACCCGAAGACCCCGATTCGTTTGCCCAAAGCCACACACCAACCGAATTGCAACAATATATCGACGAACACGAAGAGGATTTTATACGTTTTAAAACGCGTATATTATTGAAAGACAGTCAAAACGACCCTCTAAAACGTTCCGAAGTGGTGGGCAGCATAGTGGTGTCGATCTCTAAAATCAACAATGCCGTTACCCGCAGTTTTTACATCAAAGAATGTAGCAAACTGCTTGACGTTAAGGAAGATGCTCTTTATGCCGAAACAGGCCGATTGATAAAGAAACAGCACGAGGACTTGATTAAAGCCAAATTTCGCCAAAGTGCCGACATTGTTAATCCAGCCGACCCAAATGCTGTACCACCCGCCGAAGGTCAGCCGATGGTGGCAAATAACACTGAAACTCAACAAGTTCCAACGTTTGTACAAAACGTTTACGCCGAGGTGGAGGAGAAGGAAATTATCAACTACCTCATCAATTTTGGCAACTACGAATACGAAACCATCACCGACGTTGCCACAGGCGAGCAAAACATCGTAACAGTAAGCACATACATCATCGGCGAACTTATGAACGAGGATCTGGAACTCAAAAACCTTGTGTTTCAAAAGATTTTCGAGGATTACAAGAGCCATTTGATGAACGGCAACACCATCGACGCATCGTATTTCCTTAACAATGAGGACGAGAAAATCCGCAATCTCGCCGCCGACCTTACCATTCAAAAAGACCAACTCAGCAATATCTGGACTAAGCGTGGCAACACTTGCGAAACTCCCGAGATGACCTACAAGAAAGACATTCCTAAGACGATTCTCACTTACAAATTAAAGATTATCAATATGGCTGAAAAACAGGCAATTGAGCAACTCAAAGACCGCTCACTGTCGGCCGACGCACAAATGGAGGTTCTCGGGCAGATAAAACAGTTGAACGAAATCCGCAAAACCCTCGCCGGAAACCTTGATAGGATTATTATTGTGTAACGGGAACCGCGTAGAGACGATGTGCACATCGTCT
>JAGCDD010000381.1 GCA_017651345.1 Bacteroidales bacterium | reverse complement strand
GGGAGTAAGGGGCGCATTTCACGAGGTGGCTGCGCGAGAGTTTTTTGCCGGAAAGGATATCGAGCCGGTTGAGCGTCTTACGTTTAACGACGTTATGGAATCGGTGCTCGGATTTGAAAGCGACTACGGCATTATGGCTATCGAAAACACCATCAGCGGCACTATTCATGCCAACCTGAAACTCCTCCGTCAGTATGATGTAAAAATTTGCGGCGAGGTTTCGCTGCGCATAAAACAAAATCTTGTGGCTTTGCCCGGCACCAAATTGGAGGATATCACCGAGGTGCGCAGTCACTACATGGCTATTAACCAAACAAGGCAGTTTTTTCGCAAGTATCCCGACATTAGGCTTGTAGAAAGCGAGAGCACCGCTCTGAGTATGCGTCAAATTGCTGAAAAACAGTTGACCAACATCGGTGCAATAGGAGGGGAGTATGCCGCTCAGATGTACGGCTTGGATATTATTCAATCGGGTATCGAAACCAACAAAAAGAACTACACCCGTTTTTTGATTGTCCACCCCAACAACGGCAACCGTCCCGAAAACTGCGACAAGGCTTCGCTCTCGATTATTCTTCAAAATCATCCTGGAAGTCTTTCGCAAATTTTAAGTATTATATCTTTTTATGGCGTTGACCTTACCAAAATAGAGTCGAGCCCTATTATCGGGCAGCCGATGCACTATATGTTTTATATTGATGTAAGGTACGTCGAATATCAAAAATATTGCGATATGCTTACTGCTATACGCCCTCTGTTAAAAGAACTTACGGTGCTTGGCGAATACAAGGCAGGTGTGGAATCGTGGAATGCTGTGATGATGTAATTCACAATTCATAATTGAAAATTGAAAGTTGAAAATTGAAAATAGAAAAATATAAAGCAATGAAATTATCAATAATAGGTCTTGGTCTTTTGGGCGGATCGCTTGCCCTCGACCTTAGAAAACGTAAATATGCCGACTATATAATTGGATACGACAAAGATCCCGTTCACTCAGCTTTTGCCAAGCAGGTGGGCATTATCGACGAGGTGGTAACTTTCGACGAAGCTGTAACTCAAGCAGATATTATTGTTGTTGCCATCCCGGTTAGTGCGGTTATTAAAGTTTTGCCCCAGATTTTAGACAAAATTTCCGACAATCAGATTGTTTTGGATGTAGCCAGCTGCAAGGGCGTTATCTGCGAACGCGTAAAATATCATCAAAAACGCAAACGTTACGTGGCTTGTCACCCGATGGCAGGTACCGAAAATTCAGGTCCGTGGTCGGCTATTTCGGGCATGTTCGACGGTAAGGCGTTTATTATCTGCGATGCCGAAGATAGCGACGAAAAAGCCGTTGTGGAGGTGAAAAAAATGTTTGAGGTTTTGAATATGAACCCGATGTTTTTCAATTCGTTCAATCACGATATTCACGTGGCATACGTGTCGCATATTCCTCACGTTGCGTCGTTTGCCCTTGCTCTCACAGTTTTGGAAAAGGAGAAAAACGAGAAAAATATCTTCAATCTTGCTTCGGGCGGTTTCAAAAGCACAGTGCGTCTTGCCAAGAGTAATGCCGAAATGTGGACTCCAATTTTTCAAGACAACAAGGAGAATGTGCTTTCGGTTTTAGACACTTATATCGAAAAACTCAACGATTTCCGTCAGCTGCTTGTAACCGGCGACACCGATGGTATGGACAATTATATCAACCAAGCCAACAGAGTAAAAAAAGTATTAAACAAATAATTATTAAATATTTAGATTATGATAGACCTTAACAGCCTTTTTGAAAAAAGACCTTTGATTATAGCCGGCCCGTGCAGTGCCGAAACCGAAGAACAAACTCTTGAAACTGCACGTCAGCTTGCCGCTAACGGTATCAAAGTATTCCGCGCTGGCATTTGGAAACCCCGCACTCGTCCGGGCAACTTTGAGGGCATCGGCACTGTGGGTCTCCCGTGGATGAAACGTGTAAAAGAAGAAACCGGCATGCTTACCTCTACCGAAGTGGCAAATACCCACCATGTGGAAGAGGCTGTCAACGCAGGTATCGACATTATTTGGATTGGTGCACGAACATCTGCCAACCCTTTTGCTATGCAAGAGATTGCCGACTGCCTCAAGGGTGTGGAAATTCCCGTGCTTGTAAAAAATCCTGTCAACCCCGATGTTGACCTTTGGATTGGCGCAGTTGAACGTCTGCAAGATGCTGGCATTTCGCAAATTGGACTTATTCACCGTGGTTTTTCGAGCTACGAAAAAATCCTTTACCGTAATGCTCCGCTGTGGCAGATTCCTATCGAGATGAAACGCCGCCGTCCCGATTTGCATTTGATTTGCGACCCCAGCCACATCGCCGGAAAACGCGAATATCTGTTTGAAATTGCTCAGAAGGCTCTCGACCTCAATGTCGACGGACTTATGATCGAATCGCATATCAATCCCGACAAGGCTTGGAGCGATGCCAAACAGCAGCTTACCCCCTCTGCTTTAAACGAGATGCTCGGCAATCTTGTTATCCGTGAAATTGCTCCCGAGGGTATATCTCCAAAACTTTTGGACGAACTCCGCGCCAAAATCGACGTTATCGACGACCTCCTTATCGACCTTTTGAAAAAGCGTATGAAAATTTCCGAAGGTATCGGACGCTACAAAAAAGAGAACAAGATGGCAGTGCTTCAGCCTTCGCGTTGGGATTCGTTGCTCAACAAATATATGATGATGGCAGGCGAAAACAGCCTCAGCCGCGAACTCATCACCAAAATATTCCAGGCTATACACCAGGAATCTATCAACATACAAGACAAAATCATTAACCCTAAGAAATAATGCTTTACGTATGCCTTTCGGCAGAAGGAGTAGACAATGCGATGCAACAACTCGGCGAACACAATTGCGCCGAGTTGCGCGTCGACTTGGTAAAGCCCACAGCCGACCAAATGATAAGCCTCCTTGCTGAGGAGGAAAACAAATATATAGTAACTTGCCGTCCGGGTGTTTACGAACCCGAATACGACATCAACATGCTCGAAACTGCTGCGCTCAACGGTGCTGAATATATCGACTTGGAGTTGGAACGTGCGCCAGAATATTCGCTAAAACTGCGCCGCGCTTGCCTGCTTAGCAAAAAATGCAAACTCATTATTTCGTATCACAATTACGAAACCACTCCCGACGCAGGTATTCTCAAAGGCATTATCAAATATTGCAAGGAACTCGGTGCTGATATTGTAAAAATGGCTTGCAAGTCTAACTCAGTGTCCGACAATGCCCGAATACTTGGTCTTTACGGCGAATACAACGATATTGTGGCATTTTGCATGGGCGAATCAGGCAAAATTACACGACCCGCATCATTGATGTTTGGTGCTCCGTTTACTTACGTGGCAGCCGACAATGGTCAGCCCACAGCTCCGGGTCAGCTAACTATCAATCAGGTAAAGCGTATTTTAGACGCTATGGATTTTGAAAAGTAGGGGAGAACCTATTTGGCCTCCTCTACGCTAAAATCTTTGCCATAGCGGAGCACAAATGTAGATTGGTTTTCAAAACCGCCTACAGGTGAAACTCGCTTAAAATCAAACTTGTAGATAAGTCCCTGTTCGTTGTCGTCGTCGCAAAAACAGAAATATTTGCCGTGCTTGTAAAGTTTTGTTATAAAGCACTTTGCAATATCGTATCCGCTAAATCCGTAAATACACGCTTCGGTATTGAATCTATCGCGAAACTCTGATACAAAGAGTTTTACGGCTGTGTTGTTGTAGTCGGTAAAGCTATTGCTACGGTAGCAGAAATTCATGCTTTGAAGAAACTCTACATCGATGTTGATGTATTTTTCCCAACTTTGCGAACCAAATAACACCACCTTATATTTATTAGTTTTTACCACAGTGGCAAGTTGGTTTACCACATTGGTAATAAACACCTCGTCGTTGCTTGGAATCAAAAGCACATTGGTATTAGTTGCGCTCATAGCCTCTTGCACTCGTGCAATTCCGCCGCTCTTGTAGTTTATCTCCTTAAAAATCATATCAGGAACGTTTTTGTCGGAGAAATAGCTGCGGGTAAGGTTGTTGCGGTAAAGTTTTGTCATATCCACTTCGGCAGCCGATCCGTTGTGGACCACAATAACAGTGGCATTGTTTAGCTCGGCAAAATAGTCGGCTGTTTGTGCTATCGAAGTGGCTGTTGAAGGCGAAAACTGATAAAGGTATGGATTGTTGGTTAGAAGGTCGTTTTTCTGAGCAAATGGCGATACAAGTGCGATTTGATTTTCGGTAGAAAATCTTGCTGCTCTCACCACGTTGTCGGTGTAAAGCGGACCAATAATCAAGTCCATATTTTTAAGTTCGGGATTGTTGAGAATACGGTCGGTGGTGGCAAAATTGTTTTCGGTGTCGTAAACGTGCAGATTAACGTTTTTGCCCTTTTGCTGCATCTCTTTTACTGCCACAAGCACACCTTCGTAAAATTCAAAAATACGTTCGCTATTTTTGTAAAGCTGTTCTTTTTCGGGGTCGGCTTTCACTTTTTCTACTTGCAAAGTATTGTTGTTGAGATACAAAGGCAAAAGTAATGCTACATTAAAAGTAGTGTTTTTGTCGTAGCGGTAACCGTCGCAAGGTACATAGTCGGATTTGCGCATAGCACGGTCTTTAACTATGTTGTTTTCAGCCACTTGCTCTGCCTCAGGGTCGTAAGTAACATCTTCGGGAACAATATTGCGCGGAAACCTTATGATAGTTCCCTGTGGAATACCGTTTTTGAGATTTGGGTTGTATTTTACAATATCCTCTATGTTAACGTTGTAACGCTCTGATAATGAGTAAAGTGTTTCGTTTTGACGCGCAGTATGGTAAACAAATTCGGCATCTTGACGGTCTGGTTTTCCGGGGTTGCCTTTGGGAATTTTGAGCACTGTGCCAGTTTTGAGACCGTTTTTGGTGTCGGGATTATATTGAAAAATATCTTCTTGCGATACGCCATATTGTTTGCAAATCGAATATAGCGTCTGTTTCTTTTCAACAGTGTGATATACAAATTGTTGTGTATATCCGGGTGTTTGGTTAGAGCCAATAACAGGAATTTTCAGACTTGTTCCGGCTGAAATTTTACCTGCAAGAGCCTTGTTTTCCATATTGATTTCTTGCACCGTTACGCCGTATGCGCGGGCTATAGCTTCGAGGGTTTCGCCCTCTTTAACGGTATGGAGATAATATTTTGTGCCGAAAATTTGCACAAAGATGTCAGATTTTTTTACTTGTTGCGCCTGCACCATGCCGCAGCACGCCATCGCTAAGAGTATGATAAATAATTTTTTCACTGTAATAATTAGTTTAATTGCACAAAATTAGCAAAAAAGCCTAAATGTCAAAAAAAACATTTACTTTTGTGTTTGCATTACCGATTTTATTTTGCAAAATTATGAAAAAATTTCTTTTGACACTTATTTATGCATTAATAATTTTAAATCTTTCAGCGCAAATTACAACGGGCTCTTTAACTCAAAGTCGTTTTGCTTATTTGCATGCTACCCAAGAATATATCGACATCACCATACCACCATCCTCAAAGTCAGAACGTCCCGAAAACTGCATTGGACGGCTTGCCAACTGCGATAGAAGTTTTTTTAATAATGCCGAAAAATATGACGTTGACGGTGGAACTCTTTGGCGGATTGGTGTTTCGGCAAAAGATGCTGGTTCGGTAGGCGTTGAATTTAAAGATATTACACTTGCCAAAGGTGTTGAAATGTGCTTGTATGGCGGCAGCGATTTTCTTGGTTTAATTACCGATACTGTTAATAATTTTGACAATAAACTCCGCACTCGGTATATCGACAACGACTCAATTACGATAGAACTATTTGTGCCACAAGATGTTAATCAATCAGATTTTACAATTTCAAAAATAGCATACGGTTTTGATCCCATCAGCAAAATGCTCAAAGTGCGAGTTTCGGGAAAGTGTAAGCAACCCGACATCAATGGCGAATATGGTTTGAATTATCAAGTTGAAAAACACGCAGTTGTGCAGTATCAATTCGACAGCGAAGATTACACTTACGTATGCACAGGCACGCTTGTAAACAATACCGAATTTGATGCCACACCTTATATTATTACAGCAGCTCACTGCGTTTGCAAACAAGAGGAGGCAGAAACCGTTGTAACCTATTTTAATTTTGAACTTGATGCCGACGGTATTTCGCCAAAAGGATTTCAAACGCTTTCGGGTGCCGACCTTGTGGCTTTTCCTACCAAAACGCATCGCAAGGATATGCGCGACTACGAGGGGTTAAGAATTACTGAAGGCGACTACAACGATTACGACATTTCGCTTCTGAAACTCAGCTCAATACCACCCAAAGAATACTATCCGTATTACCTTGGACTTTCGTTAGACACCAAGAAAAACCTCAACAAAGTAGTTACCATACATCACCCGAGTGGCAACGAAAAGGCTATCGCTATTAGTGATATGCCGCCTTATCAAGATTCTTATCCTGTAAGCGACGAAATTTTTATCGAAAACGCGCATTGGCATATCGACACTTGGCATCAAGGCTACACCGAAGTTGGCTCGTCGGGTGCACCGCTTATCAATCAAGATAAAAAACTCATTGGCGTGCTTTCGGGCGGACTTGCCACTTGTCAAGAGCCTTACGATGATTTTTTTCAGATGGTTTCTAAATTTTGGAACACTAATTCAAACCCCAACCATCAATTGGCATATTGGCTTGCCAATGGTAAGGAAATCAACCAAATAGAAAGTTTCGACCCTTACGGTAATTTTTCTTCTATATCTGCCCCGTGGCTTTCGGGCGAATGGAACCATGATTCCACAGCCATCACTCTCAATTGGCAAACAGATGGCGAACCTACTTTGTTTAAACTCTACTGCAACGGTGATGTTATTAAAGAAATAAATTACGGAGAATCTGATAGTTATACATTTTCTAATATTTCCCCAAAATCTACCTACACCTTTTATATAGAGAGTATTTTTAACGCAACGTCGCAATCATCGCGAAGCAACGGCGTGGTACTCAGCAATTTTACCACTCCATTACCCGAACCTGACCCTATTACTGCAGTGAAAAACATAACAGAACAAGTAGATGCAATAATATATCCCAATCCTGCCAAAAACGGCATTAACATATTGTTGCCGCTAAATTTAGGAAAATGCACAATATCGCTGTCGTCGGTTTCGGGCAAAATTGTAAAAACTATTAATACTGAAATCTTAGCAGGAAATCCTGTTTCAGTAGATTTAACCAACATAAAATCAGGAATTTATATTATCTGCATTACATCTGCGTCTACCACTTTTTCACAAAAAATCGTAGTTGAATAAAAAAAATCTCATTTTTTTAGCATATTATTCCAACTTTTTTATACATTTGGAAAAAATTAGGCGTAAAGCATATTTAACACAAACAGAAAGACAAAAATGAGAGGAATAGTTCCCCAAAAGGTTAAAGGATTCAGAGATATTACACCAGAGCAGAACTTGCTCCGTCAGTTTATAATCGACAAAGCCACAGAGGTTTACCGTCGTTTTGGATTTAGCCGTTACGACACTCCGATAATGGAATATGCCGAGTGTCTTGGCAAATATCTGCCCGATGCCGACACCGTTGCGCAAGGCGTATATTCGTTTAAAAATCCAGAAGAAGAGCCTGTTTTCGACACTAACGGACGCGAAATGCGCGACGCCGAAAACCGTGTGATTATGGAAAACCACTATGTGGCGCTCCGTTACGACCTAACCGCTCCGCTTGCCCGCGTTTATGCCGAAAGTCTTTGGCAGCAGCACCTTAGGGGCGAAATCCAAGGCAAAACAAACCTTTTCCGCCGTTACCAATACGGACCAGTTTTCCGTTTTGAGGCAAAACTCGACCCGGGACGTTTCCGCGAATTTTGGCAAATGGACTTTGATACCGTTGGCGCAGAAGACGTTAGCGCAGATGCCGAAAACTGTATGATACTTTCGCAAGCGTTAGAAAACATCGGTCTCAAACGCGGCACTTATCTTATCAAAATCAACAACCGCAAGATTGTAAACGGCTTACTCGCATTCACTGGCATCACCGACAAGGAACAAGAGATGGCTGTGATGCGCGTTATCGACAAACTCGACAAAATTGGAATCGACGCCGTGGCAAAAGAACTCGGCAAGGGGCGTGTAGACGAAACTTCGGGCGCACAGATTCCTGGTCTCAATATTGAACAAAAATTTGTTGACATCATAATTCAGTTTATCAAAGACTTTGAAACACGTGCTTCTCGTGCCGAAGTGTTGGCAAAACTGAAATCAAAACCCGCTTTTGAAAACCCCACCTACAAAGAGGGCGTTGTCGAACTTGAAAAAATCGACACAATACTTGCTCAACTTGGTTATGATGAGCAAGTTGCAATACTCGACCCGGGAATGGTTCGCGGACTTGGATACTACACTGGTCCTATCTACGAAGTGGAATCGTTGCAAACCTACAAAGACGAAAAAGGTCGCGAACGCCGTGTGGGCTCTATCTGCGGTGGCGGTCGCTACGATGGCTTGGTAGAAAATCTTCTCGGCGTAAAAGTGCCTGCAACTGGCGCATCAATTGGCGTTGACCGTTTGGCAGAGCTTCTCACTCTTACCAATCAGGCGCAAATCAATAGCGACGGTCCGGTAATCATCATAGCATTCGACGACAGCCTTATGCCGCTTTACCAAAAAACCGC
>JAGCDD010000380.1 GCA_017651345.1 Bacteroidales bacterium | reverse complement strand
GATATGTAATCACTACCGAAATCATAATAGCTTTTTCGTACAAATTCGCCAGAATTGCGGTCAAAGTCTCCGTAATACACAGTGTTGGCATCTTGAGTTTGGGTTAATGTATAGTGCTTGCAATCTTTTGACAGGTTAAGAATCCAATGATGGTCGAGGCTTGGAAATACAGAGTAGTCAGATTCTTTCAAGTAGGTTTCCTTTACTTTTGATATTCAGTTAGATGTTACCAAATATGTAGTCCATACTTGTTGGTCTGTATTTATGAGCCAAACTTTATCGCAATAAGAATTTTGAACAGAAATGGGGTGTGTGTATGGAGGAAAAACTCCGTCTTCTTTTAAAACAATTTCGTGTGTTATTAAATTTATCAAATAGTATTTATTTTGTTCAATAAAGAATACTTGACCATTGTTACTTGGCCTTGGAACAAAAAATCCTGTATCAAAGCAATAATCAGTATTTACTTCTTCTAACTGATTAGTAGTTTTGTTTAACAAAGCCATCTTTCCGTCTTCATAATTAGCAACGGCAGCAACGTTTCCTTCGGCATCAATGTGCCAAGTTGTTTTTATTGTCGATTTTATCTTCCCAAAATCATATTGGTAATAGGACGGTGGATTGGTGTTGAAATCGAGACAGTAACTATCAAAAAACCATATTGAAGCATGCTTGCTTTGTGCTTTTAATGAAAACGAAGAAGCCACAAGCATAATAATAATGCTTGTGGCCATATAATAATGTTTTACCATTGTTTCTTAGTGAGATTTCTAACAAGACGCACATTACATTGAAGCGTTTTAGAATTTGTATAATGTCCCACCATTTTATCACCGTAGTGAGGATCGTTATTGTGCCATGCAGCGAATATTCCGCAGCCATCAACTTGGTTCGGGTCAGTTCCTTGTGACCATATAGTGTCTATCGGATTAATCCAAATAGCAGCCAAAAGGTTGTTCCAATCATTAAAACCTGAAAAATGAATGCCGTCATATTCTAATTGGAGAGCTCTAAATATAGCAGATGATTCACCCACGATGGCCCCTAATTTGTAAAAATCAGATTCGTTAGGTATATGAAATCCTTTCGCTGGTATTTCTAATTCGGTATCAGAATAAACCAACTCATTCCAATCTGATTGAGCATCGCTTAATGTACCTTCCCAATGGTAGTAGTAGCCATGCAGAGTGCCTTTCTCGTCGCCGGGTTGATAAGAGTATGGCTTGAACCAATCTTCGTGTAAATCCTCTACAAACCATTCTTGACAAAGATCTCCTTTTATATCGCGTATTTTGATTGTTTTATATTTATTAAATGGGGTATCATCTTCACCTGTCATAAAATATACTTCACTATATTTTGATTTGTAGGCTTTTTTGCTAAGAGATCTGGTAATTTTTAGTGAGTCTAATGGTATTATTCGTTCTTTGGCATTTTGTACTATTTCTTCTTCTTGACAAGCGGTAAGCACAGTTCCTACAATAGCTAAGATGGATATTGATTTAAATAAAATTTTGTTCATTGTTTCTTTTTATTAGATGTCATTGGCATATAATTAATCTCCCTAATATGCCTTCAGGTGAACCTCTGTTAGTTTTACATTCCACAGCGGTTTGGAATTAGTTGCTACGTAGGCAACAAATCGTAATCAAATTCGTTTTCTCTGTATACCTCCTTTTTTTGAAGGTTAATAATAAGAGCGGACGCGAAGTAAACCGGCCAGTTTTGCAGACGCGCCGCTCCGTTTTTTTTATATTGTGTGCAAATGTAATAATTGTTTTTCGTATAAAAAAAGAAAAGCACAAGTTTTTATACAATAAATCGTCCCATAAATTGCTTTGTTTTTGTTGCAAAGACAATAAAAATTTTAGCTTATTTAAGCCAATAAATGTAGTTTTTTTCCCGGCATATTGTTGCATATCCTAATTATTCCTTATATTTGAAACGTGAAACAATTATTTACGACGATTACTAATTTTATAACTTATTATGGCTTCATTAAAAGAAAAAATTGGATATGCACTCGGCGATGCTGCCGCAGGTGGTGTATCGTGGAAAATTATGTCAATAGCGTTTCCGCTGTTTTTTACTAACGTATTCGGTCTTTCGTTTGCCGACGCCGGCGCTCTTATGCTTTTGGCAAGGCTCTTCGACGTGTTTACCGACCCGATTATGGGTAGTCTTGCCGACAGAACTCAATCTCGCTGGGGCACTTACCGTCCGTGGCTTATTATCGGCGCTATTCCTTTCGGACTTATTTTTGCGCTTCTGCTCTACACTCCCGACTTTGGCGAGGCAGGCAAACGAGTTTACGCATACACTTTATATTTATTAATGATGGCGGTTTACACTGCTGTTAACGTTCCTTACGGTTCGCTCCTCGGTGTAATGACAAGCGACGACAATGAGAAAAACCAGTTTTCATCGTTCCGTATGGTGGGTGCTTACGCTATGGGATTTATCACCTTGCTTTCGTTTCCCTATATCCAAAAAGCTATCGGTGGAACTGAGCAACACCAATACGCTGTAATTGGAGCAGTGTTTGGATGTATTGCAGCTTTGATGACTCTTGCCTGCGGACTTATGACCAAGGAACGCCTTAAACCCGTCCGCGCCGAAAAATTCTCGTTTAAGCAGTTTGCCGACCTCGTGAAAAACAAACCGTGGATCTACCTTACTTCAATCGGTATCTGCACCAACTTTTTCAACGGATTCCGTTACGCTGTGGCAGGCTATATGCTCACATACTGTTTGCATGGCGACACTCAGGGAGATGTGGAACTCTGGGGACTTATCATCAACTACACAGTGTTTATGGCTATCGGCGAGGTAACTTGTATGATTTTTGGTGGAGTTTCGCCCAAATTTACCCAGAAAGTAGGTTCTAAGCGTATGGCGTTTGTATATTCGGCATTGATATGCTTAGTTTGCTCGGTGATTTTCTTCTTTATACCTATGGACCGCAGCTATATGTGGCTGATGGTGGTGATGGTGATACTTACATCTATTGGCGTAGGATTATATTCTCCGCTTCTTTGGTCGATGTATGCCGACGTTGCCGATTACGCCACAGAGAAAAATGGAACATCGTCTACCGGCTTGATTTTCTCGTCGGGTACAATGGCTCAAAAATTTGGCGGCGCAATATCGGGTTCGCTCATTGCATTGCTTTTGGGTGCCGCTGGTTTGGTTTCCAACACTGTTGTAGAGGTTGACCCCGCCACCGGAAAAGAGATTGCCAAAACTGTGGTAACTATCACCAATGCCGAATCTGTTAATACTATGATTTGGTGCTTATTCTCGCTGTTCCCTGCTGCTATTGCGGCTATTATGGGATTCTTGGCATATAAGTTCCCGATTAAGAAATAACCATTAATTTTTAATACCATGAAAAAACTATTAGCATTAACATGCGCATTTGCTCTTGCCACAGGAGCTTACGCTCAAGACGATGACGACGAATTTGAATTTACCAAAGAGCCGGTGATTTCGTTTAACGGAGGTACCGACATTGCAAGCGCTTTTATTTGGCGTGGAACAACTCTTGGTTTTGGACCTAATTTTCAGCCCTATTTCGACTTTAATGCCGGTCCTTTTTCGCTCGGTTTTTGGAATTGCACCACATTCGACGGCGAATACAAAGAGTTTGATATGTACACTTCGGTAACAGCCGGACAGGTAACATTCACCGTCACCGACTATTACACAATCAGCGATTATGGCGTACCATCGTCGATGATACCAAAATTCGGCGAATATCACGCCCACGAAACGGGACACACTCTCGAATTTTCTACCGATTGGGAAAGCGAATTTGGATTAGACGCTTCGTTTAACATCCTCTTTTACGGAGCCGACAAGCGCGAATGGGAAGAAGACCCCGACGACGCTATGAAAAACGCCTATTCCACTTACTTTGAGGTAGGATACACCGCCACTGTAAAAGAAATCGACTTTCGTCCGTTTGTGGGAGCAACATTTGGCAAAACCACTTGGTATGGCGATCATTCTGGCGTACACGGTGCTAATGTTGTAAACCTCGGTATCAAGGCATCGCACGACATCAAAATCACCGAACATTTTTCACTACCGGTGTATGCCATATTTGGGTATAATCCGCAGAGCGAAAATGTGTATGCTTTTGCTGGATTTCAAATAGGTTTCTAAACTAAAATTATAATTCAATTTTTCCCATCTTGGGCATTAGCGACAGGATTTTTGCCTGTCGCTTTTGTATATATTTAGATGGTTGCCCCACTTTGTAAATCAGCGGATTGGGCAGACAGGCTGCGATAAGGGCGCATTGCTGGTCGTTGAGATTTTTGGCGCGACGGTTGAAAAAATGTTTTGCAGCAGCCTCTGCACCGTAAATGCCGTCGCCCATCTCTATCACATTGAGATATACCTCCATAATGCGGTGTTTTCCCCAAATCCATTCTATCAATACAGTAAGATATGCCTCGTAAGCCTTTCGGATATATGATTTTACAGGGAAAAGAAAAACATTTTTGGCAGTTTGCTGACTAATGGTGCTTCCGCCACGGAAACGCTTGCCTTTTTGAATATCGTCCCAAGCCTTTTGCATATTGTCGAAACTAAATCCGTTGTGCTTTTGAAACAGATTATCTTCCGACGAAATCACTGCCCTGGTAAGCGCAGGCGAAATATCTTCGTATGACACCCATTCTTTTTTTGCCGATGGTTTGTTATCCATTCCAATGGCTTCGATTTTGCGTTGTAGCATTAGCGGAGTGTAATAAACTGGCACAAACTTATAGAGCACCACAAAATAAATAGGCCACACAAGTAATGCAACTGATATACATAACATTATGCGTATCAGGTAAAAGAAGAATCCGCGCTTACGACGGGTTTTATTTCTTTTTTTCTTTGCGTGCGCCATCGGCCAACACTTTTATATAGTATGTCTTTTGATCTTTGTTGGTGAGTTTTGTATCCCTGAGCCAAGGATTCAATAATTTGAAAATCTTATAGTTGACAGTGTAGTTTTTGGCAAAAGTGTACATATCGGTAATTGCGCTGTCCACCTCCACAGTGTTGGTTTCAATAGGTTTGTAAAGGTCTTTTTGACGATAGCAAAAACCAAAATCAGCAGGACGAGACAGCAACATTTTGTATGCGAGTATGCGGTAAACATAACGTCCTGTTTCGCTGTTGTGCTTGAGGTTGTAATAATTGGTTTCGCCCTGACGGGTTACCAAACGCTGCAAACCATATTGTCCGCAGTTGTACGAAGCCGCAGCCATTGTCCACGAACCAAATTTAGCGTATGCCTGTTTTAAGAAATAGCAAGCGGCGTAGGTAGATTTTTCAAAATCGTAACGCTCGTCTACCTCTTCGTTGATTTCCAATCCGCACTCTTTGCCGGTGGATTCAAGAATTTGCCAAAAACCCACAGCCTTCATCGGCGACACCACATTGTCCATACCGCTCTCCACCACGCAGAGATAGAGAAAATCTTCGGGAACACCCTGTTCTTTCAAAATTTTGCGCATGGCGGGGAAATATCTGTTGGCACGTTTTAGGTAAAGAAATGTCTCTGAATGCCAATACATTGTTTTGAGAATCTCTTTTTCAAGCGATTCGCGCACGTCGAAATTTTCCATTGGCACGGGTTCGCCGCAAAAATCGAGAGTATCGGGCAAAATGGGACAGTAGACATTATATTTGGTAGCCATTTCGTTTCGGTAAAGACCGTCGCCATCGTCGTCTACCGAACATACAAACATTTTAAAAGCTAATGCACTGATAACGAAGATTGTTACAACATATAATCCAGATAGAATATATTTAGGTGTAGCAGAATTGCTCATTGTTTTTCCGATTTAATTTGTTACAAAAAATAACGTTTGCTTTGCTAATGTAGTTTTGTTTGCAAAAATAATATAAATATACATAACATCAACAAATATTTGCAATTTTTTTAAACTCAACAAAATCAAAAAAAATCCGTTTAAATATTGGAATTATTATAACTATTAACCAAACCTTTATGAGTCAAATACCACACCATATAAAAAACTCTATGGGAAAATGTAAAAAACATTCTCCACCGTAGCTTTATCAGTACGTCGCCGTTATTATTTTCGGCAATAGGGATTATGCATCCCAAATTATTTAATTATCAACAATTACAACAAATAATAAACTGATAGAACTATCAATAAAATGAAAAAGACATTATTATTATTTATTTTGACGGCGTTTGCAGTCCAAACTCACGCTCAAGAAACATCATGGACTGAGGGAATACTAAAATACACCGTTCTTGAAGACAACACAGTAGAAGTTGGAGCCACAAAAAAAGCAGCAGATGAAGCTCAGAATATACAAAAATTAACTATTCCGGAAACTGTTGAATACTCTGATGGCACAATCTATACTGTTACAAAAATTGCAAAAAATGGATTTGATGCTACCGAAACAAAACGTTTCATTGAATCAGCGGAGCTACCGAAAACAATTACATGCATAGGAGATTTTGCATTTTATTCTAGCTATGTATCATCTATAAACATACCTGAATCGGTTACAGAAATAGGCAACTATGCATTTGCACATTGTAATTTCGAAGGAATATCACTTCCTACGACACTCAGCAAATTAGGTAAGGGTGCTTTCTCTGATTGCTATGTACTACAAACGGTGAATATCCCCCCGTTGATAGATATAATCAAAGAGTATACTTTCTTTTGTTGTAAAAAAATAACAAATATTGTGATTCCTTCAAATATTAAGGTAATTGAGAAAGAGGCTTTTTCTTGTATGGATGCACTTGAATCGGTAACAATAGGAAACAATCTTGAAATTGCCCAAGATGCTTTCAGAAACTGTGATAATCTTTACAAAGAATACGAAAATGGACTTTACGTAGGAGATTATTTAATTTTTATCAAACCAAAAAACAATGACATAGAACAGTTAACCATACATAGTAAATGTCGTGTTATAGCTAATTATGCATTGTCAGATTGTGCAAAATTGACTAATGTAATCATATTGGGCCATCCCTATATTATAGGCGAAGGTATAGTTAATAATTGTAACAGTTTGACATTCAACACATACAACAACGGTCTATATCTTGGCGACGAAGACGAACCATACAAATGTCTTATCAAAGCCAAGGATAACACCATAGATAATATCGAAATACACCCCAAATGCGAAACTATAGCTTACAATGCACTTTATGATTGTAGCAACATCAAAAATATTGTAATACCCCAATATGTTTTTAGAATAGGTAAAAAAGCTATGCCCCAAAATAGTGAAATGATTATTAATGAATCAATTCACCATACCATAGGATCCAATGGAGAAATAATTCCATACGACTTTTCTTCAGCATATCCACCCTCTGCCATCATACATCAACAATATGTAGATTTTGCTAATACTATTAGATTCTCCGAAAACAGTTATAATTTAAGTGGCGAAGTCAAAGGTGATGGCGTAGTTTTTTATTACGGCGACAAAGTATACTTAAAACTAAACGGTAATGTAACGTTTCCCGAAGGTTATTTGATTAAAAATTATGGAACGGGTAAAGAACTAACAAAAGAAGAACTGCCTTTCGGTGAATATTATGCAGGTTCTCTCGTGTTAACTGCATACAAACTTCTTTCCAATAAGGATCTAACCATTTCGTTGGAGTATGAAACAACATCATACACAGGAAATGTCTTGGAGCCAAAGGTTGTAGTAAAAGATAACGGTGTTGTTTTGAAAAAAGGTGAAGATTATGATTTTTATTATAATGACAACTGCAATGCAGGCACTGCCCAGATTACAATATATGCAAAAGGAACAAAATATAGTGGAAACATTACAAAAAACTTCACAATCGACAAAGCCACACCAAAGATTACACCTCCCACACCAATAGAGGGGCTTGTATATAACAATGATTGGCAATATCTTTATACATTAGGTTCTACAGATATCAGTTTTTTGGAATATAGTTTGGATGGAAAAGATTACCTTGGAACTACGGTACTCTTTGCATTAGAAGCCGGAGAACATACTGTATATTACAAGTTACCAGATGATCCCAACATCAACATCCCCGAAACCAAATCTATCAAAGTTACCATTGCCAAAGCCACACCAAAGATTACACCACCCACACCAATTGAAGGACTTGTGTATAATGGCAATAACCAAAAACTCTACACATTAGGCTCAACAGATGTTGGTCTTTTAGAATATAGTTTAGATGGTCAATCTTACTGGCTTAATTGTGAGTTAGAGGGATTGGATGCCGGAGAATACACTGTATATTACAAGTTAGCGGATAATCCCAATATCAACATCCCCGAACCCAAATCTATTAAGGTTACCATTGCCTCTGCTCAGAATAATCAGGATAACCCCAACAATCAGGATAATCCCAACAATCAGGATAACCCCTCCACCCCCATCTCCACCCTCTCTGACACCCCCATCGTAAAGGTATGGTCGTCTAATCACACCATCTTTATCGAAAATGCACCCGACGCCGAATACAGAATCATCGATCTCAATGGTCGCACTATAACAACTTCAACAACAAAATCAACCAAAGAAGAAATCCAAATCAACAAATCAGGCGTATTGATTGTAATTATTGGCAATCAATCGTTTAAAGTATCATTGTAGGGACGCGGCGTGCCACGTCCTTACTGAAGGGTAGCGTTTTTACGCTGCCCTTCTTTTTTTGCATTATTTCAAAAATTATTTATTTTTGAGCCTCAAAAAAATGTTTATGAAACTAAAACTGCTATTACCCATATTAGCCCTTGCAACATCTTGTAACACTGCAGATGATAGTTACGAGATAGAATTGCATTGTGGCGAATGTGGTGGAGCAAAAGTTACATTATGCCTATATACTGATGAAAACATTTCAGAGCTTTCTACTACCACCTTCGAGCACGGTCGTGCTGTATTTAAAGGCAATGTGAGCGAACCGCAATTAATGTATCTCTTTGTGGAGGGGGCTCGAGATTATTTGCCTGTGTTTGTAGAAAACTCTGATATTGATATTGATTACGTTTTTGCACGTCCATCGCGAAGTGTGGTAACGGGGTCGGTTTGTCACAAAAAGTTTAGCGATTTTTTGCAATCGTATTCTGCCTACAGCGACAAAGGCACGGGAATTGATAAAATGATAGAAAACGCCGAAGAAAATGCCGACACACTTATGCTTCAACGTCTTACCGAAAATCTCAGAGTTTTGGAGCACGAAAAAGTGGAGTTTCAGCGGCAATACGTTGTTCAAAACATTAATTCGCCTGTGGCTGCATACATTCTCAGCACCGATTTGATGCACAAGCTCAATATCAGCGAATTAGATTCTATCACAGCCCTCTTTCCCAACGAAATCAAGGGCAGCATTTACCTAAAACAAGTGGCAGAATACCGAGCCTCGATGCCAACAGACACCGCCACTCAAAACAACTAATTATTATGAAACAGATATTTTTTGCAATAATAACAATACTTTTGGCAATTACTGCCACAGCACAGACCACAGGCTACCGCAACTCGTACAAGCATTACGAAGGCCACATGCTCAAAAAGGTTTTTGCTATTGATATGTATTACTCCGGCACCGATGTTTCAGGATTGTGTCATATCAAAAACACCGACCACTGCGTTAGGCTGCAAGGTTACATAGCCAACGATAATAAAGCGAGGATGCGTAGCGAAGGAAAACCGTCGATGGAAATCTGGTTTGACACTACCGATGTAGAACACGATTGTATGGGCACGTTCAACGGTAGTAAAATGGCAGGGAGAATTAAAGAAGATTATTCTAACGCTATGCGGTTCAACGAAGTGTACGCCGAACTCAACGACTCAATACCCTTTGATTCAAACGAAGAAGAAAATTCCATGGCTCGCAATTCTATTATCTACAGATATTTGCAACCGGCGGAATATAAAGGAGAGGCAGTATCCGACAGCGTAAAAAAGTTGTTTGCCAAAATGTTTAATGCTGCACCCCAGCAGAGTGTAGAAGGCGATTTTTTCTATCCCGAGCCCTACCCTACTATGAAACTCAAAAACGATTTGCAAACGGCTAAAAACCGTTTTCGTCAGTATGTAGAAAGCCAATTACAAGAAAACGCTGACATTTCGTCGTTTGAGCTCACAATGCAAGAATCCAACTTTCAATACATTACCTACAACACCAACGGACTTGTCTGCATTATCAACCATTGCTACTCGTATGCAGGCGGAGCGCATGGAATGTATGCCAACATCCCAGTGATTTTCGACCTTGAACAAAACAAGATTCTCACCAAAAACGACATTTTTAAACCCGGCACCGATGAGGCTATCATCAAACTTATAATCAAATATTTTATTGCAAACGGCGATGCCGACGACAAACCTTCCGACGAAAGCGAAGGAATATTCAAAGAAGATGTTTTTGTAGAAAACAATATCGGTATACAAAACGGAAGTATTTTATTCTACTACCAACCTTACGACATCAACTCATACTTAGCCGGAGCATATACCGCCGTTGTTAAACTATCCGACTTACTACCTTACATAACAGATAACTCACCCATTAAACGAATGTTAAAATGAAAAAACTAATCTCTACACTAATCTTGATGACAGTGGGCTTTGCCTCCGTCAACGCTCAAAACAATGCAGAATCGCTTTACACCGATTATCGCACCGACCTTATTGGTACTTTTAAAGACAATATCAACGATGTAATAGTAACCACTGCAAAGCACTTTTTAGACGCTCCCTACGTGGGGCATACCTTGGATTCTAACAGCGTGGAGCAGCTTGTGGTTAATCTCGACCGTTTTGACTGCATGACTTTTGTGGAAACTGTGCTTGCTTTAAGTATCGACTACATGTCAGAGAATCCTTCTTACGATAACTTTGTGTCTACCTTGCAAAAAATCCGCTACCGTGGAGGCATTATCAACGGATACCCTTCGCGTCTGCATTATACATCTGATTGGATTTACGACAACTCTCAAAAAGGCATTGTAGCCGACCGTACCAAAAGTCTTGGCGGCGTACCTTTCCGCCCGATACTCAACTATATGAGCACTCATCCTCAAAATTACAACCAATTAAAAAACAACCGTCAGGCTGTGGATTCTATGCGCCTCATCGAAAAACAGATTAATCTGCGCAAGGCTATGTACTATATTCCCAAAGTGCGTGTTTCGTCGGTTGCAAAAAATATCAATTCGGGTGATATTATTATGATAACCACTTCGGCAGTGGGTTTAGATTATGGTCATGTGGGATTTGCCATCAAAGAGGGCAATGTGCTTAAATTTATCCACGCCTCATCCGACCAAAAAAAGGTGGTAATCACAAGTGGACCGTTGCACACATATCTACTTAATGTCAAGAGTTTTACAGGTATTTCGGTACTAAAAGCAAATGCCAACGTTAAAACTACCATTCCCTAAGGAAACCCTCAAGCGTAAACATATTGATACTTGCAGCCGCTCCGTAGCATGCTCGTGAATATTGCACAGCAAATCGTTTTAGCCTAACATCTGCACCAAACGAGAATCCTGCCGCGCGGCTTGCATTGCTCATACGCAAATCGTTGTGCCGTTGTGCATTAAAACCCGCTTTTACCGATACAGTAGATTTTGGAAACAATTCTAACCCAAGCACAAAATGGTCGGCAAGGTTGGCAGCATTGTCTTCGTCTAAACGGCTTTGCAATTCGGTTAATGTTACTGAAAACCTAAAAGGAGCATTCTCTAACAGTTTGCTTGCTCCCACCTGAAGACACAAAGGCAATGGAGCACGTTGCGACCCTGTGTATGGAGTACATTGAAAGCCAACATTTTGAGCAGTGCAAGCAATTACAACTCCCGCTTGTGGCAATGTATAAACCATTCCAAAATCAAAAGCAATGCCCCACGAACGGTATCGCTCAAGATGCGAAAAAATGGTTTTAGTGGTAACACTTGCACGAAAGTTTTTGGTAATCTGACGAATAGCAGAACAGTATATGGCGCAATCTTTGGCAGAGAAAGTACCACCGAGAACGCCAGCTTCGTCGGCATAGTCAAACGTGCCATAATTCATAAACAATACTCCACCGGCAACACTCCATAAACTATCTATTTTGGCGGTGTAAGCGGCAGAACCAAAATTAATGTCGGCGATATAGTCGGCATAATTTACTGCCACATAGCGGTCGGCAGCGGAGTCGATCATAGCCGCATTAGCAAAAAGATTGTTGGCACCAAGGTTACCACTTGCAATGGCAGCCCCGCCCATAGCGGCAGAATTGCCACTCACAGGTAATTTAAGAAAAGTATAAACACTCTCGCCTCCGTTTTGAGCTGTTGCGGATAGCGAAATAATTATCAAGGCTAATATGGCTGAAAAATTTTTCATGCCGCAAATTTCATATTTTTAAGTGTAAAAAATACTATTATTAAAAAAAAATCTCTAATTTCGTGCCTAATAGATTTACAACAAATATAATTACTTTTACGTTTTCAATCGTATTGAATTAATAATTATGAAAGTATCTCACATATTTTATCTGTTATCGGCTATTTTGCTGTGTGCGTGCGGCGGCAAAAATAATAATCAATCAGCCACATCCAACTCCGACACTATTTCTCAGCCAGAAAGCACTATTTATTTAAATCAAAGCGAATTACCACCTGTCAACGACCTTGCACGTTTTCTTGCAGGCAAACCCGTTGATCAATTTGCATCTATTCAAAGTTCTGATTATTACAAAGATTACGCTAAAAAAGCATCGCAACAATGGAGCGACCTAACTGCCAAAACGCTTAATCCCATAAAACAATGGTGCAATACCAATATACCAGATTTTCACAACGATACATCATGTTTGTTTTATCCATTTGGAGGTCCCGACTTGGTGTTTGCATTTACTTTTTTTCCAAACGAAACCGACTATGTGTTGCTTGGTCTCGAAAATCCCGGCTCGGTAACCATGCCCGACCGCTTATCCGAAAACGAAACCCGCGAATATCTTGATTCGCTGTTGTATTCGTACAGATATATCAACAAATACGGATTTTTTGTGGCAAGTCACATGCACGACGATTTTAAAAACCAAACTCTCAACGGAACAATACACCTTATATTATATACACTCGCCATGGAAAACTGCATTATTACATCCTATAAAGATGTATATATCAACGACCTTGGCAAAATCACCGAAAACGACGGCAACCGCAAAAAACATCCATACGGCTATAAAATCACCTTTACCAAAGATGGCGACACTAAAACCCGCTCTATCACCTACCTGCGTATGGAAGCAAGCGACCCTGCCATGTCGGGAACATTTGAATTTGCATATTATATCAACTCCTACCCCGAAAAGATATGCTACTTAAAATCAGCCTCATATCTATTGCAAAACAACGAGTTTACCATTATGCGCAAAATTCTTTTAGACCAATGCGACCGTATTTTGCAAGACGAATCTGGACTTGCGTATGCTCGCGTTATCAAAGATTACGACGTAAATATTTTCGGCACTTACACCCGCCCGATGAACGTATTTTCGTATTATAAACAAGAAGATTTAAAAAATGCACTTGCAGCGCGCAATTCAAAACCGTTGCCATTTAAGATAGGTTATGCATCGCAAATCAACGAATCGGTGCTAATGGCTTGCACACGAAAAGGAAAATACGACTACGGTCATTCACAACAGCCCGAAAAAGACAACCATATAGCAGTAACCAAAGATACTGTATTCAAAGTGCAATTTAAGGTTAGTTGGAACATGATACCCAACAACGATCCTATGCTCGATGGTATTCCCGATGTGGATTATTACACCGACAACAGCGTATACAAGTATACCGCAGGTTGCAAAAAATCAGAGGCAGAATGTCGCGACATTCTCCAAATTGTTAAAAACAAAGGCTTTACCGATGCCTTTATTGTAAAATTTGTAAACGGAAAACGCATAAAATAATGAATAAGAGAGTTTTATTTATCGACCGCGACGGCACTATCATTGTGGAGCCGCCCGTAGACTATCAAGTAGACCGCCTTGAAAAATTTAAATTTGTTGACGGTGCAATTATTTCGCTCAACAAAATTCGCAAATATACCGATTTTGAGTTTGTTATGGCAACAAACCAAGACGGACTCGGCACTTCGTCGTTTCCCGAAGAGGATTTTTGGCCGCTGCAAAACCTTATGCTCGACACGTTAAAATCTGCCGGAGTAGAGTTTAACGATATTCTCATCGACCGCAGTTTTGAACACGAAAACCTGCCTACACGTAAGCCGGGAACCGATATGATGAAAAAATATCTTGATAATCCCGAATACGACCTTTCGCAAAGTTTTGTGCTTGGCGACCGTCCTACAGATGTAATGCTTGCCAAAAATCTCGGCTGCAAAGCTGTATTCTTCGGCACAGAACTACCCGAAGAATTAGAACCTTATTGCGCACTTCACGCTAACAATTGGACCGAGGCAGAACGTTTCATCATCAGCAGCAACAATATTATTGAGGTAACGCGAAACACTGCCGAAACCATAATCAGTTTGAAACTTTATCCTGGCAATCCCGAAATAAAACACGTAGACACCGGTGTAAAATTCTTCGACCACATGCTTTCGCAATTGCCAGTGCACGGATGTTTTGGATTAGACCTCACTTGCGATGGCGATATCGAAGTAGACGAACATCACACTATCGAAGATGTGGCTTTGGCTCTTGGAACGGCTGTTAACATGCTGTGGCAACGTCGAAAACTCATCAACCGATATGCTTTTGTATTACCAATGGACGATTGCCTTGCTCAAGTGGCATTAGACCTTGGAGGTAGACCGTGGATGCTGTTTAAGGCAGATTTCACCCGCGAAAAAATAGGCGATTTCCCAACCGAAATGATAACGCACTTTTTTAAATCGTTTTGCGATAATGCCAAATGCAACCTCAATATCAAAGCCGAGGGCGACAACGAGCACCACAAACTCGAAGGCATTTTTAAGGCGTTTGCCAAATGCTTAAAACAGGCTATCAGCTACGACTTTACGTTGCAAACGATTCCAAGTTCAAAAGGTATGTTATAATAAATAAGGTGTGGAACAATGATTAACGGCAAAAAAATAGGCGTGGTGCTTCCGGCATACAACGCTGCAAAAACCTTGAAACAAACCCTCGACGAAATTCCCTACGACATTGTAGATGAGGTAATACTCACCGACGATTGCAGTCAGGACGATACCGCCGAGGTAGCCGCGCAACTTGGCATCAAGCATATTATACGCCACGAGAAAAACCGTGGATATGGCGGCAATCAAAAAACTTGTTACAAAAAGGCATTAGAACTTGGCTGCGATATTGTGGTGATGCTTCATCCCGACTACCAATACACGCCAAAACTAATTCACAGCATGTGCTACACCATAGCCAACGGAGTTTATCCTGTGGTGATAGCTTCGCGCATTCTTGGCAAAGGTGCTCGCAAAGGCGGAATGCCGCTTTATAAGTACATAGCCAACAGGTTTTTGACGTTTTTTCAAAACCTATTGATGAACCAAAAACTCAGCGAATACCACACTGGCTACCGTGCTTTTGCCCGCGAGGTAATCGAAAAACTAAATTTAGAAGCCGACAGCGACGATTT
>JAGCDD010000379.1 GCA_017651345.1 Bacteroidales bacterium | reverse complement strand
GCATATTACAAATACGTGAAAGGCGATGTGTCAGGCGCGAAGACTGACATTGCCACTGCATTGAGGCTCGAACCTGACAAACCGTCAGTGAAAAACCTCGCGGCAGAAATTGATAAAATGTAATTACTTAACGGTTAACGATATGAATATTAAGGTTTTACTCGGATTATTAATTGCAACGTTTTTATTTGCCTCCTGTGGCAACAAGAAAAAACGTCATAACAAAAATACTGACACTCCGACAGTTGAGGTTGTCAGTGGCAGTTCCAACCCGGCGTTGCTCAATGCCGTGAAGGAATATTTTGCCGAAAAAGATACGTTTAGCACAGTGGAAATTGGCTTCAACTTGAAGTTAAATTCGCCGGAAAGAAATCTCTCTGCGTCAGGGCAGTTACGCATCGCAAATGATTCTGTGATTTGGCTGTACGTGAAGGCTCTCGGCTTTGAGGTTGCACGTGCAAAATTCACTAAGGATTCTGTGGCAGCCGTTGTTAAATTGAAAAACAGTTATTTCAAAGGCGATTACTCTCTGATGAAGCGTTATATACCTGTGGCGGTTGATTTTAGCGTGTTGCAGAGCATCTTACTGAACCAAATTTTCCTCTTCCCGGAGAATGATGTCAGGAATCTGTCATACTTCGATTTTTATGATGCCGACGATCTGCTCAATGTTACATCTTTTGGTAATGCAGAGTATGCGAGAGTGTTTGGTTTCAATTACTTATTTAACATTGACAAATCCAACAAACACCTTAGCAACGCCACTGTTGAGATTCCAAAGTCTGGCAAGTTGGTGAAGATAGAATATTCTGACTATAAGACAGTATCGGGACACTTGATGCCGCACGAACTTAGAATCACGATGGACGACAGCGAAGTTACATTCACGACCAACAAGATTACATTCGGGAAAAAACTTAATTTCCCGCTTACAATACCGTCAAGTTACAAACCGTTTGAATTTTAAATGAGCAAGTTACGCAACATATTAATTATCATTGTCTTCGCGTTGACGGCGAAGGTTGGATTTGCGCAGATGTCGTTGAGCGAGCAGAATGCTTTTTTGGATTCTGTCATCAAAGATATGTCGGATTCGTCTAATACTGCCGTGCCGATTCTTGAACAGCAAGTTGCAATCAAGGAGCAGGTTATCAAGCAGTTGAAGGATTCAATTGTGCAGATTGACAAGGATATTCGCAATCACGAAATATATTATGACCGACTCAATGCGCAGTTGGAATATGAAAAAAATATATATTCTGATTTGGTGGTGAAGGCTTACCGACTTCGCAGCCTGATGTATGAGAATTTTGACATTTTTAGTTTCGACAATTTGTACACGACATACCGTCAGTTTCTGTATGTCAAGTGGTTGTCGGATTACAGAAAGAAAAAAATCCTCAACATCAAAAACCTGAAACGCGACATTGAAAAGGTGGTTTCTGAACTTGAATATTGCAAATTGATGAAGGCAAATAAGGCTAAGCAGCAGGGTGTTGAGGAGAGTTTTATCCGTCAATACACGTCGCGCAGGTCAGAATTGTTGCGTCATTTGAGTAATGAGGCAGTTGTTGATGGCGAAATTCATCGAAATAATCTCGATTCCATCCGTAAAGTTTCTAATTTTACGGCGGTGGATTCGCGGTCGGATTCGTCAACGCTCTTTCAATTGCAAGAAGGATATTTGATTTGGCCCGTTCATAAGGCGGTCATTATCAATTATTATGGTGTAAAACCGCATCCTGTTTTTGAGAATGTCAGGATTAAGAATGATGGACTTGATTTTTGCGTTCCGTCGTCTTCCAAAGTGCAATGCGTGTATGGCGGCGTGGTTACAAAAATCACTTTGTTGCCTCGCAATCAATACGTTGTGATAGTAAAGCACGGCATTTATTATACTGTTTACAACGGTTTGGACAGTACAGATGTGTCCGTTGGTGACGAGTTGGAACGCGGCGATGTTGTCGGTTCGTTTAGCGGCGAGCAGAGCCACGCCAACTTCAATTTTCAGATATGGAAGGGCACCGAAAGCCTCGATCCATACAAATGGTTAATTAAATACAACAAGAAATGATGCAGTCGAATTTTTCAGTCATAGAATCCAAATTGGACGATTTTGTGAGGAAGTTTTATTCCAACAGGATTGTTGTGGGCGTGTTGCTGCTGCTTTTGGTGGCGGCGGTTTCGCTTTTTTCGGTGTTTATGATTGAGAGTTTTGCATTTATGACGCCGATTGTGAAGACTATTTTGTTTTACTTTTTGTTGTTTGTCTTTGCAGCGGTTTTTGTGTTTTTCATTGGTGTTCCGCTTTGCAAATTGCTCAAAATTATCCCTTATATCTCATACGAAGAGGCTGCGGGAATTATTTCCGAATATTTTTCGGATAGCAATGATATGTTGTTGAACGTCATTCAGTTGAATAGGGGAGAGAGCAACGATTTTCTTGTTGCCGCCATCAATCAAAAGATTGAGAAAATTTCGCCGTGGAATTTCACTCACGCCATCAATTTCAAGAAAACCTTGAAATTTTTGTACATTTCGGGTGGCGTTTTGATGTTTTTGCTCTTGATGTGCTACCTTTTCAGGACCAAAATGTCGTCGGGTGCGACACGTTTTATGAATTATTCTGTGTATTATCAGCCTGACAATCCTTACTCCGTGCGCCTACTTAACGACTCTTTGAAGTGTGCAAATGGTGACGACTTTACAGTTTTGTTGGAGGTTGACGGACCGTCGTCGCCACAGGATGTTTATGTGAAAACCTCGGTTGTAAATGCCCGTATGAATGTAGATTCTGCCAATCATTATTCATATACATTCCGCAATCTGACGGCGGATGTCGATTTTTCGTTTGGATATTTGGGCTATCAGACTGATGAATTCACGGTTTCAGTCTTCCAAAAACCGCAAGTTTTGGGCGTTACTGTGTCGGTAACTCCGCCCGCTTACACGCAAATCAAGGGCGACGAATTTGAAAATACGGGCGATTTTACAGTGCCGTTTGGTTCGCAAATTTCGTGGAATTTCGATGTTGACAATTGCAACGGCTTCAATTTCTTCGCTGATACAGCCCGCGTGGAGGCAAATATCGATGGCAAAAAAGTGGTTGCAAACCGCAAAGCCCTCAAATCTTTCGATTATCATTACGATGCAATGGGCGAAAATGGCTTCAAATATTCGTCGGATTTGTTTCACGTGAATATAGTTCCCGATTATTATCCGCAGATTCAGGTGGTTTCGGCGGTGGATTCCACCACTGCAAACGCTGTTTTCTTCTCGGGACACATTGCCGATGACTACGGTTTTCACTCGTTGACATTCAATTATTATGATACCAAAACCCCTCAAAACGTGAAGTCGCAGCCGATAGACGTTGCTCAGGCGGTGTCGCAGGACTTTTATTTTTATTTTGATTTCAACAATTTGCCCAAGTCTGTTTCATACTATTTTGAGGTAAGGGATAATGAT
>JAGCDD010000378.1 GCA_017651345.1 Bacteroidales bacterium | reverse complement strand
TCTCTGGCGATTGGAGTAATGGATTTCGCGAAATGCTTTCTTCGGCTATCAACATAATGCCGTTGCTGATACTCTATTACGTCAACTATTACTTATTCATTCCCAAAGTGTTGTACAAAGGCGAGGTAAAAAAATTCGTCTTGCTCAACATCGTGGGATTCTTGCTCTATTTTGGTTTACACTTGCTACTTTCGTACTTTTTTAGAGATCCTCGTGCGCCATTTGAATTCCGTCATTCGTTTGTGTTTATGTTGTGGTCGTTGCCGTGGTCGTTGCTTATATGCATAATGGCTATTGGTTTTGCAATGGGTTTAAAATTTTACGAACTTCGCAATCAGCAACTTATAGAAGAAAAAGAGCGCAAGAACGAGCAGACCGAGGCAGAACTCACTTGGCTCAAAAACCAACTCAACCCGCATTTTCTTTTCAATTCGCTCAACAATATTTCGTGTCAAATTTACACCGACCCCGACGAGGCGCAGGAAAACCTCAGCCGACTGAGTAGTCTTCTCCGTTACGCCCTCTACGAAACCAACTGCGAATTTGTACCCGTTAAGGGCGAAATAGAATTTATGAACGATTACATTGCCTTGATGAAACTCCGCTGCACCGACCGCACCACCGTGGATGTGGATCTCGATGTGGATGATCCAAATATCAAGATTCTGCCATTGCTCTATATATCGCTGATAGAAAATGCGTTTAAGCACGGAGTTAGCAACAATTCCGACTCGTTTGTAAATATCAGTTTCAAAAAAGAGGACAACCGCCTTGTGTTCCGTGTTCGCAACAGCAATTTCCCCAAAACCGACGGCAAACGTTCCGGCTCTGGCATAGGCATCGAAAACCTCAAACGCCGTTTGCAATTAGCCTATCCCAAACGCCACAACTACATCTCCGAACTTCGTGGTAATGAGTTCTTTTCAGAATTGTCGATTGATATTTAGAGTTGTCAACGAATTAAACGAAATACACTAATACTCTTTTTATTAAAATAAATTCGTTCCCTTCGTTTAATTCGTTGATAAAGAAAACTATCCAACAAGCATTTTTTTAGCCCGAACAATACCCTCCACAAGTCTGTCAACCTCTTCAAAGGTATTGTAAAGTGCAAAACTTGCTCTCACTGTGCCGGTAATGCCAAAATGCTGCATAATAGGTTCGGTGCAATGCGTACCCGTGCGCACGGCAATGCCAAGTTTGTCGAGAATCATTCCCGTGTCGTAATGATGCGCCCCGTCGATATTAAACGACAGTACCGAAACCTTGTTTTTGGCTCGTCCATAGATAGTTATGCCGCCGATTTGCTCCACTTTCTGAGTGGCGTAAGTCAAAATTTCAGCCTCGTGAGCGGCAATGTTTTCAAGTCCGATAGAATCCACATAATCCAAAGCGGTATGTAGCGAACCTGCGCCCACAAAGTTCGACGTACCAGCCTCAAATTTCAAAGGCAGTTCGGCGTAGGTAGTTTTGGCAAAACTTACATTCTTAATCATATCGCCGCCGCCCTGATACGGAGGCATCTCGTCAAGAAATTTCTCCTTGCCGTAAAGAATTCCGATGCCTGTTTCGGCGTAAATCTTATGTCCCGAAAGCGCAAGAAAATCGCAGTCAAGTTTCTGAACATCAATCTTTATATGCTGAATAGCCTGAGCCGCATCCACCAAAACAGGAATACCGTGAACGTGGGCAGTTTTGATAATTTTCTCCACATCGTTGACAGTGCCGAGAGTGTTTGACGCAAAGGTAACGCACACAATCTTAGTGCGTTCGGTTATAAGATTTTCTAATTGATCTAAAAGCAATTCGCCATTATCGTTAAATGGCAACACCTTTATAATAGCACCTTTGTTTTGAGCGTAAAGTTGCCACGGAACAATATTAGAATGGTGCTCCATCTCGCTGATAATCAGTTCGTCGCCGGCATTGATATAACGCTGCGAAAACGAATATGCCAAAGTGTTGATGGCCTCGGTGCTGCCTTTGGTAAAGATGATTTCGGTGCGCGATTTTGCATTTATAAAATCCTTAACCTTTAAGCGGGCAGCCTCGTAAATTTCGGTTGCTTTTTCGCTTAGGTAATGCACTCCACGGTGAATGTTGCTATTATATTGAGTGTAAAACTTCATAATAGAATCAAGCACACACTGCGGCTTTTGAGTGGTGGCGGCATTGTCGAAATATACAAGGTCGTAACCGTAGATTTTTTGGTTAAGAATCGGGAAATCTTTGCGTATATCGTTGATGTTCATAGTGTTAACACGTTTTATCTAAATAATTCGGCTGCAAATTTACAAATTAATTTGCTCAATAAAGGCAAAAATGCTAAATTGCTTTTTTTATATTGTCAATCAAAATCATTTTTGTAATGAAATAAAAATTACTAATTTTGCGCCTTGAAAAAAAGTATAAGAAATGACAATCAACCAAATACAGGACGAGATTATAGAGGAGTTTTCGGTTTATGAAGAATGGCTCGACAAATATGAGTACCTCATAGAGTTGGGCAATTCGCTCGAAGTTATCGACGAAAGCCAAAAAACTCCCGACAATATTATACAAGGCTGTCAGTCAAGAGTTTGGCTCGACTGCAAAATGAACGACGACGGCACGCTCACCTTTACCGCCGACAGCGACGCCATTATTACAAAAGGCATTATCGCACTATTAATCAGAGCGGTAAACAACCAAAAACCGCAAGACATCATCGATGCCGACCTCTATTTTATCGAAAACATCGGTCTCAAAGAAAACCTCTCGCCCACCCGCGCCAACGGTCTTTTGGCTATGATTAAACAGATTAGATATTACGCTTTGGCTTTTAACGCTTTACAAAAAGATGGAAAAAACTGATAACAAACCTTCGTTTATGGAGTTGGAAACCAAGATTATAGAGGTATTGCGCACCGTTTACGACCCCGAAATTCCTGTAAATATCTACGACCTCGGTCTTATTTACAAAATCGATGTGGACGACGACAACAATGTGGCAATAGATATGACCCTCACCGCACCCAACTGCCCCATTGCCGACGACATTTTCCTCGACGTTAAAACCAAAATTGAGGGAATCCGCGAAATCAAAAGCGCTAACATCAACCTCGTGTTTGAACCGCCGTGGACTATGGAAATGATGTCAGAAGAAGCACGCAACGAACTCGATTTAGACTAACACCAACCAACGATGGCAGACGAAAAAGATATTATAAAGCAACTCAACGATCAAAAATACGACGCCGGTTTTGTTACCGACATAGAAACCGAGACCTTTGAAAAAGGCCTCAACGAGAATATTATACGCAAATTGTCGCAAAAGCGCAACGAGCCGCCTTATATGCTCGAATTTCGCCTCAAAGCATACGCCCGTTGGCAACAAATGAAAATGCCACATTGGGCTCATTTGGAATTTAAAGAACCTGATTATCAGGATTTAATATATTACGCCGCACCTAAAAAACGCGCCAAGGTAAACAGTCTCGACGAGGTTGACCCCGAACTGCTCAAAACCTACGAAAAACTCGGCATTCCGCTTTCGGAACAAAAAGAACTCGCTGGCGTGGCGGTAGATGCCGTGTTCGACTCCGAATCGGTGCACACCACTATGAAAAAGCAACTCGCCGAAAAAGGCATCATCTTCTGCCCTATCAGCGAGGCTATCCGCGAATATCCCGACCTTATAAAAAAATATCTCGGTAGCGTTGTGCCCGTGGGCGACAACTTTTATGCCGCGCTCAATTCGGCTGTCTTCACCGACGGCTCGTTTGTCTACATTCCCAAAGGCGTGCGCTGCCCAGTGGAACTCAGCACATATTTCCGAATCAACGCTCAAAACACAGGTCAGTTTGAACGCACGCTAATTATCGCCGACTCTGATAGTTACGTATCGTATCTTGAAGGCTGCACCGCCCCAATGCGCGACGAAAACCAACTTCACGCCGCCGTGGTGGAACTCATTGCCCTCGACAATGCCGAAATTAAATACTCCACCGTTCAAAACTGGTATCCCGGCGACAAGGACGGCAAGGGCGGTATCCTCAACTTTGTTACCAAGCGAGGACTCTGCAAGGGTGTAAATTCTAAAATTTCGTGGACTCAGGTAGAAACCGGCTCGGCAATCACTTGGAAATATCCTTCTACCGTGCTCAAAGGCGACAATTCCACATCTGAGTTTTACTCCGTGGCTGTTACCAACAACTATCAGCAAGCCGACACCGGCACCAAGATGGTTCACCTTGGACGCAACACCCGTAGCACCATCATCAGCAAAGGTATTTCGCTCGGCAAAAGCCAAAACTCATACCGCGGACTTGTAAAGGTTTCAAAATCAGCCGACAATGCCCGCAACTATTCGCAATGCGACAGTCTTTTGATAGGCGACAAATGCGGTGCGCACACATTCCCCTATATCGACTGCGCCAACCGCACAGCCACCCTCGAACACGAAGCCACCACCTCCAAAATATCCGACGAACAGTTGTTTTACTGCCGTCAGCGTGGCATCAGCACCGAAAACGCCGTCAGCCTCATAGTCAACGGCTTTGCCAAAGACGTCCTCTCCAAACTCCCGATGGAATTTGCCGTCGAAGCCAAAAAACTGCTGTCGATAACATTAGAAGGTGCAGTGGGGTAAGGTGATGTTTGGATTTGTGCAGAAGTTATAAAATCATCCCCCTATAAAGGAAAGATTTGACCCAAAAGTTTCCTCTATAAAGGAAAGATTTACTCCAAAAGTTTCCGTTATAAAGGAAACTTTTATATCTTTGCTGCGTAATAATAAAAAAAACGAATTATGTTAGACAAAGATTTAGCGCAACGGCTTATAGTTGAATATCAGGATTTTATAAACAATATTTCGTTTATAGAACGCGATATTACAATAGATTACAAAGGCAACAACGTTTTTGTAGGATTGCGACGTGCCGGGAAATCGTATTTATTATACCAAAGTGTCCACCAACTAATCAAAAATGGTCACAAAATAGAAGAAATCCTCTTTTTTAATTTTGAGGACGACCGTATAGATGGTTTGCAAATCAGCGACTTAGACACCATAAAACTTGCATACGAGGAAATGTACGGCACCAAACCGATATTTTTTCTCGACGAAATACAAATTGTGGAACATTGGGAAAAATTTGCCCGACGTCTTGTAGATACCGGCTACCAAGTTTTTATCACCGGCAGCAACGCAAAAATGCTCAGCAACGAGATAGCCACCACTCTCGGCGGACGGTTTTATATCACCGAAGTGTTTCCGTTTTCGTTTGCCGAATACTTGAAAATCAAGAATATAAGTCTACCTAAAAATTGGCAACACACCCCTGCAACTGCCATTATTAGAAACTTTCAGCAATTTTTTGTCTACGGAGGTTTGCCCGAAGTAATTGAAAAAGAAGAAAAGTTTAAACGCGAATGGTTAAGTAGCCTATTTAACAAAATATATTTCAGCGACTTACTAATGCGTTACTCGATTCGCAACAACAGAGCATTGAAGGTTTTAATCCGCAAAATGGCGGAAAGTGTAATGCAACCCGTAACCAACAACCGCATTGCAGCAATTGTTTCGGCTGCTGGGTTCAAAATCAAGTCGGAAACCGCAGCAGAGTATTGTCAATATCTCACCG
This sequence comes from Bacteroidales bacterium, assembly GCA_017651345.1. GTDB lineage: Bacteria > Bacteroidota > Bacteroidia > Bacteroidales > UBA3824 > UBA3824. Next base: position 3,184 of record JAGCDD010000378.1, on the reverse strand, counting down.
ACTCGTATTTGATGTTCGCTATCGAAAACTATGCGTCGAAACTTCAAGACAAAGTTTCGGTTAAGAAATATTATTTTTGCGACAACGGTTTTATAAGCCTTTTTGTCACCGATGCCGACACTTTGCTGTTAGAAAATTTTGTGGCCATCACTCTGCGCAAAAAATACCCCGATGAACTAATGTATTTTAATTCAAACGTTGAGGTGGATTTTTACCTCCCCGAACAAAAAATATCGTATCAAGTATCGTACAGCATCAAAGATCCTCAAACTCGCGAACGTGAAGTCCGTGCCTTAGTTCGTCTCAACAACTATATACCTCAAAACCAAATGTTTATCATCACCAAAGATGAAGAAGAAATTATTGAGGTAGATGGCAGTAAAATATATGTTGTACCAGCATGGAAATGGGTGTTGGGGTAGAGAAAACTACCCCTCCGTCAATGCATTAACAATTTTACCAAACCGTTCGGCTGAGGGCTTCTTGATACCATAAATATATTTCTGTAACAGGGTTTTATGGATTCCGGCACGAGAGGCAACAGAGTTTAAATCAATGCCGGGATGTTGTTTAATAACCAAAGCCGTATCATTGCCATAATCAGGTTCTTCGGTTTCATAAAAACTATCAATAGAAATATCCTCATCAATATCAGGCCAATGAATATCGTCGGCATAAAGACCAATCTCGAAACGCAAACGTTGAGCCTCCGACGCATCCATCAACAATGGAAACGCCTCCAACGGACGGCTTAGAACATTGTCTTTATCTGTTTTAATATAAATTCGTCCGGCAGCAAACCACACTTTTATAATATGTTCAGTCATAGTCCTATTCGTCAAAATATTCGTACCACGATTTAATAATATCATCTTTGTATTGTTTTACCGCGTCAACGGCGCGTTTTAAATCTTTCGGTTTAATACCTTTATTTTCTACCACTTCTGCGGTTTCTACAACTATCTTAGCCCTACCATCGCCGTTGGATACGTGAATATGAATCGGCAAATGTTCGTCGGAATAAAAATAAAACCGCAATCCAAATAAAAATAGTATTGTTGGCATAATTGAAGATTATTTTTGGCAAATATAATACATTTCTACTAAAACTATTGACATCTTTTAAAAAAAGGCTATCTTTGGAAATAAAAACGAATAATTATGTTACATAAAAGATATAACGATAGTTGGGACAAGCAGCGACTCATTGATGCTTGCGTGGAAATGAGTGATAATAACGGTTATTTACTCAAAATTACCAAAGATAGTCGTGAATCCGATCAGATAAAAAGAAGCAGAATTGAGTCTGTCTTGAAAGTCTATAATATTTCATACGATTCATTAACAACGTATGATGGTTACGGAAATTTAGTTTCTGCAACTATTTCAGATGAAGCCATATCTGAACTGAATAGTATTTTAGGTAAATACATATTCCCATCAAGACGTCAAATGCAATTAATTGACCATTTGGTAAGAAAAGAACTTTTTGATAATCTGTTTAAGTATAGAGCAAAAATTAATATAATCAACAACTGTTGGAAAAATGTTATTGAAAGTTCTCAAGTTCGAAGTGTTGTTTATCAATTTGTTAACAGAGAAATGACAGTACATTTTCAAAAGGTATTTGATAAGGTAGAACATATTTTAATGCTTTTGATGGGCAACTATTACGAAACTCCAATTCCTGTAAAGGAACTTATTGAAAAATATGGCTATCCGAAAACAACCGACGACGAACTATTTGATATAGAAGTAGATGAAAGATTTTAGTATGCAAAACCAACTCACATTAGCCGTTACCACCATTGGCGATTTATTGATTAACAATCAGATAACCAACATTGGTGATAATAAATCATTAAAGGACGTCGCCCTCAAAATTCCTGAGTATCAACGCCCTTACAAGTGGACTGTCAAAAATGCAAACCAACTTCTTGACGACATTATTCAAGCGATGATCGATAAAAAAGAAGTTTATCGAGTTGGAACACTGATACTTTACTATAACAAAGATAATCAACAATATGAAATTGTTGATGGTCAACAAAGAACGATAACCTTTTCCCTGTTAATCAAAGCGTTAGACAAAAGCGAAAAGATTGATTTCCTTAACCAACAACTTGCAGATAATCAATACAATCTTCATAATGTAGCAACCAACTACCGTGTTTTTGAAAGGCGTTTTAAAATTTACGACAATGATAATGAAAAGGAAAAACGCAAACACGAAAATGAATATCTAAAAGATTTTATCAAATCTCACTGCGAACTTATCGTTGTAATAACCAAAGATTTGTCCGAGGCATTTCAGTTTTTTGACTCGCAAAACGCTCGCGGCAAGTCTCTGTATCCACACGATTTGTTGAAGGCTTATCACCTACGCGAAATGCGTGATATGAGCGCGGAAGAAACTGAAAATACTGTCAGTATTTGGGAAGATTTTAACCAAAAAGATTTATCCAATCTTTTTACCGAATATCTTTATCGCCTGAAAGAATGGATTAAAGGCAATTATGCCATTACTTTAAACGAAAAAAACATAGACATTTTCAAAGGTCTGTCGGCAAAAGACAATTATCCTTATGCTCAATATTATAAAGGTGCGTTTGCCTACGCCGACAGGCTCAACCACTCGGAAGTGCCATTCGTAACGGGCAGCAAAATGTTAAAACCATTTCAAATTAATGCTCCTGTGGTAGCGGGGAAACCGTTTTTCGATTATACGAAACACTATTTCGACTTGCTTGCCGACATCAAAAACAACGACAAATATTACGGGTATTTTATCAACGGCAATGAAATTGTGTCAACTCTCGATAGTTATTACAGCAAAGGGACAGGCAACCGCATAACCCGTCAAATGTTCGACACCGCTGTTTTACTATATGTTGACAGGTTCTGTCCAATTGTTCCCGACCGGGCAGATTTGAATTTGTTTGAAACATTTGTTAAGTTGGCTTTTATTTGGGCATATTCAATGAGGGCGCAATATTACAACGTGGGTTGGCTTGTTGCGCAAAACTTTGTAATGGGAAATTCTCCAAAAGGCATAAGAAACTGTCTAAATATTTACAAAATTATTGCAGATTCCGATTCTCCTAATACATTGATATCCAACCTTTCTGACATATTAATTCCGCTTGAAAATTCGCAAATTGTAGCCGACACAACTGGAATTAAT
>JAGCDD010000377.1 GCA_017651345.1 Bacteroidales bacterium | reverse complement strand
GTGGATAATCAATTCCGTGCAACTCTCGAGGATAGTATTAACGCTCAACAAGCTATACAAGACTTACTTAATGTTGGACAATTGCAATTTACTGCCGACCGTAGGTTTGTTCGTACAGGTTTTACCCCGCAGCCTGAACGCGGTTATTGGGAATACGACCCTTCGAGCCATTATCTCAAAATGCAACCTGAAGGCGATACCAAATTTGACCAAGTTCAATTGCAAGAACTCAACGATCAAAAAATGATTATCGTGGTTTCAGAAAAGGTGGATAATCTTGATATTATTACTAAATTAACTTTTACTAAAGTATCTAACTAACAGAAAATGAAAAAGTTATTCTACATATCAGCATTGCTTTTGTTTGTTTCTTTTGTGGCTTGTTCCGAAGGTTACGAACAAATGCTTTTGGGCAAATGGACTCTTCAAAAATCTGAAATTGAAGACCTTGAAAGTTTTTGCGAATATCAAAGTAACAAAACTATCGATGAGTTGGATAAGCAACTTAAACTTATTGATATGGAACTCGAATCGGCGGATAATGCTCATCGAGAAACTCTCGAAGCACATAAAGCTTCGATATTACAACAAAAAGCGCAGTCTTCTGTAGATTCTATTCGGGCTGATATTCAATCAAACATCGAATCCCTTTTTGGTAATTTCTTTTTTTCTTTCCGCACCGACAAAAGTTTTACACTTGCAAGTCCAAACGACAGTGTTTCTGGTACTTGGAGTCTTAAAGGAGATTCAATTATTTCAACGCTAATAAGTGGTCGTCCCGCTGAGGATATCAATATTATATCTCTAACTGAAAGTAAGATGGAACTTTCTACAACTGAAATCGACGACGATGGCTATGCCCTTACTACTATTATGAGCTTTACAAAATAAAAGATAATTATAGCAAACAATCATACAATTTATATCAAACATATTTTAAAACAAACAATCACATTCTAATCACTAATTGAAAGGTTCTTATATGCTTAAAAAAATTCGTTTTTGGCTTGCCCTTGTATTTTGGGTTAGCATAACGTTGTTATTTTTAGATTTCACTGGAGGTCTTCACGTTTACCTCAGTTGGATGGAAAAAATACAACTTTTGCCCGCAGTGCTGTCGCTAAATATTGGCGCTGTGCTGTTTGTACTCGCTCTCACCGTTCTTTTTGGAAGGGTGTATTGTTCTTTTATTTGCCCAATGGGTGTTTTTCAGGACTTTGTTAACCGAATAGCGTCTAAATTTAAAAAACGCCGTTTTGCTTTTACATCCGAAAAACGTATCACTCGCCTTGTGATTTTAGGCGTTTTTGTTGTGGCAGCTATTCTGTTTATGCCTGTAGCCTCGTTGATTGCACCTTATAGTGCCTACGGACGTATGGTAAACTCGCTTTTGCAGCCTGTGTATCTGTGGCTTCACAATATCGGAGCAAGCATTGCCGAGCATTACGATTCGTATGCGATGTATAGTGTTGACGTGTGGTTCAAAGGTAGTGTTACCTTTGTGGTAGCTATTGTAACTTTCATAGTTGTAAGCCTTTGGAGTTGGAAATCGGGTCGCGGATACTGCAATACCGTTTGTCCTGTGGGCACTGTACTTGGATTAATATCCACAAAGTCGGTTTTCAAAATAAAAATTGATGCCAACAAATGCGTAAATTGCTCACTTTGTGAAAAAACTTGCAAGGCTCAGGCTATTGATTATAAGGCTCATACAGTAGATTATTCGCGCTGTGTTTCGTGTTTCAACTGTATTGACGTTTGCAAAAAAGATGCTGTTTCTTTTGGCAAAGGTGCTCCTGCAACCGCTGCTCCAAAATCAGAAAACAAAGTTGACGATTCGCTCCGCAAAACATTGGCTACCACTGCTTTGCTTGCTTTGGCATCCACAGTTAAGGCTCAGGAAAAAACTGTTGACGGCGGACTTGCGGTAATCGAAGATAAAAAAATTCCCGAACGTGAGATTCCCGTAAAACCCGCAGGTGCAAGAGGTTACAAACATTTTTCAAACCATTGCACAAGTTGTCAGTTGTGCGTGGCTCAGTGTCCCAACGGAGTTTTGAGACCTTCTACTCGTTTAGAAACATTTATGCAGCCCGAAATGAGTTTCGAGCGCGGATATTGCCGTCCCGAATGTACACGTTGTTCGGAGGTTTGCCCCACAGGTGCAATCGAAAAAATCACCCGCGAACAGAAGACTGCCATTCGAGCTGGACACGCTGTCTGGATTAAACAAAACTGTTTGCCAGTAACCGACGGTGTAGAATGTGGAAACTGCGCAAGACACTGTCCTTCAGGTGCTATCACAATGGTTGCGTTGCCCGATAATCCTGAGGTGAAAATACCTTCGGTGGATTCAGAACGCTGCCTCGGATGCGGTGCTTGCGAAAATCTATGCCCTGTGCGTCCTTTCTCGGCTATCTATGTGGAGGGAAATCTTGTGCACGGCGATATGTAGCAATGCGCAATTCACAATTCATAATTTACAAATTCTTAATTCGTAATTATTTAGACAATGTCAGACAACAATATATCACGCCGCGAATTTTTAAAAATTGCAGGAGCTTCGGCTGCAGTAACAGCTTTGGCGGCTACGGGCTGCAACAAGGCTGTAGATTCTAAGGGGCTCGGCGACACCACTTCGTCGGTTTCTAAAAATATTCCCACCGACAAAATGACTTACCGCACCAATCCCAAAACAGGCGATAAGATTTCGATACTCGGTTACGGATTTATGCGACTCCCCACCGTCAGCAACCAAAGTGCCCGCGAAAGTGGCGACGAAATTGATCAAGAAACCGTAAACCAACTTACCGACTACGCCATTGAGCACGGTGTCAACCTTTTTGACACTTCGCCTGCCTATTGCCGTGGCTTTTCGGAACATGCTATGGGTATAGCCCTAAGCCGCTATCCCCGTGATAAGTACTTCGTTTCCACCAAATTATCAAACTTTGCTCCTCAACAGTGGACATTTGAAGCATCTAAAGCCATTTATCAAAAATCGTTGAAAGAACTGCAAGTTGATTATATCGACTATCTGCATCTTCACGCAGTAGGCAACGGAGGTATGGAAACTTTTTCGCAGCGATATTTAGACAATGGCATGCTCGATTTTCTACTCAAAGAGCGTGAGGCGGGCAGAATCAAAAATCTCGGATTCTCTTATCACGGTGATATTAAGGTATTTGATTATTTGGTAGACAATCACGAAACCTACAAGTGGGATTTTGTGATGATTCAGATGAACTATGTAGACTGGCATCATGCTAAGCAGATAAATCCAAGCAACACCGATGCCGAATACCTCTACAATCGTCTTGCCGAAAAGAATATTCCTATCTTTATCATGGAGCCTTTGCTTGGCGGACGACTTGCCAAACTGCCCAACCACGTGCAAGAAATTTTGCGTGGTCGTCGTCCCGAAAGCAGTATCGCATCGTGGTCGTTCCGTTGGATTGCTTCTCATCCTCAGATACTTACAATTCTTTCGGGTATGACATATATGGAGCACCTTCAGGACAATCTTTCTACACTTTGTCCTCTCGAAGAGTGCACCGAAGACGAAAACAAGTTTCTTGAGCATGTGGCAGATGAATTTGTGCAGTTCCCGCTTGTACCGTGTACCACTTGTCAGTATTGTATGCCGTGTCCCTACGGTGTGGACATTCCCACCACGTTTACACATTATAATAAATGTGTCAACGAGGGATATATTTCGGTTTCGCAGCAAGACGCCAACTATGTGGAGGCACGCAAACGTTTCCTAATCGGATACGACCGTGTGGTAGAGCCAAAACGTCAGGCGGCGCACTGTATAGGCTGCCGCACTTGTGTATCGCACTGCCCTCAAAATATCAATATTCCTCAAAAATTGCACGACATCGACGATTATATCGAAAAATTGAAACAAGGTACATTGTAACAATATTACACTTTTTTATAAAAACGGTGCAGATTTCGATGAAATTTGCACCGTTTTTGTTACTTGGTGTAACGGATTTTTTATCTGACGGTAGTTATAAAAAAAATATTATTACCTATATAATTGATAATCAATGTTATGTAAGATGTTAAAAAAAAGTTTTATAATTGATAATTTTTCTTTAAAAAAAACTTGACATTGATTACAAAAACTTGTAAATTTGAGTATTGCAATTTATAAATTTATTATATGTTTTAACATATTGATATACAGAGTATTAATACAAAAAAATACTTTCTGAACCATTAATTTGAACTAAAATGG
>JAGCDD010000376.1 GCA_017651345.1 Bacteroidales bacterium | reverse complement strand
TGCTCGTGCTCGACAATGTGAGGAGCGCCCTCAATGTCGGTTCTATATTCCGCACCGCCGACGCCTTCCGCATTTCTAAAATATTATTGTGTGGCATCACCGCTTGCCCGCCCAACGCCGAAATCCGCAAGACCGCCCTTGGCGCGGAGCAGTCGGTGGAGTGGGAGCATTGTGCCGATAGCATTGCCGCCGTCAACGCCCTCAAATCCGACGGCTACACCATCATCGCCATCGAGCAGGCAGTTGGCAGCGTGATGATAGACAGGATGGATCTCTCCCGATACCCAAAAGTTGCCCTTATCTTTGGCAACGAGGTAAAGGGCGTTGACGACCGCCTGATGTCGCTGTGCGACCTCTGCGTCGAAATCCCGCAATACGGCACCAAACATTCGCTCAATGTGTCGATAAGCGCGGGAATAGCGATTTGGGAGGTTTTCAAGCAGAAAGGAACGCGATAAAAAATAATCTCGGTGCCAATTTTTACGGATTTATATCAAATCTCGGTGCCAATTTTTACGGGTTTGGTCAAAACTCGATGCCAATTTTTACGTTTTTTAACCGAAACTCGATGCCAATTTTTACGGATTTGTTGTATATTTGCGGTGTTAATAATTTATAACGCTATGAATACAAAGTATTTAAAAAGAAATATCGACAAATCTCTCGAAGAGTGGAAAAAATCTCCAGAACACAAGCCCATTTTGCTACGAGGCGCGAGGCAAGTGGGCAAGACGTCGGCGGTGCGTAATCTTGGGAAACAATTTGAATATTACGTAGAGATAGACCTTCATCTCCGGCAAGATTTACATGCATTATTCAACAAAATGAAGTCGCCTCAGCAACTTTGCGAGGAGTTGTCGTTGCTTGAAGGCTTTACTTTCAAGCCTGGCAAAACGTTGTTTTTTATAGACGAAATACAGGATTGCCCTGCCGCAATAGGAAGCCTAAGGTATTTTTACGAACAATATCCCGAACTCCATGTCATAGCCGCAGGTTCGTTGTTGGAGTTTGCCCTCGAAGAATTGCCGTCCTTTGGCGTCGGGCGCATACATTCGCTGTATATGTATCCTTTTTGTTTTTCGGAATTTCTCCAAGCGATGGGCAATGCTCCTCTCGCCGCAGCCGTCAGCAAGGCGTCGCCGTCCAACCCTTTGTCTGATGTTGTTCACAACCGACTTTTGCAGTTTTTGCGAGCCTTTATGATAATAGGCGGAATGCCAGCCGTTGTCAAAAAATACGTTGAAACCAATTCTTTTGTCGAATGTCAAAAAATCCTTGCCGAACTTATAACTTCTTATAGGGACGATTTTGCAAAATACCGTCGCCGCATACCGTCGTCGCGTATAGATGCGGTCTTTATGTCGGTAGCGGCGCAGACGCAGGGTAAGTTTATGTTTTCAAAAGTGGACGGTGTGCGCACAGAACAGGCTCAGGCGGCATTGCAGACGTTGATATTGGCGGGATTGGTATATCCTGTGACTCACACTGCCGCCAATGGCATCCCCCTCGGTGCAGAGACCGACGAAAGATGCCGCCGTATGATAATGTTTGATACGGGCCTGTTGCAGCGTGTGCTCAACCTTGACTTGTCGGACATTATTTTGGAAAACGACATCAATTTCATCAACAAAGGCCCTTTGGCGGAGGTGTTTGTGGGCTGTGAGTTTGTGAAAAATATGCCTGCCGATTTTCCTGCCGCGCTATATTGTTGGCAACGAGACAAGAAGGGTAGCGATGCTGAGATAGATTATCTTGTACAGCGGCGCAATCAGATATTGCCAGTGGAGGTCAAGTCGGGCGAAACCGGCAAGATGCAGAGCCTCCGTATATTTATGTCTCAAAAAAAATCGCCATTCGGCATCCGCACCTCGCTCGAAAACTTCTGCGAATATCAAGACATAAAGGTATATCCGCTGTATGCGGCGGGCAATATCGTGAGGGGGTAGGGGAGACTACGCCACCCTTATCCCCACCAGCGTCATGTCGTCAATCTGTGCACGGTTGCCGCGCCAGGCTGTGATGGCTTCGTTAAGTTTTGACATTTGTTCTGACATTGGCAGGGTGAAATTGGATGCAAGGAGATTGATGAGATTTTTGCGCATAAATTTACGTTCTTTCCCAGCTTCGCCGCCAAATTGGTCTTGGATGCCGTCGGAAAACATATATACTGTGTCGCCGTGTTGAAGCGGCGTAGAGAGCGTCTGAAAATGCTCTTTCTCTGCATAATACCTGCCTACTGGCATAGCGTCGCCTTTCAGCAAAATTTTTTCGCCGTTGCGGACAATGTATGCGTTTTGGTTGGCGATGGCATAACGAAGTTCCATCGCTTCAAAGTCAAAACAGCATATCGTCATATCCATACCGTCTTTTATATCAAAGTTGTTTTGACTTGATACCAACGTTGTCTTGATGAAATCCCTCATCCTGTCGAGTACTGTTCCTGGATTCTCGGCGTCGTATTCCGTCATAAGATATTCTTTGAGACCCGAAAGTCCGAGCATCGAGAGAAATGCGCCCGGTATGCCGTGACCCGTGCAGTCGGCGGTGACCATCACTGCGTATTTGCCACAGCGTCCGCATCGGTAATAATCGCCGCTTACGATGTCCCTCGGTTTGTAATACACAAAACTTTCGGGGAAAATGTCCCTTACTTCGTCTATCTTTGACACCGCCGCCTGTTGGATTCGTTGGGCGTAGTTGACGCTTTTGATGATTTCGTTGCGCTGTGATTCTATTTTGTTTTTCTGTTCGATGATGTCATCGCGTTGCGCTTCTATTTCATCGCGTTGCGCTTCTATTTCGTCGCGTTGCGCTTCTATTTCGTCGCGTTGCGTTTCTATTTCTGTTTTTTGTTGTTGGAGTATTTCATTCTTTTCGGCGAGGGCTTTGTGGGCTTTTCTCTTGACCCAAAATATTCTTACAACCAATCCCAATCCGACAAATAGCGCAATTATGAGAATCCACATACGGCGTTTTTCGGCGATGTGAAGTTTTTCGGCGGTTTCGCGCTCCAATTTTTCTATCTTAACGGCCTGTTCTGCTTTAAAATCAGATATTGCGGAAACAGTGCTGTCGTTGAGATTTTTTTGCTTATACTCATTGTATTTTTCTGAACATTCGAATGCTTTTTTATAATCGCCGAGGTTGTTATAGATGTTTTTGAGGTTATAATAATAATCACACCAATCGGTAAGGGAAGTTTCTTCGTTAAAGTTTTTGCCAATGTCAAGAACAGCCGCAAGTGCATCGTTATTCTGGTTGCAAAATATATAATAATCGGCGAGTATGTAAACGTGATAATAATAGTTTGTTGATGATTTTGCTAAATTACTGTAATACACTTCACACTTTTTCATATAAATAGCGCAGGTATCCGCAAATTTTTTTTCGCCAGTATTTTTCGCTTGTTCTATATATAATGCGGCAAGGCTTTCGTAACACCAATATTTCCTTTCCGCGTCGTTCCAAATAGAATCAAATATATTCAACGCTTTAATAAAATAATACTTGGCTGTGTAGAAATCGTTTGTCGTGAGACTATCCTTTTGCGTTACGTTTTCTCCAAGCCTGTAATAGTCGTAGGCGCATTTCAGTATATCTCCACTTGCAGAATCTATTTCGAGTGCTTTTTCATAAAAATTTTTAGCTTCATTGAGTAGCCCTCTATTTGAGCAACTTAGACCTAAATGTTAGTAACAAAATGAAATACAAGCAGTGTCTTTGTTTTTTATGCTTAAATCTAATGATTTATTAAAGAAGAAAGTCATACTATCTGTTTTATTCATGTAATTGTATGTCAAAGCAATGTTTTGTAGATGCCAAGCGACGAATTTTGATGTGTCTGCGCAAGATTGGAGTGCCATAAATGCATAATCTAATGCTTTTCGGTATTTGCCCAAAAGTTGGTAACTTTCGATGATTGAAGATTGATTGATGAAGATTAATTCATCGTCTTTTTTGTCGCAATAATCCAATGAAAGAGATGCGTATTTTATTATGGAATCTTAATTGCCTGTTGTAGAGGCTATTTAATAGTAATATTTTGCCTTCTCGCTGTCGTGCGTGTCGGGCTTAATCAAGCTTAGGAT
>JAGCDD010000375.1 GCA_017651345.1 Bacteroidales bacterium | reverse complement strand
GCAGCAATCCAAAAAATCTTGAATCGTTTTTGTTTGCACGGTTGTCGTTGATTACAAAGTAGTAGTTTTGGGTAAAGCGGTATGCTGTTGCCTCTTTTCCGTTGATGAATACTTTGTTGCCCTTTATTTCCATTTTGTTGCCTTCGTATGTTTCGATAACGCGGCGGTAGTATTTGGCTACCTGAATGTTAGAAAACTTGATGATTTTGTCTTCTTTGGGAACAATCAACGGACCAAAATTCGATTCGTTCCATCCATCGTCTTTCAAATACGGAAAAACTGTTGGCTCAAAATGCTTTTTGGGAAGGCATACAGGTTCAATTTTTTTAATTACCGACAATTTTGAAAGTTTCTTCGCAGCTTCGCCTGTAAGACTGTAAATCTTTATGGCAGAGTATATTTTTGTTTTTTGACGGTAAACATTCAAAAAATCCTCGGCATAATCAGTTTCGCCATCGATGTCGGCAGGTGTAAGTCCGAGCGAATCTAATACCGCCGGATTGATAAGTCCCTCGGTAACAACATAATAGAGATTCTTATTTGTTTTTAGTTGTGGAGTTTCTTTTTTGTTGACAATCAGATGGTTGTCGCGGATTTCTACAATGTCGCCAGGCAAAGCCACGCAGCGCGAAATGTAAATCGGACGTTTGTGCATATCCTGTTTTACCAATTCTGCCTTGCTAACCCATGATTCGCCATACATGCGGCACATTTTGTAATAGTTTTTTTCGCGTGCAGATGCCACTACGCTGTCGGTTTCGGGATGGTGGTATGCTACTATATCGTTGTAGTCGGGTGTGGATATCTTGTTGAGCCACAGTGTACTACCTGTAGATACTGAGTTTTCCATCGAGTTGTCTACCACTCTTACTCTGCCAAATATAAAAAACAAGCTTACCAACGCCAAAATAAATAATCCGGCTATTGATAATGCTATTATTGCTTTTGTTGACAAACCTCCCTCTTTTACAGTGGGAACGGTTTCGGTTTTTACAGGTGCGGGATTGTTTTTTGTCTTTGCCATAATTTGTACGTTAGAATTGGAAATATATAAAAGGTTGTAAATCAGATGCTTTTACTTGATAAAGAATGAATACTGCTGCCACGCAAATCACTACTTTTAACCATAGTGGCGAATTGATGAACCAATTGGTGTATTTTTCTTTAAAAGGAACTGACAACCAATGTATTACAAAACCAAATGCCATTACCACAAACACTTTTTTGTATGCCATAGTCATTTGCGGAATCAGGCTGATGTCGCTCCAACCGTTGAGAAGGCGTTCGAGCATATAGCCTGTGGTTTCGATGTCTTGTGCGCGGAACCAAATTCGGGTAAAGGTTATAAAGTTGAATGTGAGGAATATACCCCAAAAATATGCAATGTATTTGCTTGGTTCTTTGATTTGCGGCTTAACAATCATAAAGAGGTATCCGGCAAGTATTATTCCCGCCGTCATTATCCATATAATAAAAGGTGTGCTTGTGTTGCCGTTGAAGCACATTGTGGCAGCAAGGATAAAGTTGACCCAAACGAGTGCCGTTTGCCACGGCTTTTCGGGATAAAGGTTGATTCGAACCTTGCCTTTGTCGATTTTTGAATCGTCTTTTACGGGTCGTTCTTCGCAATACGGGAGTGCCCTCAGGCGTGCGTAGTAGAATACCAAAACAGCCAACACTGTAAATCCTATCCAAAACGGATAGCGGTATTCGGTAAACCAAAATCCACTGATTACTGTGGCGCACATCACAAAAAACGCTGTCAGCAATATGCCCAAAATGGCTTTTATCACTTTAAATGCAGATGCGTTGGCAAGTTTTACCTTCCAAACTAAATAGCAGAAAAACCATACGCAATTGGCTATAATCCAAAGTTTTACACCATTTTCGGATGTCCAAACGCCGTTGAAATATGTGATTGCTGCGGCAGCATTAAGCACTGCAAGTATTATCCATCGCAAAAATTGAGTTTCTTTTTTCCAAAGTTTGTAAACCACAAGACCGATACCGTTGTAGCCGCCCCAGATAACAAACATCCAACTCGAACCGTGCCAAAGTCCGCCTAATAGCATGGTTATCAAGTTGTTCATTGAGGTGACGAGCGTAAGTTTGAAGTTTGGGAAAAAGTGCGCCACGGTCATTAATATTGCAAACGAACCGTAAAGTATAATTGCCAAAATTGTGCTGCCCGAAAGCATTACCCAAACTGTAATTATCACAATCCAACACACATAGCCACCGAACGAACCGTTTCGGTTGCCGCCGATAGGTATGTAGAGATAGTCTTTGAGCCAAGTGGAGAGCGAAATGTGCCATCTACGCCAAAACTCTGCTGTACTTTTGGCTTTGTATGGTGAATTGAAATTCATTGATAGTTTGAATCCCATCAAGAGCGCAAGTCCGATAGCAATGTCGGTGTATCCGCTAAAATCGGCGTAAACCTGCATACTGTATCCGTAGAGCGACATAAGTGTTTCATAGCCAGAGTATTTCATTGGCGAATCAAACACGCGGTCGATAAAGTTGATGGATATATAGTCAGAAATGAATACTTTTTTAACTAATCCTTTGAGAATCATAAATATAGCAAGTCCAAACTCGCGTTTGCTTACCGAATAGTCGTTGTAAATTTGCGGTATAAATTCCGACGCTCTCACGATAGGTCCTGCTACCAATTGCGGGAAAAACGAAACGTAGAATCCAAAGTCTAAAACGCTTGCCACAGGTTCGATTTTTTTGCGGTAAACGTCTACACAATAACTGATTGATTGGAATGTAAAGAATGATATACCTACTGGAAGAATAATCTTGTCGGTAACAAAGTTTTCGCCAAAGAAAATTCGGTAGATGTTTTCGGAATCAAAGCCTATTGCGGTAACGATTTCGCCTGAAAATAAGAATAATAGCCAATTGGCGAGGTTTAATCCTATAAAGATTATTGAGGCTCGGTTGGTGAGAGAGGCATTTTCGCCGATAAAACATTTTTTTATAAGTATTATAATTGATAGAGCCGTTACCAATATCGGTAGCCAAAGGTTGTTTTGCACTATGGTTAAACTTCCAAACCAATTGAGTAATATGGAGTAATAGTTGGTAATAGTGCAATTGGTGCTAAAAATATCGTTTACCGAGTTTAAAATAAATTCGGTGTATTTAAAATAAAAAAGTATAAGCAAATTAACCACCACACCAATGGCGAGAATTAATTTTTTTGCCACTCCGTCGGGCTTTCGGTGCATCCATTTGGTGATGTAAAATATTGATAGTATGGTAAATATAAGCAAAACAACGTATGTGCCGCCAGTTTTGTAATAAAAGAAGACCGATGCGGCAAATAGGTATATGTTTCTGATTGCTTTCTTTTTGTAAATGAGGGCATAAATAGCCATAACAATTACAAAGAAGCCCCAAAAATAAAACTGCGTAAAAAGCAGCGGCCTTTTTGGGTCGAAAACCAGGAGCGACGGTATGTCATATAGAGACCAATCCATTAGTAGTGATGTGTTTTCTGCGCAAATTTAATAATTTGATTTTTAAAAAGTAAAAACGGCTTTAATTTTTTTCTAAATAATTGTCGTAAGTGCGCAAAAATGCATTAAAAAACAAGTTGCCGGTGAATGTGTAGCCTGCAACTGTAAAGTGCACTTTGTCGCTTGCTATCAGTCCGTAGCGCATCCAAGTAATGCACGATCCAAGTCCGCCCATTACGTCGTAAATGCTGAACATTGCACAGTTGTATTTCTTAACCAATTGCATTATAGCGTTTTGTTCTAACTGCACGTTGGGATTTGGGTGCTTGCGCAATAGAAAATAGTCGTTGGGAACAATTAAAATAAACTGTACATTTGGGTTGTGGCTGCGAATGTCTTCCAAAAGCGAAACGTAGGTGCTGTAATATCCGTCCTGAGTAAAACGCGTTGTGTTTCCGTCGTTTACGCCTAAGTAGATAACCATAAGGTCGGGATTTAGCGCAGTGAGTTGACGGCTAAAATATGAACAGCGTGTCCACGATGGTATTCGTGCTCCGTTGATGCCGATGGCGTGGTATGTGATGCCCGGATTGTCGTTTTCGAGCGACATTCCGTAAAATGTAAAGTGATCTTGCATGGTGTCGGTTTTGGCAAGATGGAAACTTGGGTCTACCGAATAGCGGTCAAAATGAAAGTCGATTATGCCTTTTTCAAAGTCTCGATTAACGGTGTAGGATCCCATACAAGCATCGGGAACTATGTCGAATAGGCTCGACGATGCAGGTTCGGTAAATACCAAAACTCGGTTGCAATCGTAGCGGATAGGATTCTTAGGGTTCATTACCACTTTGAGTGTGGCGTTTGGAGTGAGCGTGGTGGCAGAAACTCCGCCGAGACCGAGAATGTCGTTTTTCTTGTACTCGATGTTGCGGCAGGTAGTCCAAAATCCCGAATATTCAACCGAGTAGTTCGACGGGTTGTTTGATTTTGTCATTCGGTAGGGGAACACAAATCCTCTTGCACCCACAAGTCCGGGGTGGAATGTTTGCAAACGGTAGCGCACTTGATTTGAGAATACGTCGGCTTGTGTATGAGACGCACCTAACTGAACCACAGTGAGTTTACCCTTACCGAACATTATTAGCGAGTCTAATTTTTGATATATTCGGGTAAAGCCCGTAGAATCTTTTGAAAAATGAATCTTGTTGAGGTCGTAACGCACAAAGGGATACTGAGTTACATCGTATGGATAATCTTGTGCGGCGGCGGTTAATGTTAATGCTGTTGCTAAGGTTGAAAAGAATAGTTTGGCGGTTTTCATTTTTACTTGCGTTTTCTGATATATTGATTGTAGCATCCTATGAGGGCATTGTAAAACATTTTGGCAATGACGTTTGCACCTTGCACCGAAAAGTGTGTAAAGTCTTTTTCGCCGAGCGGTGGTTCGTGAAAAACCCAATCGGGCATAGAGTTCCATCCGCCCATTGCGCTGTACATATCCCAGAATGCACAGTTGTTGGCAAAAGCGGCTTGACGCATGGCCTCCACAAGTTCGGGGATAATTTCGTACGATTGGTATTCGTCCATCACTTTTGTGCTCATATCGGCAGGTCCAATTATGATGATCGACATTTCGGGGCAGATTTTGCGGATTAATCTAACTTGCGACATCAGCGAACCAACGTAGTTTTTAACTGTTTCGGGTTTTAATACGGGAATTGAGTTGCCGCCAAATTGCAGTATAACGCACTTTACATGAAGGTCGTTGTACATTTTTTGCAGCATTTGCGAGTTCATTTTGGTGAATATTGTTCCCGAACATCCTCGCAATGGAATATTGTCGCAAGCCACACCGCCGTTTCCGTCCATTGCAAATGCGTATATTTCAGGACTTTCGGTTCCTGAAAAATCCATTGCCAAATCTTGCAACGGCTCTGATCTGGTCCATTTTTTTATCGAATAATACGACGATGGAGCAACGCTGTCTTGATAAAGTACAGTTTCTCCGTTGCGCACCGTTACGGCAAACGATTCTTTGCAGTTGCCGTAAAACATTCGTATCTGTTTTATATTCTTGATGTTGGCTTTTGTAATTGATGTAAATTCAAAGTTGATGCTTCCTTTGTGCACCTCTTTTACCTTTGGCGGTTCGGGGTGGAAAATTGCTTGCACAAGGCTGTCGCCAATCATCGAAACTGTGGTGTCGGGTTCGGAGGGCTTTTCGGGTGCGGGCGGAGGCGCAAACATCGAGAACGATGCCAAAACTCCATATCGATAGTGAGTTATGGTGGTGTCGATTTTTGGGAAAATTGTGTAGCGTCGCCATTCGCCGCTGTTTACCACGTGTATGGGCGATTTATAGTCGTAAGGAGATTTTGCTGGTACTAATCCTGGACCTGATCCTCCAAACTGTGCCTGCAATTTTGAGCGCATATAGCCTGTTATTCGGTCGGTTTCTATCTGAGAATCACCATAATGCAAAATTCTCACCATCGACTGCAACTGCTCAGCGTCGGCAAGTGCGCCAAAAATATTTTCTAAGCAAGCCACTCCGCTCTGAGGTAGTTCCAACGGCTGATGAATGCTGTCGATTGCAATCGGGCGCGGCACATATTCACTGTATTGGTTGGCAACAGTGTCGGCGTCAGCGTTTTGAATCGTGTCTACCTGAATGTTTGCAAATGCCGAATCGTCCTCGTCGTCGGTTGGTATTTCTATGTTGTCTAAAATAGTTTTTACCGAATCGGGACGGCTTTTGGTTTCCGCCATCCAATCGGTAAACGTTGGGAAATTCATTGATATGTCGTCGGTTACAGATATTCCTTCTTTTGGAAATATCAGCATTATTACCAATAGCGACGCCATTATGGCAACAAAGAAAGCAAGTATCGAGGACGGTTTCATCTTTGAGTATTGGTTTTATTTAAAAAAAGGCGACCGCTTTTGCGGCAGCCGCCTTGTAATTATTTTATAAATAGGTGTTTACTAATGTAAAACTATTATTTTTTCCTGATCTTTATAATCTGACCAATCTGCAAGCGGCGTACGTCGTTGGCTGTAAATCCGTTGATTTGCATAATGTCTTTGTCGGAGATGCCAGGGTAACGCGATGCAATGGTTGAAAGGTTGTCGCCTTTGCGGATGGTGTAGTATTCGTAGTTTTTGTCGAGGGGTTTGCCGCTCGAAGCACTCTGCGAAACTATGTTGTTGCTGCTCATTGCCTGCTTTTGCGCAAAGGTCATATTGTCAACGTTTTTGTAAGTGTTGAGTTTCTTTGTAGGAACGTATACTGTAAGTTTTTGTCCGATAGAGAGTTTATTGCTCGAAATATTGTTCCAACATTTGAGTTTTGCAAGTTTCACATCGTACCAGTTTGCAATGAATCCGAATGTGTCGCCTGACTTAACTGTGTAAATCAATTTCGACGAACCAGCGGGTACAGAGGGGTCGCAAGGTTCTGCTTCGTAGTGGTAGTTATTGCGCGACGATGGAACGTATGCTGAATGGCTGATTTGTTCGTAGTTGACACTCGGTGCAAAGAAAACTGAATCTTTGTATGCGTAAATCTCTTTTTCTTGCTCAACAAATTTGGTGGCATAATCTTCGGGAAGGCGCAGAGGAGCGGGTTTGATGTTGCCGGGGATTATGTCTTTCTTATACTGCGGGTTAAGCTCGCGCAGTTGTTCGATAGGAATACCGAGCATACCTTCTACCTGACCAAAGTGTAATTTGTTGTTAACCATCACAGTATCGTGAAAACTTGGCATTTCTACTTTTACAGGAGTGTAGCCATGCTCTTTGTAGTATGTCATTATGTAGTTGACACTTATGAACGCAGGAACATATCCTCTTGTCTCTTTGGGAAGGTATTGGTAAATCTCCCAGAAGTTGGTGCGACCGCCCGAGCGTTTGATAGCGCGGTTAACGTTTCCGGGTCCGCAGTTGTAGGCTGCAATCACGAGAGCCCAGTCGCCGTAGATGTTGTAAAGGTCGCGCAAGAATTGTGCTGCTGCTACAGTCTCTTTTGCGGGGTCGCGGCGTTCGTCAACGAGTGTGGTAACTTCAAGGTCGTACATCTTGCCAGTGCCGTACATAAACTGCCAAAGTCCTGTTGCGCCTGTGCGTGATACTGCACGTGGGTTGAGTGCCGATTCTACTATGGTTAAGTATTTGAGTTCGAGTGGAATATTGTATTGGTCTAATACTGGTTCTATCATCGGGAAATAGTATTGGCTTAATCCTAACAATGAGGGAATCAGGTATTTGCCACGACGGATGTACATCTCAATCCATCTTTTAACATCTTGGTTGTAAACGAGGGGAAATGTTGTCGGGATTTTCGACAGACCTTCGGAATAGATTGAGTCTGAATAGAATACAGGTCCGCCCGCGTGAGCCACCTCTTCTGCCATCTCCTTAGAATTGATGGTGTTTTTGATATAATAGAGAGCAAATAGGCTGTCGATGCTTTCGCTTACGAGGGTCTGCTCGTCCATTCCCTGAGTATTGGCAGTGGAGTCGGAAAAACCGTTGTTGCCGTTAAAGAAAACCGAATCAACCTGCGCCGATGCAGTTGCGGCTATTCCGCAAATTACTGAGAGTGAGAGGATTATTTTTCGCATATTATTCTAAACAAGTTATCTGTTGATTATAATTCTAAAACCTAAGTACAAACCTTGCGCCAAACGTAGGCTGCTGCCTAAGACCCACAATTGGGTTGGCGGCGTATGGCTCAATGCGTAGCGAAAGGTCGTCGGAAATGTTGAAGTCGTAGAGATGCGCATCTACAACCGCATCGAAAATGTTCATAAAGTAGGTGAGCATCAAAACCACGTAGCACAAGTCTCTATAACGGCGATATTTGCGCATATAATACACAATGTCGGCTTCGTTTTGGAGGTTGGTGAGGCGGATTCCAGTCCATGCGGTGTCTTTGCCGATGGAATGAAGATACCAATGCTCTTCGTTTACCATTTGCTTGTATCGTGTGTTGTAAAACTGTGATACATAGAGCAATGTACCTGCTGCGCCGTATATCAGGGGCACTTTCCAATATTGACCGTTGTAGATTTGTCCCAAACCCGGAACAGCAAACGAAAGCCATCCTGCGAGTTTTGGATTTTTGGTAACAGGACCTACTGTGTCGATTAGCAAGTCGGCATCATCGATAGGCACAAAATCATCGCTGCCCTCGGTTGCCACGCGAATCTCGCTGTCGTCGCCGGTGGCGGTTACTTCGGTTTTCTCTTTGTGCTTTCGGTGATGCTTGGTGCTGTCTTTCTGCGCGTTGGCAATCGAAAGCGACATCAAAACGGTTAATATTATAAATGTGACTCTCTTAATCATTTCGGAGGTTAAATTTCCACTTTGCTGAGCAAGTCTACTATTTTGTTGTAGTCTTCGGGGGTTTTGAGGTTGAAGATTAGTTTGCTTGTGCCTTTGCTGTCAACCTTCAAATCCACTTTTACGGCAAATTTCTTTGTGAACGATTTTTTGAGTTTTTTCTGCTCGTCGGTGAGTTTCGGACGTACAGCCTTTACCATCACTTTCTTGTCGTCGGTGTTTTCTTCGGCGTTGCCATCCTCGGCGGGTTTGTCGGCAAAACGGATGATGTATCCTTCAGGATCTTTTACAAGTTCTTCTACCTGACGTGCCGAAAGATTGTATTCTAATACTTTCTCAAAGAGGTTTTTCTGCTGCTCGGCGTCTTCAAGGCTGATGAGCGGACGAATCTGTCCCACGGTTACAACCTTGTTTTTGAGAGCGGCTTGCATTTCGTCAGACAATTTCAAAAGACGTAGCGAGTTGGTAATAGTGCTTCTACCTTTGCCAAGACGTGTGCTGAGGTCTTCCTGAGTGAGTTTGCACTCGTCGATAAGGCGGTTGTAGGTGAGGGCCACTTCTATGGGGTTGAGGTCTTCGCGTTGAATATTTTCCACGAGAGCCATCTGCAGCATAGTGCTGTCGTCCACGTCGGTAATGTATGCCGGAATCTTGTCTAATCCCGCCATCTTAGAGGCGCGGTAACGACGCTCACCAGAGATAATTTGATACTTATCGCCTGTTTTTCTGAGTGTTATGGGCTGAATAATGCCCAAAGTCTTGATAGAATCGCTCAGTTCTTGAAGTTTTTCTTCGTCGAAATCGGTACGCGGCTGCGTTGGGTTGGGCTCAATAAGGTTGATTTCTACATTGGCCACGTCGCCTGTGTTGATTACTTCCTCTGGCTTGTTGGTGATTGTGGAGTTGTCTTGGATGAGACCCGCCAATCCTCTGCCTAATCCTCTTGATGGTTTTGACATTTGTCAGACTATATTAAGTTGTTAGTTATCAATTGTTTGAAGATGCGTATATTATTCAGCTTTGTTGTTTTCCAAAATCTCTTTTGCAAGGTTGAGATAGTTGACAGCGCCGTTTGAATTTGCGTCGTATTGGATAACGGGTTTGCCGTAACTTGGAGCCTCGCTCAAACGTACATTTCTGAGAATCAATGTTTTGAATACCATATCTTGGAAATGCTGACGAACTTCCTCTACCACTTGGTTGCAGAGGCGTGTGCGGCTGTCGTACATTGTGAGAAGGAATCCTTCGATTTGGAGTTCGGGGTTGAGACGGTTTTGGATTTGTTTTATTGTGTTGAGAAGTTTTCCAAGACCTTCCAAAGCAAAATATTCGCACTGAACAGGAACAATAACGCTGTCGGCTGCGGTTAAAGCGTTGAGGGTCAATAATCCGAGCGACGGCGAACAGTCTATCATCACATAGTCGTATTGGTCTTTTACCTTGTTGATAAAGTTTTTCATCACCTGTTCGCGGTCTTGTACGTTGAGCAATTCTATTTCAGCGCCAACGAGGTCGATGTGCGAAGGGATGATGTCTAATCCGTCAACACCGGTTTTGAGGATAACTTCCGAAGGTTCAAGACCATCGATAAGGCATTCGTAGATGCTTTTTTCGATAGTGCGGAGTTCGAAACCGAGACCCGAAGTTGCGTTTGCCTGCGGATCGGCGTCGATAAGGAGTATTTTCTTGTCTAATACGGCAAGCGACGCACCGAGGTTGATTGCCGTTGTGGTCTTTCCTACGCCGCCCTTTTGGTTGGCTATGGCTATTACTTTTGACATATCGTGTTGGTAAATAAGTTTTTAAAACAATACCTATTGTTAATTCAATCTTTTTATTAAGGCACAAAGGTATAATTTTTTTTTGATTCCATATCAATAACAAGAAAAATTTACATTTATTTAACGGCAATCGGAATATATAATAAGGTGTGGCGTTTTTTTGAGAAAAATTATTTGCATATCTGACTAATCATTTTTAGATTTGCGCATCTTAACTTAAAAAATAGAAACAAGATGAAAAAAATCACAGCATTAATTGCGGCGTTTGCTATTATGTGCGGTATTTGCACTGCACAGCCGCCAAGATTTCAGTTCAAAAAGAACGACCCGAAAATCTACTCTCTCACCGTAGGTAACGTAAAAATGGAAATCGATGCCAACAACGGCGCACGTATCACTTCTTTGAAATTAGACACTACCGAGGTGCTTTCGCAAATCAATTTCCCAAATATGTACGGCAGCACATTTTGGACAAGTCCCCAAAAGGAGTGGAACTGGCCTCCCGTGCGCGAACACGATATGGCTCCTTACGAAGTAACTGAGGATAAGGGCGTTATTACTATGACAAGTCCACTCTCCGAAAAAATTCCGCTGCGTATCAAAAAACGTTTTGAGGTTGACAAAAAAGATAACTGCATTGTGGTTACCTACACTCTCATCAACGAAGGCAGCGAAGACCGCAAAGTGGCTCCTTGGGAAATTACCCGCGTACTTGCTCACGGCTCGGTTTATTTTGATGCCGATGTAGAAGCCATCACCCCAGCAGGCTTGATGAATTTTGTTAAAAAAGACGGCTACGCTTGGTACGATATTGACCACATTGAGCGTCAAAATCGTAAAATCAATGCCGACGGCAAAGGTTGGCTCGCATTCACCAATGGAGATTGGATTCTCAAAAAGAAATTCCAAGACCTCAAACCATCCGAACCCGCTCCCGAAGAGGCTGAAATTCAAGTTTACGTAAACCAAGGCGACTCATACGTAGAACTCGAAAGCCAAGGCGCATACACCAACCTCAAACCCGGCGAAAAGTTAGATTGGGCAGTAAGGTGGTATCTTACTAAGAAATAGTTTACTTCGGTAAATTTAGATCATACTCACCGTTTATCTCAGAAAAATGTGATAAAAATCACACTTTTCGACGATAAACGGTGATTTTGTATAGTTATGTTTACTTTTCTCTGTTGGATTTTTGTCTTTTCCCCCCTAAAAAAATAGGTCTTAATAAAAAAAACCGTCGGCGTGTTATCCACCGACGGTTCGTGATTTTCCGCTTAATTTGCGGTAGTTATATAAGAATGTGAAACCTGAACTCTAAATTGTTTATTTTACATCTTCTTTGATCATCTCTTTAAATGCTAATCCGAAAATCAGATAGCCTGTGTTGCCGGCGATTGTGCCTTCGTTTTGACCCCAGAGGAATGGCCAGTCGTCGAAGTTTTCAAAATGGTCGGGTTGACGGAAAAGTACGCCGGGAGCCATATTGCCGGGGATGAATGAGAAGTCTGCACGGTTGTTGCCGTAGAATACAGCCTTGGGACGGGTTGCGCCTACAACACCCACGAGCGAATAGT
>JAGCDD010000374.1 GCA_017651345.1 Bacteroidales bacterium | reverse complement strand
GTGGATAAAAGACAAGGTGTTAGGAATGGGCAAAGTTCTCAACCCCGTCCGTCTCCTCCTCTGCGGCGCGTGCAAAGGCCCGCACATCTTCGACATCCTCGAAAACCTCGGCAAGGACGAATCAATCAGCCGTATCGAGAAGGGAATCGAGGCGATATAGTTCTTTCAATGCATAATGCATAATTCATAATGCATAATTAAACCTCCGGATTTTTGGTTCGGAGGTTTTTATTTTTGGGGGCAACATTTTGCGATTTTACGCAGATTTGGCTGAAAAAATTTTGCGATTTTACGCAGATTTAGCAAAAAAGATTTTGCGATTTTACGCAGATTTAGCAAAAAAGATTTTGCGATTTTACGCAGATTTGGCAAAAAAAAATTTGCGATTTTACGCATAATAGTTATCTTTGCAGAAAATTAATAATGTAACATTATGATTTTCAAGCGAAAACTATACGAAAAGATGTTGCAATGGAAACAGCAACGAAAAGGCGAAACTGCGCTCCTAATCAAAGGCGCAAGACGTGTGGGCAAATCCACCCTTGTGGAAGAATTTGCCCGCAAGGAATACAAGACCTTTATCCTCATTGACTTTGCACACATCTCAAAGAAAATCAACGACTTATTCGACGACATAAGCGATTTGGACTTCTTTTTTATGCGCTTGCAAATCGAAACAGGCATAACACTTTATACGCGAGAATCCGTTATAGTTTTCGACGAGGTTCAGTTGCAACCGCTTGCACGTCAAGCCATCAAGTATTTGGTGAAGGACGGACGCTACGATTACATTGAAACAGGCTCTTTGCTGACACTCAAAAAAAATGTCCGCAACATTGTGATTCCTTCCGAAGAAACGCGCCTTACGCTTTACCCGATGGATTTGGAGGAGTTTTATTGGGCGACAGGCAATGAAACGACGTACAATATGCTCCGCAAACTCTTGGATATGAAACGACCGCTTGAAAGCACTCACCGCAAACTTATGCGCGACCTCCGTCTTTATATGTTGGTAGGTGGTATGCCTCAGGCTGTTGACTCATATCTAAAAACCAACAACTTACAGGCTGTTGACGCCAAAAAGCGCGAAATCATCGAACTTTACCAAGACGATTTTAACAAGATAGACAGCACGGGGCGTGCCTCGCAACTTTTTGCGGCAATTCCGGGACAACTTACCGGCAACGCGGGACGCTACCAAGTGTCGAGCGTAATAGAAAATCAAGACGCTCAGAGAGTTGCAGGCGTAGTGGCGGATATGGCAGACAGTATGGTGGTCAATTTGGCGTACCACGTCAACGACCCGAAAGTGGGTCTGCCGATGACAAAGAATATTTACAGATATAAAATGTATGTAGCCGATACAGGACTTTTTGTTACGTTGGCTTTCCACGACAAAGAGTTTACCGAAAACATCATTTACAGCAAGTTGTTGGACGACAAATTGGATGCAAACCTCGGCTACATTTACGAAAACTTGGTGGCTCAGATGTTGTTAAGCGCAGGTAACGAACTGTTTTACCACACCTTCCCTGCCGACAACAATCATAGTTACGAAGTTGATTTTTTGATTTCCAAGGGCAACAAACTGTGTCCGATAGAAGTCAAATCGTCAGGTTACAAGACACACAAGTCTTTGGATGCCTTTTGCCAAAAGTTTCATTCACGCATCTTAGAAAGTTATTTGATTTACACAAAAGACTACGCCAATGAAGACGGCACAATCTATTTGCCTGTGTATATGACGGGGCTGATTTAGTATGAATAATACAACATCCAATCACGACCTTCAACTTCGGCAATGTTGTTTTTCTCCGCTTCTCTTTGCTTTTCTTCTGTGATTTTCAGCAATGGTTCTGCATCACATATAATCTGAGCATACTTAGTAAAGTTTAAATCAGGTTGCATTAGTTGCGAATACAATTCATTAGACAATGTAATACTTGGTGCGTCGTAAGGATCCATATAATTTTTAGGATTAAGTATGTTTTTTAGAGTAAAGTATTGATATTCGTCTAACAAGTTGATGTGAAGACCTTCTTCTGCACGTATGACTAAATCCATTACAGCAAGAACATATTTTTCGCAAAACAAAATATCGTCTATCTTGTAAAAAAGATTTGCAACGGTATATCTTACAAAATACTCAGCTACAAAAAAAACGAAAAGTCGGTTGCAGAAGCAATCGACTTTTCGTTTTAAATGGATGTGGGTGCTTAGTCAATTACAGACATAGATTTGCACGGCTGCCAAGAGGCGGGTGAACCGATGGTAATACCTTCCTCGTGGTTCAGCAACGTGTATTGCGCGCTACCAATGAGGTCGTCGGAGGGGAGGTAGAACACGCTCGTATATGTTGCTTGGCTTGAAGTAACACCAAGATTGTCCGCGAGAACGGAAACCCCGTCTTCGTTGGTGTAACGAAGGAGTTGTCCTGTGGTTTTGTCGGCAAACTTGAATTGGGTGGTGAGACCAGAGACCTTGAAGTAAGTGCTTGTTACTTGTGATATTGTGTAGATCGTGCCATTTGACGAGAAACACAACGCCTCTCCGCCAACTTCGGGAACGGTGCCTTCGGGGAGGAATAGGTAGCTGTACGCATCGTAATTGACCGTGCCGTTTGGGTAAAACGGCTTTGTCCAACCGTCGGAAATGCCTTGGAGTGTTTCGTTGAAGAACGAGAAGTTTTCAATAGTGTTGTGTTCACCAGGAACTACTAACGCATCTCCTTCCACCTTCTCGTAGTCAAATCCGTGGGTGTACTTGTTGTTGGTCGGACCGGTGTACTTGACGATGGTGCCGACGGGGGCGTCGGTGTAGGCGTCGAGGTCGTCGATGAGTTGGAGGTAGTTGCCTTGCTGAGATTGGGGGATAGATTGGAGTATCTCCTGTTTCAAATCGTTGAGGAGGCCGGTGAGAGTCTGCGTGTCGGTGATGCCTTGCAAGAAGGATTCGATTTCGTGCCAGCGGTTGATGGACTCTTCGGATGCGTCGGCATCTTCGAGGAAGGCACGGACGCGCTCTTTGAATGCTTCCAAGCCCTGGATACGGGTCTCGTGTCCGGCGATGTTGTCTTCGGCAGTGTCGATGTCGTTTTCGGCTGTCGTCAGGCGGTTGGTGATGTCTGTGAGGTCTGTCTTGTCCGCCTTGTTGCCGATGACGTTGTTGAGGGTGGTGGTGTTGCCGTCGCCGTCGGTGAGTACGACTTTCGACATAGAGATGTCGTCGTCCTTGTGCACGTAGGACTCGAAGACGTTTGCAAAGTCGGCTTCTGTGGGGTACATACCCTTCTTGTACCTGTTTTTGAGGTCTGCACGTGAAGTTTTTGTTCCACTCATAGTATGATGGTTTTTAGGTGAATAATATGTTGATTGTTGTTAGAGTTTCATTATGTATGCGAGGGCATAGTATGGCGGCATTGTGTTGACTGTAAAAGGTTGCCCGCCACCAACCTCGTCGGTGGTGACCGCTTGTTTGTGGTTTTGTTCGTATTCAGTAATGGCGGTTCGGGGGAATAGAACGTT
>JAGCDD010000373.1 GCA_017651345.1 Bacteroidales bacterium | reverse complement strand
GCCGTCGCCGTGCCTTCCTTCTCAGCCGCCTCTATTATCGTCTGCCGCTCCTTGAAGGTAAGCACACGGTCTTGCAGGGCGAGGGTGATGAGGTCGAGAATGTGCTTTGATACAGCCATAATTGTTAGTTGATATTTTATATGCCACAAAGGTAATAATAATTTTCATGGTTTTTCCATAAAAATTTGTTGCTGGTTGTGATTTTTTTATTAATTTTGGCGGTATACCCCAAAACACACCTTGCCATCGTGAAATGGCATTCTTTACCGACGCCATATCCCCCCCCGGATAACCGTTCAGTTTCCACACCTGTGTCGAGAGTTTTGGCAAGGTTTTGATTTTGTCGGGTGCTTCTGCATTGACCTTGCGGTCGTTGGAGCATTGCTTGAAACATCCGCCGATGCAGCAAATTATAAGCACGAGGAGGATGATGTTGCGGGGTGTGAATAGTTTATTCATTGTTAATTGTGTTTTTATTTGTAACTTTCCCAAATATCGTTATATATGTTTCCTGATGACAAAGTTACTGAAAATTTCTGTATGGTGGATGATTTTTGTAAATTTCTTCAAAAAGAATTTTGTGGTGTCGGATTTGGTTCCTAAATTAGCCGCCGTACAGGAGCCTGAATGAAAGTATTATGATGAAAGCAATAATCAGTATAATAATCACAATTATTACCATTCAATCAACATTAGCACAGAAAGTTGATTGGAATAAACCATTGTACATTGTTAACATAGACTGTGACTTTTTCTATATCTATACGCCGCACGATGTGATATTGGAAAAAGATCATTTTTCTTACAAAATTTATGACACTATTGCTACCTATAATTATGTGGGTGACACAGCGATTGTAAGACGATCAGAAACAATATGCAAGAATACAAAAACTTATATTAACGGCGAATTAGTTAACGAATACAAAGCAGATTTAAGTCATCTTCATCACAAAATATTGGATTCAATGACAACATACAAATATCAAGGCGATACAATGATTGTTAAAGAATTCATTACACGAGTAACTGACGAAAAATTTTATATTGACGGCAAAATAATTGAAGAACGGGATTATGGATGGTTATATTCTTATGGAGGTTCCAACAAATTTTATACATACGACTCGCTTGGATCTTTGAACACATTAATAAAGATTAATTACAGAGAGAAAAAAATAGAAAAAGTAGATACTATCCAATATACAAATAAATATGATGCTCGAAATAGATTGGTCGGTATAATTGGAACAGACAAAAAGAATCTTGAAATAAAGTATAGGAAACATAAGAAAATCGAAATTTCTCATACGCCCAAAGATAAATACCGACAAGTATATTATTACAAAGACCCTAATTATCAAAATGATACATTAATAATAAAACATACTTGGCGAGGAAATCAATATACAAGAACTGAATACGACAGTCTCAATCGGTACACTCTAATAGAGGAATGGCGTGATTATGGTGGATGGATATACCATAGAGGCATGCACGAAATTAACTATCGATACGTTGACAATATAAAAATATATTGTGCATTCGACATTGATACAATGTGGACAACAGGAATTATATATAAAAAAGAAGAGTAATTTATTATCTTGTTGGTTATGTAATAAGTAAAAAAAACAAGGACGCAATAATAATTACGCCCTTGTTTTCCAAATTTTTTTCTTATTTTATTAATTCAACTTCCACACCTGAGGAGTTTTTTTGGCTACCTTGATGCTTGCGGGCAGTTGCACAGCAGCATCGTTGGCAAGGATGTTTTTCATCGACTTCACGCCGCCAAGACACTCGGTGAAGCGGCTGAGATCCAATGTCTTTTCCTTGTCAGAACTGTTGATGACCACCATCACCTTCTCGCCGCCGTTGATGCGGAAATAGACGTAAACCCCGTCCTGCGGCACAAAGTGTATCATCTTGCCTGAGAATGCGTTGGACGATTTGCGGAAGTTGGCGAGTTTGGTCATAAAATTCAACATATCCTTCTCCTTCGCTGTGAGATTTTCGCCGGTGAAGGCGTTTTTGGAGTCGCCTTGCCAACCGCCTACCATATTTTTGCGCTTGTAGCCGTCGCCGGACTTTTCGCTTTCGTAGAGCATCTCGCTGCCGTAATATATGCACGGTATGCCGCGCTGAGTGAGTACAAGCGTGTAAATCATCTTCACCTTGTCAATGTCGCCTTTCATATCGGTCATAATGCGGTTAACATCGTGATTGTCAATGAAAATGATATTCTTTTCGGGATGCGGCAACAAATAATCGGACACAAAATTTTGATATACGCGCAGCAATCCAGTGTCCCAGCCGTCAGCCTCTTGGAAACCACGGTTCATCGCAAATGTCAGCGGAAAATCCGTTACGTGGTCGAGTCCCGAAGTGTAGCCATCGAGGTTTTTGACGCCGTTGGAATAGTAGGTGATGAAAGGATTGTCATTGAGCCAACATTCTCCAAGCAACGAAAATCCGGGGAACTCCTTGTGCATACGGTCGCACCATTTTTGCATTGCGTACTTGTCGTTGTAGGGATAAGTGTCCATACGGATGCCGTCGAGACCGAGATATTCCGCCCACCATATCGAGTTTTGAATCAGGTAGTTGAGGAATTTTTCATTGTTTTGGTTGATGTCGGGCATCGTGCGGTCAAACCATCCGTCGAGCATATATTTCAAGTCGTTTTGCGAGGCGTGAGGGTCAAAACAGATAGTGCCGCGATAGTTGGACGTGGTGTAAGTGTCCCAAAAATGAAACCACGTGGAATCCGGCAAGTCCTTGAACAAGAAGTTGTTGGAGCCACAATGATTGAACACCATATCCATTATCAACTTGATGCCGTTGTTGTGGAGATTGTCTGCGAGACGGCGGTAATCGTCATTGCTGCCAAAACGTGCGTCCACCTTGTAAAAATCCGTAATCGCATAGCCGTGGTACGAGTAGGCGGGCATATTGTTTTCCAACAACGGATTGATCCACAGTGCAGTAACTCCAAGTTTTTTGAAATAGTCGATGTGGTCGTCTATGCCTTTGATGTCGCCGCCGTGCCGTCCGTCGGGGTTGGAGTTGTCGGCTTTTTCGAGGAAACCGGCAACATTGTCGTTCTGCGGGTCGCCGTTTGCAAAGCGGTCGGGCATCAGCATATAAATCAGGTCTTTGTCCGAAAATCCATAATTGCGCGGCGTGCGCTCCTTGATTTCGTATGCAAATTTTTGC
>JAGCDD010000372.1 GCA_017651345.1 Bacteroidales bacterium | reverse complement strand
TTTCTATTTAATTCGCTCAAAACTTTTACCGAACAGATTGGTACAGTTTTGATTATAATCCTCACGGCATATCTTGTGCTTATCGATTACCCTGGAATGACCATCGGCAAAATTATGTATCACATTATGCTCTTTGCCAACGTTACTATGCCCATCCGCCAACTGCATATGATTTACGACAACCTCAACGACGCGCTTATTTATGCCGAGGGATTTTTTGATATTCTCAACAACGATAAGGACATAGAACAGAGCGGACACCACCGTCCTGCCAAGGTTTACGGCAATTTTGAAATCACCGATGTAGACTTTACCTATCCTAATGGCACTAAGGCACTTACAAATATCAATATGAATATTCAGCCGGGCAAAATTACTGCCTTTGTGGGACTTTCGGGCGCAGGCAAAAGCACAATTGTCAACCTTTTAGACAAATTTTACGAACCGCAGACAGGCACTATCAAACTCGACGGCGTGGACATTCGCGATTGGGACACTCAGTATCTGCGCGAAAACATCGGTCTTGTGCTTCAAAAAAATCACATTTTCGACGGCTCAATCGAAGAAAACATCCGTTATGGCAAGCCCGACGCCACTTTTGAGGAGGTGGAAGATGCCGCCAGAAAAGCCTACATCTACGATATGATTGTAAAAATGCCCGACGGTTTCAAGACCAATGCCAACGAACTTTCTGGCGGACAACAGCAGCGTATTGCCATTGCACGTATGTTTCTCAAAAATCCGCCGATAATATTCTTAGACGAACCTACGGCAAGTCTCGACGCTGTTGCCACCGAGCAAATCAAAAATGCCATTGATGCCATCAAGCAAAACCGCACTGTGGTAATTATTTCGCACTCTATATCGCAAATTATTGATTCTGAGATGATTTATGCCCTAAAAGAGGGACGTGTAGAGCAGCACGGCAATCCCGACGAAATCTACCGTCAAGGCGGCATCTACAAAGAGATATTCGACGCCTCAGCAAGAAGTTTGAATATTGATAAGATACAACGGCTGAGTAAGGGGGAATAAGTTGTTTGTATGAAAAATATAAGTAATTGAAAATCTGTACATAATCCATTAAATATGTCGAAATCGCAAATTTTTTTTTGTTAAAATATGTCGAAATCGCAAAATCTTGAATCTGTTACTTTCCCAAAAAAATCTTTTCCATTTCCTTCCTCATTCTGCAACTATTCACTATATTTGTAAAAAATAAATAACGGTTTTAAAACATCTCCACCTATGAAAAAAACAACTGTTTGGCTTATTGTGGCGATACTTGTGGCTGTGATTCCGATTGCGGGAGCCACTAAGGCGCTACTGAAAAGATCGGTCGCTATCAACTGCGACAATCCCGAATTTGCCGAGTATGTTTCCGCCTACACCGACGGTATGCTCAGCAAGCACTCCTCTATCAAAATCCGTCTTGCCGAAGACTTTGCAAGCAATCTTTCCGAGGGCGAAGTCAATGCCGATGTGTTTGAGTTTTCGCCCGATGTGTCAGGCACTTGCAAAAAAATTGACAGCCGTACTATCGAGTTTACTCCGTCGCAACCTTTGGAGAGCGGCGAGGACTATATCGGTATCCTCAAACTCGACCGTATCGCCAACGTCAAAGACCATCTCAAAAACTTTATTTTTGGTTTTTCGGTGGTGGAACAAAACCTCAAAGTGCAAATCGATGAGCAGGTTACCACCGACCGCAAAACTCTCAAAACCATTAAGGTAAACGGTACTGTAAAAACCTCCGACACCGAAAATCCCGAAAGCATCAAAAAATGCGTTTCTGCCTTTATTAATGGCAATGAGGTGGATATCAATTGGTTAACCGACCGCGATGGCAATGCGTTCCTTTTTTCTATCGACAATATTGTGCGCACCGAAACCCTTGGTCACCTTGTTATTAAATACAATGGCAACGAAATTAACTCAAAATCCGAAGGCGAGGTTAAGTCAGAGATTCAACCGCTCAACGTGTTTAAAATTACCAAGTTAGATGTGGTAAAAGGCGCAGAGCAGCGTGTGGAACTCACATTTAGCGACCCGCTTAGAGAGAAACAAAATCTCGACGGACTTGTGCAACTTACCAACGACGACGGCGTAATCTCGTGCAAAACCAAGTGCGAGGGCAACAGCATTATCCTTTTCCCCGACAACAATGTTAAGGGCGTGGCTAAACTGTCGGTTTTTTCTGGTATTCAAAATATCCTCAACACCAAATACAGCGATGAAAAGGTGTTTAAAATAGAGTTTACCGCACCCGACCCCGAAATTCGCACTGTTAGAAACGGCGTTATCCTGCCCGACAGCGACAACGGACTTATCTATCCTTTTGAGGCGGTTAACCTCAAAGCCGTTGACGTTACTATTGTTAAGGTGTTGGAACAAAATATTTTGGAATTTATTAAAAACGGAAGTCTCAATAACACATATACTTACAACCTCAAAAGCGTTGGCGTGCCAGTTTATCGTAGCACCATTCACCTTGCCAATGCCAACGACACCGACCTTTCATCGTGGAAACGTTATAGTCTTGATTTATCGAAACTTATACAGGCAGAACGCGGTGCTATTTACAGCATAAAAATCAGTTTCCGCAAAAGTCATCTTGCCGTTTGCGATTCGTGCGACGATGTTGACCCCGTTGACGACGAAAAAGACCTTGCTCTCAAAGACGTTAAATGGAGTCCCGATGAATACGAGTCGGATTGGGACTATTGCAACAGTGGCGAGGGCAGCCGTTGGGATCACGAAGACGACCCCTGCTACAAGGCTTACTACAACCCCGACCGCTATATTTCGCAAAATATTCTTGCCTCAAACATTGGCATTATCTGTAAAAAAGACCTTAAAAATAATGTAAAGGTTTATGTAACAGATTTGAAGAGTGCAAAACCTGTTTCTGGCGCAAAGGTAGAAATCTACGGCTATCAGCAGCAGGTGCTTGCCACCAAATCTACCAACAAGAGCGGCGAGGCTGATTTTTCTGAAATCAAAAACGCATATTTTGCCATTGCCAAAAACGGCAAAGACCGCGCTTATATCTCGCTCAACGATGGTAGTTCGTTGTCGCTCAGTAGGTTTGATGTTTCTGGAACTCGTATGGCGGATGGTCTCAAAGGCTACATTTATGGCGAACGCGGCGTATGGCGTCCCGGCGACACTGTGCACCTCACCTGCGTTATCAAAGAAGACCCCGAATTTGCTGTTCCTGAGGGACATCCGATTGTTTTCCAAGTTAAAAATCCTGATTATCAGATTATCGAAAAACGCACTCTTACTAAAAATCCTCAGAACTTTTATGTAATAGATTTTGCTACGCAGCCCGATGCCCGCACAGGTATCTACGAGGCTTCGGTAACTTGCGGCGATGCTCGTTTTGACAAAAGTGTTCGCATCGAAACCGTTAAGCCAAACCGCCTGAAAATTGACGTTAAGTTCAACAAAGACCCGCTCACCAAATCGGGCAACCGTATCACAATCAACTCTCGTTGGCTTCACGGAGCATCGGCTAAGGGTTTGAAAGTGGTGTCGGAATATTCTGCCAAATATATGCCGCTCACTTTCGACAATTGGAAGGGTTACACCTTTGATAATGATAATTACGAACTTGATTACGAGCCCACAACTGTCTACGAGGGCAATCTCGACCAAAACGGAAGCGTATCTTTTGAGCCCGAAATGGATTACAACGAAAACGCTCCATCGCAGTTTAAGGCAATATTCACCACCCGCGTGTTTGAAAACGGAGGTAATTTCTCAACCGATGAAGTAACTGTAAAATGCCGTCCCTACGATAGTTACGTGGGTGTTTGCCTCGAAAACGAAAAAGACGGCACTGTGGAAACTGATGCCGACCAAAACGTGGCTGTGGCTGTGGTTGACGCTAATGGAAAGGCGTTGGAAAAGGCTCACAAAATTGAGATGAAATTTTACAAAATGCGTTGGAGTTGGTGGTGGGAAGACGGTAACTATCAGTCTGAAAACTACGATACCTTATTAAAAACCGAAACAAAATTCATCACCGGCAAGGGCAATTTCTCTATCCGCGTAAACTACCCCGAATGGGGACGTTACAAGGTGAAACTCACCGATGTTAACACAGGCGTAAGCACCACAAGGGTATTCTATATGGATTGGCCCGAATCGCGAGGACGTAATCCTCAGAAGGGTCAAGGCGCTACAACAGTGCTACTTACCACCGACAAGGCTAAATACAACATTGGCGAAACAGTTAAACTTACCATTCCCACTCCCGAAAACGGACGCGCCCTCGTAAGCATCGAAAGCGGCACCAAAACCATTTCGAGCGAATGGATCAACACTCAAAAAGGCGAAACCCAATACTCATTTACCGCTCAGGAAAATATGGAGCCTGGTGTGTACGCTTTTGTAACCATTGTGCAGCCTCACTCGCAGACTATCAACGATATGCCTATCCGTATGTATGGCGTTTTGCCCATCAATATCGAGAATCCCGCCACCAAACTAAAACCCGTTATCACAATGTCCGACAATTTGGAGGCAGAGACAGATGTTAAGATTACAGTTTCGGAACAAGACAATAAACCAATGACTTACACACTTGCCGTGGTAGACGATGGTTTGCTCGACCTTACCCGATTCAAAACACCTAATCCGTGGGACGCTTTTTATGCCCGCGAGGCTCTCGGAGTAAAAACTTGGGACATATTCGACAATGTGATAGGTGCTTACGGCGGCAAGATTGAAAGAATTTTCAGTGTAGGTGGCGACGAATCAAATCAAATGCTCAAC
This sequence comes from Bacteroidales bacterium, assembly GCA_017651345.1. Lineage (GTDB taxonomy): Bacteria > Bacteroidota > Bacteroidia > Bacteroidales > UBA3824 > UBA3824. The sequence goes on along the minus strand of JAGCDD010000372.1, from coordinate 2,659 downwards.
CCCAAGAAAGCCAACAATTTACAGTCGGTTGCAATTTTCTTAGGACCGTTTACCATCAGCGGAGGCTCTAAAACCCACACCGTTAAACTGCCCAAATATTTTGGTTCGGTTCGCACTATGGTAGTGGCAGGCAACGGCAAGGCATTTGGCAACGCCGAAAAAACTTCAACCGTTACCAAGCCTCTTATGGTGTTTGCCACCGCCCCCCGCGTGCTTGGTCCTAACGAGAAATTCAAACTCCCCGTTTCGGTATTCACCGGCGACAACTCTATAAAGAATGTTAATGTGTCAATCAAAACATACAAAGGGTTGAAGGCAACAGAATCTACTAAGACCTTGACATTCACCGAAAAAGGCGAGCAGATGCCCACATTCGACCTTGAAACCCTCTCCGACAAAGGCTTTGCAACTTTTGAAATCACAGCCACTTCGGGCAGTCACAAGTCGGTGATGAACCTTGTGGTAGAAATCCGCGAACCCAACGCACCATCAACACAAACCATCACCAAGGCTGTTAACGCAGGCGAAACTGCCGAAATAGCATTCACGCCCATTGGCAAAGCAGGTTCCAACACCGCTGTAATAAATATTTCGTCGATAATGCCGTTGAATTTCAACAGCCGTTTGCAATACCTTGTTGGTTACCCCTACGGATGTATGGAACAAACTGTTTCTAAGGCATTTCCGCAGTTGTTCCTTGCCGATATGACCGACCTTTCTGCCGACGATAAGGCTCGCGCCGAGGACAATGTTAAAAAGGCTATCGAAAAAATCTACAAGCAGCAAGTATCGTCGGGCGGATTCTCTTATTGGCCAAACGAGCGTTATCCCGACCTTTGGGTAACTTCTTACGCTGGTCATTTCTTGATAGAGGCGCAGAAAAAGGGTTTTGCCGTTAATGCCGACGTGCTGAAAAAATGGCAGAAGTTTGAAAAAGACCAAGCGCAAAATTGGTACGGATCTAATGCCGACTCGTATCTCACTCAGGCATACCGACTTTATGTGCTTGCGCTTTCGGGCGAACCCCTCACTTCGGCTATGAACCGCTTGAAAGAGAACTCAAACCTCTCGAACCACGCCAAATACCATCTTGCTGCGGCTTACGCTGTGGCAGGCAAGGCAAGCACAGCCAAGGAGATTCTTGCAAAACAGTTTAAATCCGAGCGTTCGTTCTCTTACACCGAAACTTACTATTCGGCTATAAAAGAGCGCGCTATTGAGTTGCAAACCTACTGCGAAACCAACCAACAAGAAAAGGCTTTCACAATAGCCAAACAGATTGCCGACTATGTTAACTCCGACCGTTGGATGAGCACTCAAACCACAGCATTCTCGCTTGTGGCTCTCAGTCAATATTTCAACAAGTATAAACCCTCTGCCGACATAGCCTGCACCTATACCTATAATGGCAAAACCGTTAATGCCAACAACAACCGCGCTTTCTACACCGGCAAACTTGATGTTGACGGCACTCAGCCTCGTATAGTGAAATTCAAAAATTCGGGCAACAGCATTGTGTATGTGGAGGTTACCAACACGGGCGTACCTGCCAACGGTACCGAAGTGCCGCAATCGTCGAACCTCACCGCTAAAATGCAGTTTAAATCGGGCAACGACGTTATCGACCCCTCGCGCATAGCACAGGGAACAGATTTCGACGCAATTGTTACTGTTACCAACACGAGTCAATATCGTGTCGACGACCTCGCCCTCACCAGCATCTTCCCCTCAGGATGGGAGATTTTGGATGTAGATGTTGAATTCCTTGACAATGACGGCAACGAAGATTACTACGGCAATGTCCGCTACATCGACAAGCGCGACGACCGTGTGTACACATTCTTCAAACTTCAACCCGGCAACTCTATCCGCTGCCGCGTCCGTCTCAACGCCGCCTACCTTGGCGAATTCTACCTCCCCGGCATCTATTGCGAAAGCCAATACGACCACGACTACTACGTAAAAACCAAAGGAAAGAAGGTTGTGGTGGCACAATAATATCTACTCAATTATAAAAAAAGAGGGTTGCTGATGGTAACCCTCTTTTTTTTTGAGCCTATTAGTCCTCAATTTATTATATGATTAATTTACTTTTGTAATTCTCTTACAACATCTTCAACAATATACATATCACCGAAAGTGTAGAGCAAGGTGGTGCTATCGTGAAGGCGTTTGTTTGTTTCTGAGGTGTAGAATAAATCAAATGCCCTTTCGGGGCTGATTCTAAGGCGTTTAGCAAGTAGCATAACAATCCGCCCGATTTTATTCCACATTAATAAGTCGCTTAGCATAGTTATTTAAGGTTAATCGATTTTTCAAATTTAAGATAATTATCAATAATAATTTGACGAATAATGCAAATCTGATTATTTGGTTGATGTTTTGATAGTTCACCAAGTGCCTTATCTTCATCAATTTGCCCAGCAATAAACGCTTCAACGGTATCAATAACACGGTCGTTGGCTACTCCTCCTTCAATAATATCATATTGAGACCATACGTTTTTGCCGCTGCGACAATCAATTATAAAATAGAGCCATTCTCGGTCGTATTTTGCGAACTTTTTGTATCGGAAGTTTTTAACAGCATTGTCAAAATCAAAGGAGTATTGGTTTATAACACCTTTTGAATTAAGATGATAGCGACTTTTTATTTCTGC
>JAGCDD010000029.1 GCA_017651345.1 Bacteroidales bacterium | reverse complement strand
TATCGACATATCGTTTTGAAACTTAGTGGTGTTCACCTTAACACGAGAACCCGAAAGCATTTTCAAAATGTCGTCTTTCAAGCCTTCAAAATTCATTTGGATATATGTAGAAACAGAATCGTATGCGCCTGTCTTTCCCCAATTATTGCCGCAAACTTGCTGTCGCATAGCGGTCATCACGCTGTTGGGATTAAACATTGATTTTTGTTTGCCAATAATATATCCGTCGTACCAACGCTCAACCTCGGCAAAATCCATATCGTTTTTTTCGCATAGTTTGGAAACTTCGTCTTTTGTAAATCCGAAATAAGGTGCAAATTCGCCCGGAATAATCATCGAATACTCAATGAAATTGTTCAACGCCGATTCTGTTTTGTATTTTTTGATAGGCAGGATTCCCGTCATATAAACGCCAGCAAACACATCAGCGGCGTTAATGCTCTTGAACATTCTGCGGAGCCAAGTAACGTAACGATCCATTGCCTCGCTGCCCGCCTTAAATTCGCGGCAGATAGCGTCCCATTCGTCAATTATCAGCACAAACCTGTCGCCAGTGGCATCGTGAACACGCACAAGGCAGTTCATAAGGTCGTCGGAGTCAGAGACTTTGACATCGGGATTCATTGAGAGAAGTTCGTTTTTAACTTCGCTGTCAATATGCCCAATAATATTCAGCTCGTCCTTGAATCTTGGTGTAAAATTGCTCATATCAATGAAAATCACCGAATATTTGTTGAGGTGCGCCTCAAATGTAGGATCGTTTGCAATCTCTAAATCCGCAAACAATGGGCGCGAATCGCACGACCTGTCGTAATACGCGCTAAGCATTTTTGCCGCCATAGATTTACCAAACCTGCGGCAGCGGCTCACACAAGTAAACTTATATTCAGTGTCAAGCGTTCTGTTAACAACGCCAATCAGTCCCGACTTGTCCACGTATTCGCTGTTGCGTGCGGTGCGGAAACCATTGTTGCCTAAATTGATATAGAGTCCCATAATATTTGCGTCTTATTTACGGCAAAAATAATAAAAATATTTGGGAAAACAATTATAAATAAGATAATAAAAAAGCGTTTTGAGGTTTCACCCTCCGATTTCTTACGGTTTTTTGCAATTTGACCCTCCGATTTCATACAGTTTTTGAGAAAAGCACCATCAATCCTCACGCCCCATCACCACCACCGAATAATCATCCAATGCAATCAAACCTAATAATTTGTTGTTTTCTGAAATAGCAAGTTTTATTTTAACTTTGCAACAAACTTTTTCGACATAACACTAAACAAAATGAAGCTCTCAATTTTGACATTTTTAATTACAATTTTATTCTCGGCTGCTGCATATTCAACAACCGATTTAGAAAAATATCTTTTTGATTACCAAGGTAAAAAATATTACGCCGTTTCGCAGAGAAAATTTATGTGCCGAAAAAAATGGGCGTTAAAGGTGGATGATAAAATCGTTACACCATTCAAATATCTGACTATTGACTTCAAATATGGCGGAGGAGACAACTATTTCATAATTGCAAGAACCAAAGGAAAGAAAAAACTTGAATATTATAGCGGTACTCGTTCTTGGATAGGAGCGTCAACGGGTCCGAGATTGGAGCGGGAATGGGACTGGTTTTATAATGAATTTGTCGTTATCGGCGTTGACGACTATCGAGAGTCGGCACCTTTTGAGAATTTAATCGCATCACTTCCGTATTCTGTTTATGAATTGAACGAAGGAACTTTGAACCTTTCTGAATATTACCGGCAAAAACTCCAACGATATTTTTACCCGTCAGAAAAGTACGGTAAACCAACCTTCGCTACAAGTTTCTTGTATATAGAAGAACCCGAAGATGACGAAATAGATGGCGGACACTTAATCAACACCAATGCAGAGGATGTTTTCCCCGACTATAAGATTCTGCCACCGTGGCACGGAACAGGGATTCGTGCAGTGCGCCGAAATGATAAGGAATGTAAACGCGGGTTGCTTTCGCCTGACGGAGAAATTATTCTTGATTTTGAATATGACAAAATTAAGGAAGTGTACGAATTGACATCAAATTTAGACAACAAGTTAATTTACGCCTTCAAGGACGGCAAAGAAGGTGTTTTTCTTCCAAAACAGAGCGAAGAAAGCAACGGACATTTTATCTCGCCGTTCAAGCACGAAGAAATAATATATTCTCTTTTTTGGAACGGAATCTGCTACGCCGTGATACCAGACCGAACGGGGGACACTTATAAACAAAAACTTGTAATACTGAACGACGATCCTGAAAAGGAAGACGAAACAATTTTGTCGGGAACAAATAGAATCAAATTGATTTTATCGTCAAATGTTTCAAAAACAATACCTCAAAATCCTGATATTCATTGGTTTTTGGCTCAAAAAGATGATGAAGAATTTCTTTACCGTCTTACAAAGAACCACCGTGAACCTGAACTTATACTTAAAGTTGCAGGCAATATAGAAAAACCTTTTTATTGGAACGGAAGCAATTATTGCATTGTAGAGAATAAGAAAGATGACAGTTACAATCTCGTCCTGCTTGGAGATTCTCCCGAAGAAAACAAAGTCTTGATTTCCGAAAATGTCAGTCCTCACATTTTAACATCGTCAGACACGGCAAACTCAAATCTTGTAATCCTATACTACAATCACCCTAAGTGGTCGTTCTATATACTTACAAATCAGAGCAAAGAACCTAAACTTTTATCCAAAGGGAAATACTACATTATGGATTATCGCTGCAAGGAAAACAATTATTATATTTATGACTACGATAGTCATAAATATTTTAAACTTAATACGTTAGGTGATGACAAAG
>JAGCDD010000371.1 GCA_017651345.1 Bacteroidales bacterium | reverse complement strand
GGTCAGATGTATCACTGTGAGCAAGACGACCTTTATCTCGTGCCCACAGCCGAAGTGCCTGTTACCAATATCTACCGCGATATGATTCTCAATGCCAGCCAGTTGCCTATCCGCCACTGTGCCTACACTCCGTGTTTCCGTCGTGAGGCTGGTAGCTACGGTTCTGACGTTAAGGGTCTTAATCGTTTGCATGAGTTCGACAAAGTAGAACTTGTACAAATCGTTCATCCCGACAAATCGTACAAAGCATTAGAAATCATGGTTCTTCACGTAGAAGGCTTGGTTAAAAAACTTGGTCTGCCTTACCGTATCATCCGTCTTTGCGGCGGTGATATGAGCTTTACATCGGCTATGACCTACGATTTTGAGGTTTGGTGCGCTGCTCAGCAAAAATGGCTTGAGGTAAGTTCAGTTTCTAACTTTGAATCTTATCAAGCTAATCGTTTGAAACTCCGTTTCAAAGAAGACGGCGACAAACGTACAAAACTCTGCCACACACTCAACGGCAGCGGTCTTGCATTGCCCCGTATCGTGGCTTCTATTCTCGAAAACTATCAAAAAGGCGACCGTATCGAAATTCCCGAGGTATTGCGCAAATACACAGGATTCGACTTTATCGGCGGCGAGGATGAAATTAACGCTGAATAATTTTTTTTCATAAAATTATGCGGCACTGAATTTTGTATTCAGTGCCGTTTTTTTTATATTTGCCAAAAAGAAAATTTAATTCTTACACATGATTATATGAAAAAATTAGCAGTAGCAGGAAGTCTCGCGTTTGACGCAATTGAGACCCCTATGGGCAAAACCGACAAAATTATTGGCGGAGCATCTCCTTATATCGCATTGGCAGCAAGCTATTTTAAGGTAGATGCCGGAATCATTTCTGTTGTGGGTGGTGATTTCCCCGACGAATATTTTGAAATTCTTCACTCCAAAAATGTCAACACCGATGGTGTTATTGTAGAGAAGAAAGGCAAAACAATGTTTTGGGCTGGCAAATATAATAAGGATATGAACCAGCGCACCACACTTACCACCGAACTCAATGTTTTTGCCAATTTTCAGCCCGAAGTGCCACAGCGTTATCAGGATGCCGACGTGCTAATGCTCGGTAATATCACTCCTTCGATACAGAAGGCGATTATCGAAAAGATGAGCCGTCGTCCCAAGCTGATAATTATGGATACCATGAACTATTGGATGAACAACACTCCCGACGAACTCGACGAAACTATCTCTATGGTGGATGTCTTGACAATCAACGACGAGGAAGCTCGTCAGCTTTCGGGTGAGTTTGTGCTTCCTACAGCCGCTAAGAAAATCCTTAGCCGTGGTCTCCGCTATCTGATTATCAAGAAAGGCGACAACGGTGCTTTGCTGTTCTCAAAAGATGGCAAGATGTTTTTCGCTCCCGCATTGCCTTTGGAAAACGTTTGCGACCCCACAGGTGCAGGCGACAGTTTTGCAGGCGGATTCTCAGGCTACATTGCAGCCAAAGGCAAGACCGATTTTGAAACTGTGAAATCAGCAGTGGTTGCCGGTAGCATTATGGGTAGTTTCTGTTGCGAACGTTTTGGCACAGAAAATCTCCAACTTCTTACCGACGAAATGGTTAAAAAACGTGCAAAGGAGTTTGAAGAACTTACCAAATTTAGATTTTAACCAATAGTGTTTTGATAGTGAATATCGGGCGGGTGCTAAAAACTATAGTTGGCACCCGCTCTTATTAATGGGTTTTCGCCGTATGAATTATCGTTAAAGAGAAGGTCGTAAGTTACTTCGGCATAAACACATAGATGACCCATGCATTTGCGATAGCCTGCACCAATAGGCAATGATACCTGCCATTTGCGACCTTCGCCTTCGTAGCGTTTGTAGCTTTCTATTTGAAATCCTCCCACAGCGTAAAATCCATCGTAAATATCGAATGTAGCGTATGCACGCCCTCCAAATGTGGATTGTGGGTCGTTGCCTCTTGTTTTGTAGTACGAAGCAAAGGGCGAAAGTGCCACCGAAAGTTTTCCATTGACAAAACGTCGTCCAAATTCGGGAGCTATGTTAGCGTAAATGTTGGCATTTTGAATGTTTACAGATGCGTTGCCGCCTACAAACCACTGTGCTTTGGCTGTGAAAGCAAATGAAATAATAGCGGTGAGTAATAGTAATTTTTTTATCATATTATTAAGGATTTAAGAGGTTATTCTTCTTCGTCATCGTCGTCGTAAAGCTTTTCGGCTGTGTTGAACTCAATGCGAATACCTGCAATTAAAATGTCGTCTACCTGTTCTAAGTTGCCTTTCCATTCTCGGTGATATGTGTAGAAAAAGTTTGCCATTTCGCTTGTGTCGAGTTTGTCGGCCTTGACGAGTAGATCTGCAAAATTTCCACGTCCAAGTTTTTTCCCGTTAGCGTGACCAAACTGATCAGCGTATCCGTCGGATGTTAGTACTATTAAGTCGTTGTCTTTAAGTGGAATGTCGTGATTGGTGAATTTAAAATCGTCGTTGGCGTCAATATTACCAAGCGAGCAACGGTCGGGAAGCACTTTTATGAGTTCGCCATTGCGCACTAAAAACAGCGGACGGTAAGCTCCTGCGTATTGTAGCATTGTATTGCGCGAATTAATAATGCAGAAACTGAGGTCCATTCCATCAATTCCGCCCACCTTGTTGCTAAGGCTCGATACCGATTCGTGCATTTTGTCGTTGAGTTTGCGAATTATAACTGCGGGAGAATCTTCAAGCTTAACGTTGTGCAGTATTTCATCCAAAAACATCTTACCCATAAGACTTACAAACGCACCCGGAACTCCGTGCCCTGCGCAGTCGCACACTGCAAAATATTTGCGTCCAAATTTTTGTGCAATCCAAAAGAAGTCGCCACTAACAATGTCTTTGGGCATATTTAAGATAAACACTTTGTTGAAAAAATGCCTAAAATCATCTTCGTCGGGCATGAGAGCCTTTTGGATAATTGATGCGTATTCGATACTTTTGGTGAGGTCTTTGTTTTTGATGTCGATTTCGTTGCGCTGTTTAAGAATTTCTTGTTCGGCTTTTTTCTGCTCAGTAATATCCGATTCTACTACAACTATTTGATTTACAGTTTTTCCGTCGTCGTTGAGAATCGGAGTGAGTGTTGTTTGTAACCAAATCGTGCGACCGTTGGCTGTGGTGTTTGAATGAGGGAATGTTAACGATTTGCCATCGGCGTAAACCTTTCGGTAATAATCTATTACCACAGAATCTTTAAAAGCGTTTTCGATATTGAGGTTTTTGCTCATTACCTCGTCGAATGTGTATCCGTAAGCTTTTTCGTATCCTACGTTAACGTATTCGAGATTGCCGTCTGCATCAAAAATTGATACTGCGTTGTCGGTATTTTTTACGGCGAGCGAAAGTTTTGATAGTTCGCTGTTGACTTTGGCAACGGTTTCTTGCGAAAGTTTTAGATTGTTGTAGGTTTCTTCTAACTGAGTGCCACGATCTTCTAATAAACGTTTTTGTGTGTTTAGTTTGCGGAAAATGTAGAAATTTGCGATTGCAGTTTCAACGTATGTGGCAAAGTTGTGAATAATGCTGATTATGTAGTTAGAAAAATAGTTTTTTTCGGCACTGGTAAGCGACATTACACCCACAGCCATATCATTGTCGAACAGTGGGATAAATACAGCCGAGCCGCATAAATCTGTATCAGGTTTGTATTCAGGGGCTATGTATTCGCAAATTTGGTTTTTATAATCGTCGAGCACAACCGATTTTTGATTTAGAAAACTCCAAACGTGCATATTGTCGATGTTGTCTAAATTGTATCTGGCAAATGGCAAAAGTTCGCCATCCATAATAAAAGCTGAAAAGTCGAGACTATTGTGCACAGCGTTGAAAATGCCTATGCTTAGATTGTCGGTTTTGAAAAAATTGTTAAGTTCTTTAAAACATGCAACTGAAATCTCTTTGATTGATAGGTTTTTGATAATATTTTGACCTGACGACGAAAGCATCGAGAGGTCTTTGATGGTTTTGTCGAGCGAATCTTTTTGCTTTTTTAGTTGGTAATTGGTTTCGATAAGTCCTTGTGTGCGTTCTTCGAGCTGCGAAAGTAGCGAATTTCTCTCTTTGTTAAACGAACGTTTGTAGATATATACAATAATAGTGGCTGTAGATGCAAGTATCAGAAAATACATGATATACGCCCATTTTGAACGAAAAAATGGTGGCTTTACCGAAAATTTGTATTCGGCTATATCGCTAATAATTTCGTCGGAATATTTGGCGCGGACTTTAAAAACATAGTTGCCATCGCGAAGGTTTACAAAATCGGCTTCGCGCAGGTTTGACCATGGAGTCCATGTTTCGTTGTAGTTTTCGAGAAAAGTGCAATATTCAATTTTTCCTTGACAGTTTGGATCATCGCTTTCGCCCAAAAACACAAATTTAATGCTATTGTGGTCGTAAGGCATTCTGATAATTGGGTTTGATGCTAATGCGTTGGCATTGTATTCTATCAGAGTGTCGGTGTTGATGATAATCTGTGTAATTTTGCAGTTGAGGTCGCCGCAAGGCAGTGCCAACAAGCCGGTACTGCACCAAAGAGTGAGTGCCGTTGTTATCAGTATCCTTATGTTACACAGCCATTTTTTCATGCGGCTAAATTAGTAATTATTTTGCTCAATATTGGCAAATTATTCTTGTTAAATCGTTAATGTCTTTGTTCAAAATCTGTTTGTTTAAAAAAATGTTAAGCATATCAACAGCTTCTGATATTATCCATTTTTCTGAACTCTTGGGTGCCACATGGTTAGATGTAGCACGTATTTCTATCATCGGAACTCCTTGTAACTGCGCCACATAATGCAACGCGGCACTTTCCATCGTCTCTATTTCGGCAGGAAATTTTTTTAACATCTTTTCGATGTATTTCCTATCAGTGCGGGTTTGGTTTACAGTGTTGACGGTGCACATATCTACACCGAAATGCTGAGCAAAATGCTGAGCAATGTGGCTGTGTATCACACCGTTGCTAAACGGAAACTGGTTGCCCGGCATAAATTTTGACCCTACAAGCGGAACAAACTCGCCGTTCTCGCCTTCAAATCCTGTGTCGGCAAACCTTGCGTTGTTTACCACATACAACTGCGGCACTGGATTATCCAAACGATAATCGCCCGCAATGCCTACTGCGAATACTAAGCAATATTCGTGCAAAAGTAGTCTCTTCGTAAGATTATATATTGTAGAAAAATAACCCACCCCCGTAACGAGTGTGTCGACGGTTTCGGAGGGTTTTATGCCCGCAATTTCGCCTTCGGTAGATGCGCAAATCAAAACTTTAAGGCAATGTTCCATTTAATTTTGCATTTGTTAGAAAAAATTGGTTTACTTTTGCAACTACAAATTTAATAAAAAAATACAATTGCCAAAGCGATGATTGATTTTATACAACAGGGACTTTCTCTCGATGAGAAAACCCGCTACGTAAAGGTAGAACGATATAAAGAAGATACCACCCAAACAATAGCCTCGTCGGTGCGCAATATGCTTGCCGCTGTGGGCGACGACCCTGAGCGTGAAGGAATTAAAGATACTCCTATGCGTGTGGCTAAGGCTATGCAGTTTTGCACTCAAGGCTACTACACCGACCCTCAGAAAATTCTTGAGGGCGCAATTTTTAAAGAAGATTATTCGCAGATGGTGCTTGTAAAAGACATCGAACTATATTCACTTTGCGAACATCATTTGCTGCCTTTTTTTGGAAAGGCTCACGTGGCATACGTTCCAAACGGCTGTATAACAGGACTTAGCAAAATTGCCCGTGTGGTTGACGCATATTCACGCCGTCTTCAAGTGCAGGAACGCCTTACTATGCAGATTCGCGACTGTATTCAAAACGCCCTTCATCCCCTCGGAGTTGCTGTGGTGATAGAGGCAAGCCACCTTTGCATGATGATGCGCGGAGTGCAGAAACAAAATTCGGTTACCACCACGTCGGCTTTTACAGGAATTTTTCATAAAAACGTTTCTACTCGTGAAGAATTTTTAAGATTGATTGGTAAATTACATTAAACTTATGATATTCAGCAATATAAAATATCTGTTTTTTGATTGGGACAATACCGTTTGGGATTTTTCGGCTAACTCGAAACTTGCTATGATTGAGAGTTACAATAAATACCATTTGGAAAAACATTTTGGACCGATAGAAAACTTTTTGCCTGAATATTACAAAGTTAACGATGGCCTTTGGGCTGATTACCGCAATTTGAAAATCACTAAAGAGGAACTTATCCGCACTCGTTTTAATCAAACGTTTAAAAATTTAGGTTTGGATGATTTTGAACTTTCGATGAAAGTAAACGAGGCTTATCTTGATGCTACCACATACAAAAAAGAACTTGTTCCCGGGGCTGAGGAGATGCTTAAAACTTTAAAATCACGTGGTTATAAACTTTATGTTATCACCAATGGTTTTCTCGAAGTTCAAAAACGCAAAATGCGCAATTCTGGTATTGAGCATCTGTTTGATATGTCGATAATTAGCGATGAGGCGGGAGCGTTGAAACCGTCACGTGCTTTTTTTGATTACGCCTTTGAAAAAACAGGTGCAATTCCTGCCCAATCTCTCGTTATTGGCGACGACCCTGATGCCGATATTGCCGGCGCTGTGGATTACGGTTTAAAATGTGTTTTCTTTAACCGAAAGGGCAAAGAATGTGGATATAAAGTAGATGCCGAAATTTCTGATTTAATGGCTCTTATCAATATGTTATCATAAAAAAAGCGAGAACCCAAAAAGTTCTCGCTTTTTTATTATGTTTTCAAAGTTTTTTACTTAACCATCATAACGAGGAATTTGCTACGCTCCCAAAATGCTTCGGGGTTGGTGATTTCAAGTTTGCTAACGTTGCTACCTGTTTTAACAAGGTTGTAACTGCCTGAAGGATGGGTAGAAAGAAGCTCAATGTCTTTAACATTCAAAGGAATTTCGTTGAGCGAACGCATATCCACTTTGGTGAAATATTCACGGTCGAAGCTGTCGCCAATTTTCAAACCTTTGAACAAACCTTCGCGAGAGATTACGTTGCGGTTCATAAGTTCTTTTTTAGAGCCAACTACGTAATATACAGTGTTGAGAGCGAGGTCTTGAGCCGAAATGATTTCAGATTTTTCTGCGCTTGCCTCTTGCTCTGCCTGCAATGTAGAGTCTAACTGAGCCACCTGAGTGTTGAGTTGTTCAACGTCGAAATTAAGTTTTGCAAGTTTGTCTTTCAAATCAGTAATTTCGTTGTCTTTCTCGGTAACTTGCTGAGTAAGAAGTTGGATGGTTTTTGCCATCTCTTTGTTTTTAACGCCGTCTTTCTGCATTTTTTTGTTGAGGTCGGCGATGGTCTGCTTGTTTTTCAACAAGAGGTCGTAGATGCTGAGAATGTCCTCGTTGATAGCGTCGGCTTGCGAACTTGTGAGTTCTTGACCGTCACCTGTGCGAACAGTGATAATCTGTTCTTTCTCTTTGATTTGTTTGAGGTTGTCCTGAATTTGGTTGAATGCGGCGAAATATTCGTCGATTTGGATGCCTCCTGTGGTGGCTACGCTACGAAGACTGTCGTTCTGTGCGCGAAGGCGCTCAATTTCTCCTGAATTGCAAGAGAAGAATGTAGAAGCGGCTGCAAATGCCGTTGCTAATAGAATTAGTTTTTTCATATTGCTATAAATTAAAATTATCGTTTTTAAAAACACCCAAAATTACAAATTTATTTTCATACACCACCTTTTTTTTATTAAAAATGTATCTTTGTAACCTATTTTAAATAAAAATATGTTAAAAAAAATTGTATTGGTAATAATTTCGGTTGTATTTGTGCTGCCTCTTGCGGCTCAAAATCAAGATTATGCACGAAAAATTCTAAAATCATTGTGCAGCCCCGAATTTCATGGTCGTGGATATACCTTTGGTGGCGATTCGTTGGCGGCTGATTTTTTGTGTAATGAGTTTAAATCGCTCGGTATCAAACCAATAATGCAACCGTTTGCCCTCACTGCAAATGTTTTTGATGGTGACGCGTTTATCGTTGCTGGCAAGGATACTTTGAAAGCGGGTAGAGATTTTGTGGTGAATCCATCAAGTCAATCGGTTAACTGCGCTATCAAACTTTCAAAGGTTTTTCGTAAATACGATACGCTGCAAGTGGCTGATGTGGCGTTGTTTGCTGTGGACAAACTTCCTCCTCAGGGTATATCTAACCATCAGGATAAAATAACAAAATTTTACATAGATAAATCCTTGATTCATAATAAAAAACGTGCGCTATTTAAACTTGATGTTCAATTAAAACACGGATATATCACACATAATATAATAGGTATTCTTCCAGGTGAAATTGATACTTTTAAGGTGATAACTGCTCATTACGACCACGTGGGCACTCTCGGACGCGATGCCTATTTCCCTGGTGCTCACGACAATGCGTCGGGTACGGCTATGGTTTTAGACCTTGCACGTGAGTTTGCCAATATGCCCAAACAGCATTATTCCATTGCCTTTATTCTTTTTAGCGGCGAGGAAATCGGTTTGCTCGGCAGTTATTATTACACTCGAAATCCTTATTTCCCTTTGTCTAAAATCAAGACACTCATCAACTTAGATATGCTTGGCAGTGGCGACGAGGGCATTATGGTGGTTAACGGTTCGGTGCTGAAAGATGAGTTTGATTTTCTTGTAAATATCAATAATACAAATAATTACGTACCCATAATTCAAAGTAGGGGAGAGGCTGCCAACAGCGACCACTATTTTTTTTATAAGAAAGGCGTAAAAAGTTTGTATATTTACACCCTCGGAACGTACAAGGAGTATCACAATATCTACGACCGTGCCGAGACGATTCCAATGCCGGCTTATGACGGTATTTTTAAACTTGTAAAAGACTTTGTAACAGATTATTAATATGGCAAAACTTTATATCGTACCCACGCCTGTGGGCAATTTAGAGGATATGACTTTCCGCGCGATACGCATTCTCAAAGAGGCTGATTTGATTCTCTGTGAGGATACCCGCACAAGCGCAGGACTGCTCAAACATTTTGACATTACCACCCGCACGGCAAGTCACCACAAGTTTAACGAACACGAAACCTGTGAGCGTTATGCGCAACAGATTTACGGCGGTATGAATATCGCACTAATTTCCGACGCCGGTACACCCGCAATTTCCGACCCAGGATTTATGCTTGTGCGTGAGTGTATTAACCTTGGTGTTGAAGTGGAATGTCTGCCCGGTGCTACGGCTTTTGTGCCTGCCCTTGTGGATTCGGGTTTTGGGTGCGAGAGTTTCCTTTTTGCCGGATTTCTTCCCCAGAAAAAGGGACGTATGAAAAAACTTACCTATTGGGCAAGTCTTAATATTACAATCATTTTGTACGAGTCACCTTACCGAATACTTAAACTATTGGAAGAGATAAAGAAATACTTTGACGAAAACCGGAAAGTATCCATATCGCGCGAAATTTCAAAGATTTACGAAGAAACCCTTCGCGGCACTCCCGACGAACTTATCGCTGCTTTCAACGCTAAGCCTCCCAAGGGTGAGTTTGTAGTAATTATCGACAAAGAATCTTCCGACGAAACCGACGACGAAGAATGAAACACTTTATATTATTAGCAATTTTTCTCACAATGAGCATTTTTTCAACGGCACAAAACGCCTTTCAGTCGTACAAAAACCTTTCGCAGCCCGAGCGCAAATGGGTTCGTCATCATCCATTAGCCGCATTGCGCACCTACAAACTATCGCAAATGGCAGCCGCCGAAGCACAAAAATATGTAGCCGACCCCGAATTTGATGGCGACGGTTCGGGCGGTATGGTAGATGCATTCCGTCACACTCTTTGGATGGCGCTCACTGCCCAAAAAATTGGAAAATCAAAAGCCCTTGCCCTCGGCCGTGCTCACGAAGCAAAATCAAAACTCTATTTTGAATCGTGCGACCCCTCCACGCCAAACCTTCCCGACAGCATCGACTCCGAAATGGATTTTATCAATAACCAACAAGGTGCCGACATAGGCATCAAAAACCCAAAAGCCACCTTCGAAGAATTGGTAGAGATAGTCCGCACCACCGTGGTTTCAGGTCAATGCTACAAAATCAAGAAAAACTCCAAAGGCGACTGTTTAGATTACGATGGCAACATCATCGACCCTAAACTACTTCAAGGCAAATGGATAACACCGAAGATATTGGTTTCGAGTGATTGGAGAGAATGATTATCTATGTATAGACGTGCCATGGCGCGTCTCTATACAAAAAAGGCAGAGAGTATTTCCTCCCTGCCTTTTGTTATTCAATTAATTAATGATCTTAATTATTGGCGTTTGAAAACGATTTTTAATGTTCCCTCTTCGTCAGTCCAAGTAAGAGTTAGAGTATTACCACTTAGACTATATTCCATACTATCGCCGTCAGCATCAATAATTTTATTGCCTTCTATTTTGTAAGTAGAAGTTTCAGTTTCTGAGGTTTCTTCTACACCGT
>JAGCDD010000370.1 GCA_017651345.1 Bacteroidales bacterium | reverse complement strand
TGTTAATTTTCGATATTATATCAGGATAATATTCAATTATTTCGTCAAATACGACTTTTTGATTAGTGAAAATTTCAAATTCATCCGACAACTTGGATACGAAAAAATCTTCTGCCGCTCCTTTTTTTATCGCAATATCTTCTTTATTGGTGAATTTGGGAATATATCTATCTTTTAGTATTTTTTTTATTTTTCTTTTTCTAAATTGCACAACATATTCTTTATCAGACAGTCGAGCTACTTCTCTATTGTAATCCGATAACTTTGTTTGATATTCAGCATATTTTTTTTGATATTCATTTTCTCTATAAGACAGAGTACTCAATGCTGTATTGTATTTTTGGATTTTATCTTCTTCTGCATGTTTGCCCCATTGAAAGGTTCTAATTAAAAAAATGCCAGCAAGTACGACTACAAAGCCACCAATAGCGGCTTCATATAATTTCGTGTTGATTGCAAACACAAGTAACACTATTCCCGGAACTATAAAAAGTAAAAAGACACCGAGTCCATTGCCATCGGTTCCTCTATTGCTTTGTTGAGGTCTTATAGGTTCAACAACCTTTTCCGGCTCTTTTGGTGCATCCGGCAACGGCGGTTTGCTGTTAAGAATCCGTTTTACCTCATCAGAATAATATATTTCAGGGTATCTCATCATATATTTTTATGTTACTTTGCAAATATAATACAATCATTACACTTTCGCAAAACTTTTTTTACTCAGTCAAAACTCATCCTTTCTCTCCATGAAAAAATCGAAAAAAATCCTGACATTGGGCAAATCTGTCCATTTGCAAGTTTTTACGGGTTCTGAATCCATATTGAAAATCTTAGCTCCGGGCAACGATAGCAAAAACGGACTATGTGTAGAAACTATAAACTGACAATCGTAACGACCTGCCATTCCGTGCAAAAAATGCATAAGTTCAATCTGCATTTCAGCTGAGAGTGAGTTTTCGGGCTCGTCCAAAAGATAAAGTCCGCCGGGCTGAATGGCATCTGTAAAATATCTGAATCCTGTTTCGCCGTTGGAATATGTCCGCTCGTCAACATTGCCGGATTTGCGGATATATTTGACAGGATTTTTGAATTTTTCGTAATTATCCTGATATGTTTTAATGCTTTTTGGGTCGGTGGCATCAAAACCTTGACGTCGAATATTTTGTCTAAAATCGCTGTCTGATGATTCGTCGAAAATCAAACTCCGTTTAAAATTTTTGTCTTCGTTACGCTTTCGTACAGAAATAATGTGATTGAATACATCGTCGCTTGTAATTATCCGAGAAATTTTCATCAAATTGTACAATTTTTCTCTGTTGTTGCTAAACATATTGTATCCGCACCTTTCGATGTAAGGGTCAAAAAAATCCGTTTTGTTGTAAGGCGTTTCACGGTTTAGCCGAAGTTTTTCGGCAATAATGTTGAGGACGGTACTTTTGCCAGAACCGTTACTACCACAAAAGATTGTTATGTCGGCAAATACAATTTTTTCCAATTTTTTGTCGTGCGGAAAAATTTGAAACGGATAAAACGAATCGGATAAGGCGTGGGTCATATTGCGAAGAACATCCCACTCCATATCTTCCGAAACCAATGAAAAATTTTCAAGATATATCATAAGTTTGGGTTTTTGTTTGGATTACTTCATTTGATGCAAAGTTAGACAATAATATTTCAATTTGCAAATCAAATTGGTGCAATCAATCATAATACCAATCGTATTCATTACCAATCTCTATAAATATAGGCTTTTGAATCCAATTCCCACGTTTGTCAATAATGCCCCACTTGCCGTTGTATGCTTCTTTTGCCATAATTACACCTTTGAAAAACTTGATTTTTGCAAACTTCGGCTCTATAAGTATGTTTCCTTTTTTGTCTACCAGCCCAATCTTGTCATAAGTCAAATTATACATGTTACGTTTTGAAATTCTTGCATAAGGCAGATGGTCAAAATCCCTTTCTTCAATATCATCAAATGCGGGTTCAGAGGGAAACAAATAATACTTTCCTTTTTTATTGATAATTCCTTGTCTTTCATTTAGCTTGATAGTTGTGTATGAATTATAAAATTTAGACGCCCAATCAAATTTTGGCTTTATAATCCACTTGCCTTTTGCATTGACATATCCCCACTTACCATTGATTTTTGCAGGTGCAAGACCAAAGTCTTCGAGCATATAACAATCCACGTCCTCAAATTGAGGTTGAACTACTATTCTGCGAGTACTATCTACCACACCCCATTTGCCGTCTATCATAACCGACAAATAACAATTATTGTCCGAAGTGGACAATTCTTCGATTATCGGTTCAATGGTATATTTCCCTGCCGTGTCAATAAAACCCCATTTACCGTCAATTTTGACACGAGCAAAACCATATTTAACGTGAGTTCGACGAATTTAGAATAACGTTAATTGCCTGTCGAAATATCTATCACAAACAATGCACGGTTTTTTAGGGAACAAGCAATAAGCGGCAATTGCGCCAAGTGTATTGACCATGAAGTTATTAAAGGACC
>JAGCDD010000369.1 GCA_017651345.1 Bacteroidales bacterium | reverse complement strand
TTGGCAGAAGGACGTGCAGAAGGCCGTACCCAAGGTTTGGCAGAAGGACGTACCCAAGGCTTGGCAGAAGGACGTGCAGAAGGCCGTACCCAAGGTTTGGCAGAAGGTTTGGCAGAAGGCCGTACCCAAGGTTTGGCAGAAGGTTTGGCAGAAGGCCGTAAAGAAGCTGCTGTTGAGATGCTTAAAGAAGGTATGTCGGTTGAATTGGTGGCAAGGCTTTCTAAACTATCTGTTGAAGATGTTGCAAACCTGCAATCATTGTTAAAATAACAAACAATTTGAAAAAAAATTCTACTCAGTAAAAATTTTTTTTTAACTTTGCCCGATTAATTTATTGATTTAAGAGTAAAAATTCAAACAAATAATATTTATAAAGCATTATGGCAAAAGACAAAAAGTTTATGACCTGCGACGGCAACACCGCCGCCGCACACATTGCCTACATGTTTACCGAGGTGGCCGCTATCTACCCCATCACTCCGTCCTCGCCTATGGCTGAGAACGTTGACGAGTGGGCTGCTCAGGGTCGCAAAAACATGTTCGGCGAAACAGTTACCGTTCAGGAAATGCAATCCGAAGGCGGTGCGTCTGGTACAGTACACGGCTCATTGCAGGCTGGCGCTTTAACTACCACTTTTACAGCATCGCAGGGACTTCTGCTTATGATCCCCAATATGTACAAGATTGCTGGCGAATTGCTTCCGTGCGTGTTCCACGTTTCGGCTCGTACTTTGGCTTCGCACGCACTCTGTATTTTCGGTGACCATCAAGACGTTATGGCTTGCCGTCAAACCGGTTTTGCTATGTTGGCAGAAGGTTCGGTACAGGAAGTTATGGACCTCGCAGGTGTGGCTCACTTGGCTACTTTGAAATCGAGAGTTCCTTTCTTAAACTTCTTCGACGGTTTCCGTACTTCGCACGAATATCAGAAAGTTGAGGTTGTTGAACAAGACGACCTTGTTAAGCTCGTTGATCAGGACGCATTAAAGGCGTTCAGAGAAAGAGCTCTCTCGCCCGAGCGTCCCGAAATGCGCGGTATGGCAGAAAACCCCGATGTTTTCTTCGCTCACAGAGAATCTTGCAACCCGTATTACAACGCTGTTGCTGACATCGTTGCCGATTATATGGACAAAGTTTCGGCTCTCACAGGTCGCAAATACCGTCCGTTCGACTACTACGGCGCACCCGATGCTGAAAACATCATCATTGCTATGGGTTCGGCTACCGAATGTATCAAAGAAGTTGTTGACTTCAAAATCAAAAACGGCGAAAAAGTTGGTTTGATTTCGGTTCACCTCTATCGTCCGTTCTCGCTCAAATACTTAAAAGAGGCTATTCCTGCTTCGGCAAAACGCATCTGCGTTCTCGACCGTACCAAAGAGCCCGGTGCCAACAGCGAACCCCTTTATTTGGATGTTGTTGACGCTTTGTCAGAGCTCGGTCTTTTGAGCAAAATCGAAGTTGTTGGCGGACGTTACGGTCTCGGCTCTAACGACACCACACCTGCTCAGATTATCGCAGTTTACGAAAACCTCGCTCTTAAACAACCCAAAAACCACTTCACTCTCGGTATCACCGACGACGTTACATTTACATCGTTGCCCGTAGGCGAAGAAGTTTCGGTTGCTCCCGCAGGTATGTTCCAGGCTAAATTCTTCGGTCTCGGATCTGACGGTACAGTTGGTGCCAACAAAAACTCGGTTAAGATTATCGGCGAAACCACCGACAAATACTGCCAGGCTTATTTCTCTTACGACTCTAAGAAATCGGGCGGTTTCACCTGCTCGCACCTCCGTTTTGGCGACACTCCCATCCGCTCTACCTACTTGGTAACCACTCCTAACTTTGTGGCTTGCCACCAGCAGGCTTACCTCCACATGTACGACGTTACACGTGGTTTGCAGAAGGGCGGCTTGTTCCTCTTGAACACAATTTGGGACGGCGACGACCTCGTTCACAACCTTCCCAACAAGGTTAAGGCTTATTTCGCTAAAAACAATATCAAAGTATACTACATCAACGCTACCAAGATAGGTCAGGAAATCGGTCTCGGTAACCGTACCAACACTATTTTGCAGTCGGCATTCTTCCGTATCACCGGTGTAATTCCTGTTGACAAGGCTGTTGAGGAGATGAAGCACTTTGCTCTCAAATCTTACGGCAAAAAAGGTCAGAACATCGTGGATATGAACTATGCTGCTATCGACCGAGGTGGTGAGTATAAAGAACTTACAGTTGATCCCGCATGGGCTAACCTCGAAGTTACTCCCAAAACATACGCCGATGGCGACGACTTTATCAACAACATTGTTCGCCCCATCAACGCTCAGGACGGCGACCTTCTCCCCGTATCTACCTTCAAGGGTATCGAAGACGGTACTTGGAAAGCCGGCACAGCCAAATTTGAAAAACGCGGCGTAGGTGCTTTCGTTCCTGTTTGGGATCCTGAAAAATGTATTCAATGTAACAAATGTGCATACGTTTGTCCTCACGCTTGCATCCGTCCGTTCGTTATGACCGACGAAGAGGTTAAGGGCTTTGGCGGCAAGACCATCGAAATCAAGGCTCCTGCTGCTATGAAGGGAATGCACTTTGTAATGCAAGTTGGCGTAAAAGACTGCTTGGCTTGCGGCAACTGTGCCGACGTATGTCCCGGCAATCCCAAACTCGGCGGCTCGGCTCTTACAATGGTGGCTTACGACGACAACTCAGAGGCTGCTAAGAAAGAGGCTGCTAACTGGGATTACTGCGTTGAAAAAGTTACATCTAAGCAAGACCTCGTTGACATCAAAGCCAACGTTAAGAACTCGCAGTTTGCACAGCCTTTGTTTGAATTCTCTGGCGCATGTGCAGGTTGCGGCGAAACTCCTTATGTAAAACTTATTTCGCAACTCTTTGGCGACCGCGAAATCGTTGCCAATGCAACAGGTTGCTCGTCGATCTATTCAGGCTCAGTTCCTTCTACACCTTACACCAAAAACGCCAAAGGTCAAGGTCCTGCTTGGGCTAACTCATTGTTTGAGGACTTCTGCGAATTTGGTCTCGGTATGGCAATTGCCAACAAGAAGATGAAAGCACGTCTTACCAAACTTATGACAGAGGCTCAATCGTGCGAATGTTGCTCTGCCGAACTCAAAGCGCTCTTCAACGAGTGGATTGAGAAACAGAACGATGCCGACGCTACCAAGGCTCTTGGTCCTAAGATTGTGGAGGCTTGCACAGCCTGCGGATGCGACAAGTGCAAAGAAATCCTCACTTACAAAGATCACCTTGTAAAACGTTCGCAATGGATTATCGGTGGCGACGGTGCTTCGTACGACATCGGTTACGGTGGACTCGACCACGTTATCGCTTCGGGCGAAGATGTTAACGTATTTGTAATTGACACAGAGGTTTACTCTAACACCGGCGGACAGTCTTCAAAGGCTACTCCTCTTGGCGCAATTGCAAAATTTGCCGCATCGGGCAAACGCGTTCGCAAAAAAGACCTCGGTCTTATCGCTACCACATACGGCTACGTTTACGTTGCACAAATTGCAATGGGTGCCGACCAAGCACAAACCCTCAAAGCATTGCGCGAGGCAGAGGCTTATCCGGGACCGTCGCTCGTAATCGCTTACGCTCCCTGTATCAACCACGGCCTCAAAGCCAAAGGAGGTATGGGCAAATCGCAAGCCGAGGAAGCAAAAGCAGTTGAATGTGGTTACTGGCACTTGTGGCGTTTCAACCCCGAACTCGAAAAAGAGGGCAAGAATCCGTTCCAATTAGACAGCAAAGAGCCTAACTGGGACAACTTCCAAGCCTTCCTCGACGGCGAGGTACGTTACGCATCGCTTGCTAAGTCGTTCCCCGCAGAGGCTCAGGAACTCTACGCCGCTGCTAAGGAAGCCGCTCAAACACGCTACAACTCTTACAAGAGATATGCAGCAATGGATTATACTAAGTAACTAAGAGTTAACTCTCAATAAAAAGGCGGAATCCGTTTTGGGTTCCGCTTTTTTTATGTTCAAAAATGGTTATATTTGCGATATATTTAAGGTCTATAAAATACATTTCTATGTCAAAAACTAATCAAGAAGATGATTCAATGACTTTGCCAGAGTTTATTGATGATTTAAATACTAACGTCCGTTATAAAATAGGTTGCGGGGGTATTGGTTTGTTCTTTTTTGTGCTTCTGATTGTTTTTGCTAAATTGAATCAGGAAGAAAAACCACCTGTAAATGAGTGTCCCGACACGCTAATGTACAAGGCAGAAAAAGTTCTCGCTCGCAATTGGTTTGCTATGTTGATGATAATGGATAAAGTTAAAGCTCATCATTTTGATGGAGTATTATGTCATTATACCGCTATCAAGCGACATGATTTTTATCTTAATAAGGATGGAGTTTTGAAGAATATTATCAAAATGAATCAAGTTTTGGATAGTAATATCCATGACATATTTACTAAAAAACAGACTCATTTTCATTTTATTTGCGATTCAGATTTGTATCTTTTTTACGATTTTGATAATTTCGACAATAGATATCTCTCTGCTCTTTGCTATTCTGAATTAAGTTTCGACCAACTTAAGAATCGTTCGTTTGGAATGGATGTTTATCCTCACGATTCTGTCCCCAAAAAAAAGGATTCGTTTTTCTGGGAGATAGAAGACAATTGGTATATCTACCAGCCAAAAAAAATCTATTTTAATGATTCCACATATTATATTAGACCAACTTATCAATGGGCTATGACCAATAAGGAAAAGTTTTTTTATCAAACTTATGACACATTGACGTTGATAAAGGATGAATTTAAGCGAATATTTAGCAATGATACCGACAAGGTTATTGTTAATGCTTTGATGCGCAAGGTATGGAGTTCTGGGTATTATTATGAAAAAGTTTTTGATGGGGATTATAATATTTTCCTCGATAATATGAATCAAGGTTTATGGAGAGTTGCAACATCAAAGGGTCAATGGTTGCTATATACTAAAACTCGACTACTTGATTCTCTGTATGCTGATGTTAATGATCAATATCCTTTTGAGTTTTTTTATAATAGTAATTATCTAAAAGTAAATGTTACTAATAATCATTATCTGATATATGTCTATTCTGAACAGCCTCAGGAGTTTTTGGAACATATTTTTGAAAAAAGATTGTATAGACTTAAAGATAATTGGTATTATATTGATTTTAAGCGTCCTGTTGAGCATTATTAAAATGTGGATTTTTTTATTAGGGTATTGCGTATTTTGTGTGTTATATTAATGAATAAAGAAAAGAAACTAAGATTTTTGCCATAGGTGGATTAATATAATTGAAGCGATTGAATAAATAGTTTCATGAGATTTAGAGATTAAGTTTTTTTTGATGATGTGTTTTTTAGGTTTCAAACTCTTCCATTATAAAGAGTTGTGATTTTTTAGATTAGACAAATAGAACGGTCGTCAGCAAGCTGGCGACCGTTTCTGTTTTTTATGATTTTGGGTTTGGTAGAGACGCGCCATGGCACGTCTCTACATCAATTGTTAAAAATTGGCGGGACGTTTGAATACGAAAATTGATGGAGCAGTGCTGCCAGCTTTCAAACCGATTTCCTCGCCGTATTTAGATACAGGGTCGTTGTTGTTTTCCATACCTAAAAATATTGCGTTGTCGGTGATGAGGAGAGCCTCAGCCATTCCGTAGTCAGCTTTGTAAATGTGCTCTTTGCCGTTGTTGGAGTATTTGCGGAAAGAATATTGTACTTTTTCTTTGGTTTTAACGTCGATACGAACCACAAGACAGTTGGCGCGGTCGAGATAGTAAACGTATCCTTTGAGATATTTCATATCAGAAATGTCGCCGTCGTTTGGCAGCACCACGTCGTCGAAATCGGTATGAAATTCGTTTTTCTTCATATCGTAAGAGAAAAGTCGGCGGGGTTCGCGCTCTTTGGCAAAGTAGATTGTATTGTTTTTAGCATCCACGCAGAAACCCTCAACACCTGCGTTGGCTGCGCCCCAACGCGAAAGGTCGGCTTCGAGTTTGGTGAAATCGGTGGGCATAAGTTCAAACTCGCCCTTCTTGTTTTGCATATACATAAGGTTGTTGGTTTCTTCAGAAACTACAATTTGGTTGTTGTATACGTCTACAGCCTCAATGTCGCAGTCTTCGGTCTTGTAGTCGGGACCTTTGCAGCAGAAACTTACATTAAACTCGCCTGTGGATGTGGTGTCGAAATAGTAGACGTCGGTAGTCCACGATTTGTCGGCTATACAGATAGTTCTGCCCTTGTAGATAGCAAAACCGCTAAGGTCGAAACGCTGTTTGGGCATTTCCACATCTACCTTGCCGAGCATATATATGCTTTTGGGGTGGAGAAGTTCCAACTGAGGAGTGGTGTTGTCTTGGTTGGCAAGCTGCATAGCCATCGAAACTGCGTGCAAAGGCGCATCTGCCAAACCTTGCATATAGAGAGCAACCTCTTCGGGAGTAGCGTCTTTGGTAGATTGTGAAGCTATTTCATCGGGGTAAACATAAAGGATTTGATGGTCGGCACTAAGCAAAAAAGCCGAATTGATAGCTCCAGTAGAGTCGAGCGCGTAAAAAATATTACCTCCAAACGCTTTTCCTAACGCCTCCGACATTGGGTGGAGAGTCTGTTTCATTGTTAGCTTCAAAAAGCCTTCGGAATCGGAAGAATTGAAAGGCAGAGCCTCGCCTTTAACCTTTGCACCGGGTTTGCCGTCTTTGATAATATCCTCAGTAGTAAGACTTTGTATAGTGTCGATAGCGTATATAACCGGATATTGGCACGAGAATTTCACGTCTTGTTTTTTTTGTTCCTGACAGCCTGAAATGATTATTGCAGCGGCTGCAAATGGGGTCAATAATTTAAATTTCATATTAATAATGTGTTTTATTTATAATGTGTTATATAATTTACAAAAAAAGTATATATTTGTAAAAAAATTTTTTGACCGTAATATGCAACGCAAAAGTAGTAATAATTACGAAAGTTACAATAATTTTTTTGAGGCAAAACTTCCTTGTAGAAAGTTTTTGTACGCAGATATTGTGCCTGTGCTTCAACGTCATAAAACTAAATATCAAGTGAATTTAGAAGGGTTTTCGGTGCTCGGGCGCGAAATCAAGTCGTATACTATCGGCAGTGGCAAAACTGTAGTGATGCTTTGGAGTCAGATGCATGGCAATGAGCCAGTGTCAACGTTGGCATTGCTTGATGTGATGAATTATTTAGAAACAGTTAATGCGCTTCCATTGCTCAAAAGCCTAACAGTGTGTGCATTGCCATTGCTCAATCCCGATGGAAACGAAATGTTTTGCCGTCGTAATGCTATGGGCATCGACCTCAATCGCGATGCAATACGGTTGACAGCTCCAGAATCGCAGATACTCAAAGGTTTATATGATAGAATAAAACCTCAGGTGGCGTTTAATATGCACGATCAAGAGCAATATTACACCACATTGCCCGAAAGGAAGCAAACAATGATTTCGTTTCTTGCGCCAAAATATAATGTAGAAGGCGATATTAACGACAATCGACGCACAGCAATGCAGTTAATCTCAGTGGCACAGGATTTTATCAAGCCCATTGCCGAAGGTTGCATTGCCAAATATAGCGATAGCTTTATGCCAAACGCATTTGGCGATAATATGCAGTTGTGGGGTGCGTCTACAATACTTGTGGAATGTGGTTCTGCTCCAAACGACCCCGAACGTTTGCAACCTCGACGTGCCGCCGCTCTTGCTATTATTCGTATGTTAAAATCCATAGCATCAAAAGATTACGCTAATATTGACATTATTCTCTATCACGCCATACCAAATAATATTAGAGACAATACATTTGACTTGAAAATCAACAATATAGAAATACATCTACCAAGCAGAGGTGCTTTTAGAGCTGATATTGGCATACGACGTTACAAAGGTGTTGATTTTGAAGATTTTGCCGATTTTAGCACCGAATACCATGTGGAAGGGTTTGGCGACCTTTCGCAATATGGCGGAATCAAGGTTTTTGACGGGTCGCAATGCTCCATTACATTAAATAAAGGTGTAAAAATTGGCGACATACCAGATTATACGATACTACTCAATAATGGAACACAAGTTCCTATAAATCAATTATACTAACAGTGCATTATGGAAGAACAAAGAAAACAAGATAACCCAAACAACCGCAACCCCTTTGCCGAGCACGAACTCAGCGAAGAAGACCGCCGACTTTTGATTGAAAATTATTTTAAAATCAACCATGTGGAGTTTCCGTCGCTACTTTCGGGGCACGCAATACTCACATACATAGGTGCTTTCTTGGGTTTGGTAATGATTTTTTATCTCAAAAACGCAATTCCTACAGTAATTGTAAGTTTATCGTGCTTTGTATTTGCCTTTTGGCATTTTTATAGGTTTATTATACCTTATTTAAATACCAAGAAACTTTTTGCAATGCGTCCAAAAGAAGAGCAGATGATAGCATGGCTGATAAAAGATTTAAAAGAGAATGTTAAACCCAAGTCGATAACCACCCTTGGACTTAATATGAGCGATGTTAAGCCCGAAAACTTTATCATAATTCCCGTGCCGGTGTATTGGGAAACTCCGGGAGTTGACCCCTCAAACATTTGTCGTCAGGCAAATTCCGACGGAACATATCTGTTTTCGCTGTGGAGGGTGCAGATTTTGGTGCTTACCACACATTATATCAGTCTGTTTAAGTGTAATTACAATTGGCTAACCAACACAATGACAGCTATTTCTACCAACGAGTTTTATTTTACCGACATCACCTCGATACGCAACGATATGCGCGAAATAGAGCACACATTTATAGATAATCCTGAACAGCCTGTGGGCGGCGGAAGAGTGTTTAATGTGGCAAACGTTTCGGGCGAAAACATCTCGGTAATCAACGAGATACCATCGCTGCCGGGTCCTAAGGCTGTGGCTGTAAACTTAGAGTATGTGATAACATTGCTGCGTATGATATTGCGCAACCGTCGTTTTGGTATTACTCGCGAAGTTGAACCCGAAAAGGTAGAAGAAAAAGGTCCAGAAATACGTCCCGGACAAATGCAAGACCCTGAACAGAAGAACTTTGAAGTTAAGCAACGCACATTTGATATTGAGCAAAAAGGTGCGCTCTATTCTGATCAGCAGTTTGGAACTGATAAAGATATGGAACAGATTTGGAAAAATGCCGTTAAACAAGGATAAAATGTAAATGATAGATTTAATTTCAAACGTACCATGAAAAAGTTATTTGTAATAGCCCTCTTTGCCATGTGGACATGCGCATCAGTCTTGGCACAAGAATCGTACGAGATTCTTGCTAAGTCTGATTCTATTATCTCTGTGTTTGATAAGCAGTTAAAAAATGTTAATTATGAAAAAACCGAGCTTGTAAGTTTTGGCGATAATTTTTATTTTGACGAAGAAACCTGCGATACATTTTTGCTCGAAAACACTCACGACTTTAAGTTTCTCCGCAGCAAAGAAAAAGGTGATTATGCAATGTTTGAGCATTACACCGGCAATATTTACGGACAAAAAAACGAGGATAAAACCGTTTACTTTTTCTATAATCACAAATTATTGCTAACAATCCACTCTTATTATACCAAAGAGTTCGACTTAGATAATCCCTTAGAAGAGGTAGGTTACAATTTTACCTTTGAAGAAAAACGCATGGTGTTTGGCGACAACGGCAAACCGTGGGGCTATATAGTCCGCGATGGTGAGGGCAACTCAAAAGATACCGACATGCGCAAAATTCAGTTTTCTAAAATTGACATCAATAAAATTATTTACGATAAAAATATGTTTGAAACAATCGGTATGCGCCTGATGGACGGCGAAATCGATTTTCTCTATTACTAAAAATGGAAGTAAGACCATACGCCGACAGCGACAAGAGCAAACGCGAACAAGTGGAAGAAATGTTCGACAATATTGCTCCTAAATACGATTTGCTAAACCACTCACTTACTGTAGGAATTGATAAAATTTGGCGACGCAAGGCAATCAAAATAGCCTCGCGAAACAATCCTCAAAAACTATTGGACATAGCCGCAGGTACGGGCGACTTTACTATTTTAGAAGCCAAACGCACTAATGCTCAAGAAATTATTGGCATTGATATTTCGCAAAACATGCTTAATGTGGCTATCGAGAAAGCAAAAAAGCAGAATTTTGAAAACCGTATCAAGTTTATGAAAGCCGATTCGCTTGATATGCCTTTCGACGATAACTATTTTGACTCTGTTACTGTGGGTTTTGGTGTAAGAAACTTTGCCGATATTCCTGCTGGATTGCGCGAAATACACCGTGTGCTAAAACCCTCTGGACGACTTGTGGTATTGGAACTTAGCGAACCTTCGAATCCTTTAATCAAAGGTTTGTACGGTTTTTATTTTCACAAAGTACTTCCTATGGCGGGACGTCTTGTATCCAAAGACCGCAGCGCATACACCTATTTGCCCAATAGTGTGGATAATTTTCCTTACGGTCAACGTTTTGTAGACATTATGACTGATTGCGGATTCAAAAACACAAAACTCAAATGGCTTAGTTGCGGAATTGCTGCTATCTATTGGGGCGAGAAATAGTTTTTGTAAAAATTAAGGGCGATAGCAAAATATTTTTTGTAATCTTCTGTTTAATATATAAATGGTTGAAAATTTACGAAAATGAAACACCTTTATATATTACCGATTTTTATTTTGATGATGTCGCTATCTGCATCTGCGCAGCGTAGCATGAAAAACTTACCAGATTACAACAACAAGCTCGTCCATTTTGGATTTTCGGTTGGAGTTAACTCTATGACTTTTGGCGTTACTCAATGCGATGATTTTTATCAACGTACTGATATTTATGGCGTTGAAGCTAAAAAATATACAGGATTTCATGTTGGTCCTATTGCCAATTTGCGACTAAATAAGTATTTTGATTTTCGTGCTTTGTTTGACCTTTCGTTTAATCAGCGCGATTTGATATATTATTATTATCCCGAAGAATCGCAAAAAACTATTTCTAACGAGACTATTAGTGTAAACAGCACTCTATTGGAATTTCCTGTTCAGTTTAAATACCGTGCCGAGCGCATGCACAATTTTGCACCATACGTTATAGCGGGCGGAAATTTTAGATACGACCTTACAGCTGGCAAGCCAAAGGAGGGTGAATTGTCGGTAAAATTGAAAAAGATCGACCCTTGCGTAGAGTGGGGTGGAGGTTTTGACTTTTATTTGCCTTATTTCAAGTTTTCGATTGAGTTGAAATACAGCAAAGGAATCAACAATTGCTTAGAATACGATGATACCAAATATACACAGTGTATCAAAGACTTAAAGAGCAACGCGTTTGTGATTTCGTTGCATTTTGAGGGATAAAAAAAGGGAGCGCATTTCTGCACTCCCAAAATTAAAACTATTCAAATTTATTATTATTATCCGCGAATAGCTACAATGCCGGGCAATTGTTTGCCTTCCATGTATTCGAGCATTGCGCCGCCACCAGTAGAAACGTAGCTTACTTTGTCGGCAAGACCGTTTTTGTTGATAGCTGCTACCGAGTCGCCACCACCGATGAGGGTGAATGCGCCGTTAGCTGTAGCTTTAGCCACTGCTTTTGCGATAGCTGAAGTACCTTTGGCAAATTTATCCATTTCGAATACGCCCATAGGTCCGTTCCAGATAACAGTTTTAGACGATGTGATAACTTCCTCAAATTTAGCGATAGATTTGTCGGCAATGTCGAGACCCATCCAGCCTTCGGGAGTTTTGTCAACGTCAGAAACGTTTGTGTTGGCATTAGCGTCGAACTTGTCGGCGTTAACAGCGTCGATAGGAAGATATACCTTAACACCTTTAGCCTTAGCAAGGTCGAGGATTTCTTTAGCCATATCGAGTTTGTCTGCCTCGCAGAGCGAAGCACCGATTTGACCACCCATAGCTTTGATGAATGTGTAGGTCATACCGCCACCGATGATGAGGTTTTGTACACGGTCGAGAAGGTTTTTAATAACGTTGATTTTATCAGAAACTTTTGCACCACCCATGATAGCTGTGAAAGGTTTCTGAGAATCGTTGAGAACTTTGTCCATAGCTTCGAGCTCCTTGTTGATGAGGAAACCGAACATTTTGTTCTCTTCAGTAAAGCTGTCGGCGATAACGGCTGTAGAAGCGTGTTTGCGGTGAGCTGTACCGAAAGCGTCGTTTACATAAACGTCAGCGTAAGAAGCGAGTTTTTTTGCAAAGTCGGCTTGTTTGGTTTTTAATTCTTTTTTAGCGGCGTCGTAAGCGGGATCGTCTTTTTCGATGCCTCTGGGTTTGCCCTCTTCCTCAGCGTAGAAACGGAGGTTTTCGAGAAGGAGGATTTCGCCGTTTTTCAAAGCTTTAGCCTCGGCATCAGCGTTAGCGCAGTCGGCAGCAAACTTGATAGGTCCGAGATATTTTTCGATAGCGGGGATAATCTGTTTGAGCGAGAATTGAGGATCGGGGTTCTTTTTAGGACGACCCATGTGGCTCATAAGGATAGCGCAGCCGCCGTCTTCGATAATTTTCTTGATTGTGGGGAGGGCACCGCGGATACGAGTGTCGTCCGAAACTTCGTGAGTCTCTTTGTTCAAAGGAACGTTAAAGTCAACACGAACAATAACTTTTTTGCCTTTGAAATTGTAATTGTCAATTTTTTGCATTATTATATTGTTTTAATGTGTTAAATAATATCGTGTATAATTTTTGCAAATATAGAGATTTCTGCCTTAATAATCGTCAAAAAATATGTTAATTCGTGCGATTTTTTTTGCAATTTTTCTCTTTTTTTGTGTACGGCGAATAAATATTTTCTTATATTTGTGAACCAAAGATACAAATCAACTGTGGTTTCAATCGATAAAATATCAGACAGATCAATAATGCTTGGCGGATGCGTATCCTACGACAGTACAGTGCCGGTGACGCAAGCTGCTGAAGTTGCCGACAATTATTTGCAGTTAGTGGTAGCGTCAGATTCTGTGCTGCTGATTACAAGTTTCACCACAGGTGATTTGGTGGCAGTGTCGATGTCGGGCAAGGTTAGCCATCCAATCAACAACGGTTTCCGCCGCACTTATCAATACATTGGGCAAATTGGCAAGCATTTTATTGATGCAGGTTTAAAAGAGGCGATGATGACCTCTTTTGCCGATGGTTCGCTGGTGATTATCATACCCATCGTTTATAACGGAGCTACAATAGCCGTGGAGTTTATCGACGGTTTTAAAATGGCTGAAACCACCTGCTTGTCGCCTCATGGCGAAAACACATTCGACCCACAAACTCTCAAACGATTGGGTAAATGGGCTTGTGCGGTAGGTTCGCTAATACTCAGGCGGGCAAGCACATATTACGAAAACAGGTCGCCAAAACTGAACCACAGTTCGTTTTATATCAATAGCGTAATTAATTTTTCGCGTGTTCACGAGTATTTAGACAATCTTTATAGTCCTTGCTACGATTATGATTTTGTGTCGGGCACTTGGAATTGCACACGCAAGGTGAAAACCATACTCGGAATCGACGATAGTTATCGCAACGATTTTTCTGGTTTTCTTGGACTCTTTACGCGCGAATCTAAAGTAATTGCTTACAAGTATTTTACAAACCTTATTGAATCTCAGAAAGATGAGGTAGATATTGATTTGGAAATTATCCGCCCTATCGATCAAGTAAAGCGATGGATTACTATCAAAGGCAGCCCTATTACAGGAAACGATGGCGAAATTGTTAAAATTTTTGGTTCTATTTCGGATATAACACTTTACAAAGAGACCCAATTCCGTTTAAAAGCCGAGATAGAAGAGCGCACCAAATTGATGGGCATTATTGGTCACGACCTACGAAATCCTTTTAATGCCATCATAGGCTTTTCAGAAATGCTCGACAGGGTGATAAAACAGCAACGATACAACGATGCTCTTGAATATGCCCGCATACTTCGCGATTCGGCATCGAGAGGATACGATTTGTTGGTAAATCTTTTGGATTATTCTAAATGCGTTACAGGTCGTATCAAGATGAATGTTTCTGATTTTGACTTGAGCGATGTGGTAGACAATGTGATAAGTCTTGTAAGATTGATGGCCGACAATAAAAAAATTACTATATATAATAAAGTGTCGGGCGGCTCGGTAATTAATGGCGACGCAACAATGATTTATACAATTTTGCGCAATTTGGTATCGAATGCTGTGAAATTTTGCAACAAAGGAGGCTCTGTGGGTATAGAACTAACCGAAAAAGGCGACCAACATCAAATAAGTGTTTGGGATACTGGTGTGGTAATACCTCCGCAAATAATATCTAAGATAGAAAACGCTCACGAAGTGGCATCGTCGCGAGGAACAAACGGCGAAACAGGCACAGGGCTTGGTTTGCAACTTTGCAATAGTTTTCTTGCGCTTCACAATAGCCGTTTGCACGTATCGAGCAATACAGAAAAGACAGTATTTTATTTTGTGATTTAAAAATCATGGGGTTTGTGTTTATTAAAAAAGCCGCGCGTAATCACTACGGGCGGCTTTCCTTTTACTCTAACCTATTAATACTTAAATCAATACTTTTAAACGATGTGCAAATATACATTGATAAAAGTAGTTGACCTAAGATTTTTGTTACAATTGTGTTTTTTGATGTTGCAAGGTTGAAAATTTTTCTTTTGTTTCATAAATCCGCCTTTTGTTTCCTGTGTTTCCTAAGGTCGTTACATACCCCAATTATTCGTGTAACATTATTTTGATGATGTTACATTTTGGGTAAATAAATGCCCTTAGAATGGCTTTAAAAGGCTATTACTCCCGATCCGATAAGTTCGTCGTTTTGATACCAAGCGGCGAATTGTCCGGGGGTGATACTTTTTTGCGGAACATCAAATTTTATAAAAATTCCCTTTTCGGTTTTAAAAATTTCGGCATCTTGCAGCGGTTGACGATAACGGATTCGCACCTTGCAACGGAGAGATTCGCCATTTTTTAATGCAAGATCGGGACGAACGTTGTGAATTTCGTCTTCGTTGATAAAAAGAGCCTTGCGAAACAGACCAGGATGCTCGTCGCCCATGCCTATGTATATAACGTTTCGTTCAATATCGGTGGCAATTACGTAAACAGGCTTTTCGTGTCCGCCAATATTCAAACCTTTTCTCTGACCTATAGTATAATATTGAGCACCAATATGTTTTGCTATGATAAAGCCATCGTCGGGAGTGTAGACGTATGGTTTTGCAAGAGCTTCAAGGTCGTTGGGGTCGTCGTGACGGCGGCGGTAAACATAAGCATCGTCGGTGATTTCTACAATATCGCCCTCTTTTGATTTTAGTTTCTGTTGAAGAAAAACTGGCAAATCTACCTTGCCCACAAAGCAAATGCCTTGAGAATCTTTGCGTTTGGCGCAAGCAAGATTGGCTTCGGCTGCTATTCGCCTAACTTCGGGTTTAATGATATCGCCAATGGGAAAGAGCACATTTTTTAATTGCTCTTGACTCATTTGACAAAGAAAATAGCTTTGGTCTTTGTTAGGGTCAGACCCTGCAAGCAAACGACTGTAAGTTTTACCATCGGCACCTACTATCTCGTCGCGACGGCAGTAATGACCTGTGGCAACATAGTCAGCTCCAAGTTCTTGGGCGTAACGGTTGAAAATTTCAAACTTGATTTCGCGGTTGCAGAGTACATCGGGGTTTTGAGTACGACCACGGCTATATTCGTTGAACATATAGTCTACCACGTGGCTCATATAACGTTCTGAAGAGTCAACCACATGCAACGGAATACCAATTTGCTTGGCAACCATCTGAGCCACAAGCTGATCTTCTTCCCAAGTGCAATCGCCTGAGAGTGTTACTGAGCTATTTTTCCAATTGATCATAAACAGAGCATGCACATCGTAGCCCTGCTGTTTTAGCAATAGAGCCGACACTGCACTGTCAACACCTCCGCTGAGGCCTATAACCACTTTTTTCTTCATATCAGAAAATTTTTCGCACCTAATTAGTGGCGTTTGTCTCGATGGTAAATTTCGCAGAGTTCTACGTCGAAGATAAGGTTTGCATAGGTTTCGCCATTAGCAATTGAATCACGACCAAATGCATACGAGGCAGGAATGTAAAATGTGGTTTTTCCTCCCTCTTTCATTGTGGGCAAACCAATTTGCAATCCATAAAGTATGCTTGAACTCGATGTGCGAGAATATG
Source organism: Bacteroidales bacterium (assembly GCA_017651345.1). GTDB lineage: Bacteria > Bacteroidota > Bacteroidia > Bacteroidales > UBA3824 > UBA3824. Next base: position 44,684 of record JAGCDD010000369.1, on the reverse strand, counting down.
GTAGAAAAATCTGTTCGGCAATGTCTAATTGATTTACTAATACTTTGTTAGGGTCTTTGAGCGACTTGTAAGAATATTTGATAAACACAGTGTCGCCCATTTCACATTGTTCACCTGTACCTACAACATTTTCTACATAAAAAACGTGGTCGATATCCACTGCGTTGATGTTGTGTTCGTTGAGATACGATTTTATAACGTCGGTATCTTTGTCGATTTGCAGTTCTTCTTTTTTGCAAGATACTGCCGCAATGCACATTACGGCAAATAAAATAATCAGTTGTGATGCTTTCATTTTGTAATTTATTTTTGTAACGCTGCAAAATTACACATTCATTTTTTAACTACAAGTTAAATAATGTTATTCTGCAAAAAGGTTTGTCTGCATAATACGAATAGTATCGGCGAGAGCTCGGTATTTATCGGTTTGACCATCGTAATCGGCATTGCATTTTTCGTAAACGGTGCGGCAAGCTATGGCATTATCCGATATTTTTTGTAAAAGAATGTTAGTGCTAACGTCTTTGTTTGACTGCAAAGCCTCGTTGATATAGCCACGGAGGTTGTCGAGTCCGTCAATAGCTTGTTTCAAACGTTTTTCGTCTTTGGTTTTGTCGGCAAACATTTGCAGCATTTTAAAATATTTTCCAGCCACCATAATTGCAGCCGAAGATGCATCGCCTTTTTGTTCGTTTTGCAAAATTATTTCTGAAAATTTCTCATTGTTTGGGCGTCCTTTCCGAACTGCACCAAACGAAATGCCTGTGCGATAAGCCTGACGGTATTTGTTGCTGTCGGTAGAATCGGTGATAATGTCTTCAACAGCTATGGTGTCGTTGTCGGCAGAGACTAACGAATCGTCGTCAATAATATCGAGGTTGAATTTGCTGTAAGCCTCAGGAACAGTGATGGGTTCTTGAATTTCCACTATTGTGTCGGTTTCTGATTCTTGTTCGGTGGGTGTTGGAGCAGCTGATACCGACATAGTTACAGGACTCTCTTTTGATTCAATTGCCATGCTGACATTGCCTTCGGTTTGTGTGCTTTTTTGCGAGCATGATACCACAAAGGCAAGCATAAGAAATAATGCGATTTTAGTTTTCATGTTGTTGTAGAATTGATTGGTGCAAAAATACTCATTTTTTTAATAATGTGCACCTTGGGCTGAATTTTTTATAGCAGCATTATGCCAGCACAAAAACGTTCTGAGTTGCCATTGCGAGCCGAAAAAAACGATGGGGCATGGTGCTTAGTGCAAAGGTTGCTTTGCTCAATGTTGCTTATTGGTATGCCTAAGTGCATGAGGTCACCAATGATAGTTTTTTTCATATCAATGGTGTACTTTCCATAGTCAGCAAGCCCTACGATGTCAGGAGCGTAGTATTTGCGTTGCATATAGTTGTTGACGCACTCTAAGTCTACGGTGTAGCAGTTTTTGCAAATGTGCGGACCAATGCCTACAAGAATATCGTCGTATGATGCTCCGAACTTGGTGTGGAGTATTTCAGCGGCTTTGGGTGCTGCTCCTAATCTGCATCCTTCGCGTCCAGAGTGAATGGCAGCAATAGCCTTAACCTTAGGTGCATACATAAGCACCGGCACACAATCGGCACTGCGTGTAATAAGGCACAATCCGGGTTGATTGGTAATAAGAATATCGTTGTCTTGAATTGCGTTTTGTTTGAGATAGAATCCAGCACCAGCATCTTCTTGGGTAACAATGTGATAGTTGGCAGAATGCGCCTGAGTTTGGAACACAAAATTTTCGGGCGTAAGTCCAAATGTCATAGCAAGTTTTACTCTGTTTACCACAAAGTCGCTCATTCCAGAATATCCGATGTTGAATATCCCGTAGTCAACGTCGGGCTGAAAACTTGTAGTCACAAAGTTGAGTATGCCGACATGGTCTTTAAAAATGTCGAACTTCAATATGTTTCGATGTTCCTCGCTTACGTACATTGTTTTTTACTTTATTCTTGTTGTCTTTAAATGCCTTTTTACAAATATAGTTCCATTTTTATTTGGCGGCGTTTATAAAATAAACTACATTTGCAGAAAATATTTTTTTAGTATGAAAATAAAATTATTGTTTATTGGCTTATTGGCGTTTGTATTGGCAGCTTGCAACCCAAACCGCGTTTTTGTGGAGCGCGTTACCATACCTAATATGGTGTGGCACATGGATTCTTTGGTTAATATTACAGTACCGGTAGACGATTCGGCGCAGTTTTATGATATAAAAATCGCCATCAGGAGCAATGTATATTTTCAATCGCGCAACCTTTGGCTTTTTATCAATACATATTCACCCGACCATGTTGTTGAGGTGGATACGCTTGAATGTATACTTGCCGATGAACAGGGACATACCACAGGCGACCCTGCACTTGATATCATCGACTACGAGATACCTTTTAAAACAGGCGTTAGATTTCCAACTACGGGCAACTATCGCTTTGCTATTCAACAAGGTATGCGTATGGAAAAACTTCCATGTATCGACGAGATAGGCATCATAATGGATAAACATCCAAAATCAGATAAGTAAAATGTCGAAAAACAAACTTGCCAAATTTGCCGAAATGGCAGATTTTAAAAATGTTGTGCAACCAGACGATGTTTCGTTTGACCGCACACCTTATATATTAAGAGGAAAATGGCGCGACGATTTTTTTCACAACGCCAACCCATTAACACTTGAACTCGGCTGTGGCAAAGGCGAATACACAGTGGGACTTGCCAAAAACAACCCTTCTGGCAACTATATCGGTATTGATATCAAAGGTGCCCGAATTTGGACAGGTGCCAAGTCGGCTTTGGAGCAAAATCTTGATAATGTGGGATTTCTACGCACTAAGATTGATTTAATAGATAAGTTTTTTGATCAAGACGAAGTTTCAGAAATCTGGGTAACATTTGCCGACCCGCAGCCCAAAAAACAGAACAAACGTCTTACATCTGCTTACTTTTTAAATCTTTATCGAAAAATTTGTGTCAACGGTGCTCGTATTCACTTAAAAACAGATAGTAGATTGTTGCATTTTTACACAAAGGCGTTGCTTGAAGCCAACGGCATTACCCCAGAGTTTGCCACCGATGACCTTTATGCTTCTGATTTTAAGGGAGTGGCAGTGGAGATTCAAACATTTTACGAAAAAATGTTTCTTGCTGAGGGTAAAAAGATTACCTATTTGACATTTTTGCTTGACAAAAACAAACCTGTGGTAGAAATTCCTAAGTTTGTAGAAGAACCTTAATGCAAATCCAGCAATGGAAAACGAAGGCGAAAACCGCAGACATATTGTGTGGAGAATACTTAGCCGTTGTAAACATTATATTACGGCGGTTTTGGTATTTGTTACATTGTTGGCGTATTCTGCAGTGTATATCAATCCAGAAGTGTTTCAGTTTCCGCAATTTGTGGGAATGGCTTTCCCATACATTCTTGCTATTGATATCTTGTATATCATTGTGCTGCTGGTTCTTAAACGCAAAGCGGCTTTTATAGTGGCAGGCGTTGTGCTGCTTGGAATTGGTTTTGTTCGCAATACAGTGCAGTTGAACCCTTCGGCATATTTTAGTAATGGTAACCGAAATGGCACCAATGATTCGGCTATCAAAGTTATGTCGTTTAATGTCAGACTTTTAGATAGATACAATTGGATAGATAAAAACGGCAACACTCGCGAACAGATTTTTAAATTTTTGGCTTTTCAATCGCCTGATATAGTGTGTTTTCAGGAGTTTTACGCGCGTTATGCCGATAGTGTCAACAACGAAACTATCATCAGTAATGAATTGAATGCTTCATATATTGTCCACGATTATAATACCGACGAACATTGGCTAAAAACCGACAAGGGATATGTGATTTTTTCGCGTTTTAAACTTGAAAACCGCCGTTATATTATCGACAGTGCCAATCATATCAACGGTATTACTGCCGACGCTGTGGTGTATGGCAAGCGTATCCGCATTTTTAATATACATTTGAAATCTATTCACTTGGGCTACGACGATTATAGTTTTATTGATAGTCTCGACCATAAAAACAACAGCAAAAATATTACAGGATTTAGAAATATTTACCAAAAAATAGGTTCTGCATATTCTGAACGCTGTATGCAAGCTGCGGCAATAGATTCTATGATAAAAGCCTCGCCATATCCTGTGGTGGTTTGCGGCGATTTTAACGAGCCTCCAGTATCGTATTGCTATCGAAAAGTAAGGGGTGATTTAGATGATGCGTTTTGCTCAAGCGGTACAGGGTTCGGTACTACTATGTCGTTGAAATTCTTAAAGTTTCGTATCGATTATATTCTTCATTCGCCCGAATTGCAGTCGTGGGGATTTCAAACTCATCCTGAATATCTTTCTGATCATAACGCTATCAGCTGTTTTATCAAGCCATAGGTTTAATGCGAACACTCGTTGATGAACTTGAAAAAATCTTCGTACCACAAAGCTGCGGATTTATCCTCTGATTTTATACGTTCGGTTTTGATGCCGAATCCGTGTCCGCCTTCGTTGTATAGTTTGTAGTGATGTTTAACTGATGTTGCATTAAGTGAGTCGTTGAATATCAATGCATTGTGATAATCAACAATAGGGTCGTCGGTGCAGTTGATTACAAATATTGGAGGCATTTGATTATGCACGTGACGTTCGAGACTCATGCTGTCTTTGGTAGCCTCGGTATAGTATTGCCCAAGTAGGTTTCTACGCGATTTTTTGTGCACAAATCCGTCCTGCATAGTTATTACGGGGTAAATCATAATAGCAAAATCGGGACGGAAATAGTTCTTGGGCAAATTGTCGTCAAAAAGATTGTTGAAATCCTTGTCGAAATATATTGCAGACGTACCGCTGAGGTGTCCTCCTGCCGAAAAACCGCAGACTCCGAGAGTATCGTATGTCTGATACATTGTTTTGATGTAGTTGATAGCCATTTGCAAATCTTGAATTTGCGATGGATAACGGTTGCCACGCATTCCACGACGATAAATAAGCACATAACAATCGTAACCATATTTATTGAACAACCGTGCTGGTGAAAAACCTTCGTTTTCTTTTGCCAAATAACAGAAACTACCTCCGGGACAAAATATTATGGCTTTGTTGCTTTGCATTTCGCCGGCAGGCATAGGGTAGAGGCGCACCGCTTTTTTGCGAAAATCTTCGGGGTGTTTTCCCCATAATTGTATGTATTCTTGCGCGTTAAGATTTGCCGAAACAAAAATTGCTATTAATATAATAAGGTGTCGCATGGTTTATCCGATATACTTTAAGTTTGGTGGAACAGATACGCAGTTTTTGGCAACGAGAATCTTGTCGGAGTCGGGATCCGAAGCTGTAACCTCAGTTTCGGGGTGGACAAGAGCAAACATAAGAGCAATTTCACCATAGCCGCAGTTGTCGATATGCTTAGTTGCGCCCTCAAAAGTATCAATATATTCGAGATTGCCGTTGAGATTCTTTTTTACTGTATTGGCAATTTCACTTCCCTTGTAAAGATAGTTGTGAAATACCAACTGACGGTAAAAATCGGTATTTTGATGTTGCTTGTGCATATCTTCCAAACGGTTGATGATATGATGTCGAAAATTTCGCGCGGTTTCCAAAGTGGTGTCGGCCATTAGAGGATCGTCTTGAGTAAAACGTTTTCCTATTTCTAACACCATTTTGCCGGGGTTTACAATCAAACTGCCTTTTTTGAAAATGAGATTGAGCCCGAGCAAAACCACAGGCACTATATCGAGGTTGAGTTGCTTTGCCAAATAGAATGCGCCTTGATGAAAACGGTGAACTTGTCCGTTGTTTGAGCGTGTTCCTTCAGGAAAAATCACAATAGAATATCCTTGTGCTACAAGCGGTTTGAATTTTTCTGTAAGCACATCGTAACCAAGCGACGAAGGGTAAAAATTGGCTTTTTTGAGAAAACTTCCGTAGATAAAGTTTTTTTGCTGTGCGTCGTTGGTGAGGAAAAGGATTTTTTTTGCGAGACTCTTGATAGCGAGAATGTCAAAACTGCTTTGATGATTGGCAATTATGAGCGATGGTTTTGAAAAATTTTCGCCGTGAGGGTTTGATACTTCAAATTTTACGCGCGGAGCCTTGTATATCATTTGCACATATCGGTGCATTTGAGAGTGTATTTTGTCGCGGTTTTTTACAAAAATGGTGTAGACGCGCATCAAAATGCATATCCACAAAAACTTAAGAAAATAAAACAGCGAATTTGCCATACTTCTAAACGTGTATGGAAATATTCGAGGATTGCCGTTGCGCTCTTTTACCAAAAAGTTGTAGAGCATCGGTGGAAAAATATATGCTGCCGCCACCACCGAAAACATTCCGATAACTACCACAATGCCAAGACTTTTCATTGCAGGATGCTGAGCAAACACCAGAGAACCAATGCCCACAAACATAATCAGCGATGATATAGCCACGCTACTTTTAAACGAGTCGAGCACCTTGCGTCCGCGCGAATGTTCGTAGATAAGTCCTTCGGTGATAAAAACGGTGTAGTCGTCGCCCTGACCAAAAATAAACGTTGCGAGGATAATGTTGACAATATTGAAACTGATTCCACATATATACATTATGCCAAGAATCCAAAACCAACTGATTGTTAGTGGAATAAACGATATAATACTAAGTTCTGCCCTTCCAAACGATATGGTTAAAAACACAAAAACTATAAAACCTGCCGAAAATAGCACAAAATTGAAATTGTCGCTAAGACTTTCGGTAAGAGTTTGCGACACAATGCGTTCGTCAAATGCTGTGATGTTGGGGTCGATATTGGCAAAACATTCTGCAACGTTTTTAGCCATATCTGGTTTTACTCGCAAAATTGTGATAACTGCCGCGCCCGACGAATCTTCGTTGATGTAACCACCTGCACCTGTGTTGATTATAGGTTCAAAAAATGCTAAGTCCTTAACCAAAAAAGTGTCTGAAAGTATCTTTGCCGCTTTGTTGAAATAATTTTTGTTGAGATTTTGTTGTTCGGCATTAAAATCAGTAAGATGGATAATAGAATCGCGGTAATTGGTTGTAAATGAGTTCCATTGATTGATGCGTTGCTGCTGCATTTGTTTCGATGGAACAAAATTGCCAATACCAGAAACTTTTAATATTGTTTTGGATTTGAGAAGACTGTCGGCTATTGGTGCTGCTTTTTCGTAGCGTTGAAGTGCCTCTTCGATGTTGTTTCCTGTGGTGGCAACATAAACCGACACTGCACTGTCGCTGTTGAGCATTCCAAAAGTATGGTTTGCTTCGGTGCGAAGGTCAGGGGTCATATAGTTTAGACGACTCATATCGCCGTCAAACTTTGTGTTGGTGCTAAGCCACACAAGCACAGGGGTGATTATCAAAACGGGTATTATTACATATTTTTTTTGCAAAAAATTGAAATTCAGATTAATACCACGTTTTGTAGATTCTTTTTCTGTGTCTATCTTTTTTACCAAATGCGGACAAAAAACTAATGTGAACAATATGGCTGCAATTAGCAAAATACCTCCAGCAAAACCTAAATCACGAAGTGCTGGACTGTCGGCAAATACCAACGCAAGAAAAGCTGCTACAGTAGTAACGTTTCCAGTAATAAGTGGCGCTGTTATCTCCCTGATATTTTGCTCCATATCGCCGCTATGGTAATAATGCGTTATAAAATGTAGCGGATAATTAGCAGCTATGCCCGTAAACACTGCGCAAATGCCAAGTGCTATTACCGAAATGCCTCCAAACACTATCCACGACATAGCTGCAGCTGCGACAAATCCAAACACGAGTGTTGCTCCCATTACCAAAAGGTTGCGTATGTTTCGTATTGAAAACCACAGTATTAGCAAAATAAGTATAATAGAAAATACCGAAGTAATGAGCGAATCTTTTTTGATTTGGGCAGCATTGCACACGGCAATTACTGGAGGACCAAAAATTGTAACCTCAGTATCGGGATATATTTTTTGAAAATCATCGGCAGCATTTTGCATAATATTAACAATCTGCGCGTTAACGCCGCTTTCGCTCATTCCAGTAGGCGAATCAAAAAATATTACACCCCGTTTCATTTCGGGCTCCATTATGTAGCCGTTGTAAATTTGATAACCTCCTGCCGGTTTAAAGTTTTGTAAATCAGATAATACGCTTATAAACATTCCGAGCGGGTCGTTTTGAACCACATTTTTTACATATCCCGGAGCAGGCGATTGCAGAATAGTTTTATCGGTTTGAATAGCTTTTTGAGCGTGTTGAGGCGTTAAACAAGAATCTTCTGCAAACTTAAAGTTCTGATTACTAACAAACAGAGGTATATTTTCTTGAACAAATTTAGCTGTTGCGTTGATTGCATTTTCGTCGTTGCGGGCTTTAATATCAGCCACAAGCGGTAATCCTGTTTTTTTGAGATAGTTGGCAAAACTATCCATTCGGCGGGTAAGAGAGTCGGGTGTGTAAGTGCTGTCTTTTTGCTTGATATATATAAAGATACGCGAATTGCCAGCTGCAATACCAATAAATTTCGACACCTTTGAATAACCGCTTTTTTGAGGAAGAAAATCCGAGATGTCTTCTCTAAAATTGAGCCTTGAAGCGCATAAAGCAGCCACTGTGCATGCCAGCAACAATAGTATCGCGGTAAGTGTTTTACGCTTGCCGAGATACCTATATAATTTTATAAAAAAACGTGTTAGCATCAGCCGCCGAAATACCTCTTAATTGTTGTTGTCTATCTTGATATATACCTCTAAAAGTTTGGCGTTGCCTTGCGGGAAAAAACGTAAGTTTTTGATAACTGCAGGAATAAGCACCGTTTCGCCACAAACAAGGTCTACGCTTTCGTCTTTGTCGCCATATTCAATTCGGCAACTACCCTCCACACATATATATATTATAAAGGAGTCGATTTCGGGAAAATCGCGTTCAATAGGCATGTCGAGTTCAAAAATATTGGTTGTAAAGTATTTACAATCAATGATATTGACCTCTGTGTTTTTTTTAGGAGTGTATTTTTGTTTGCTATTGCTTACACATTCAAAATCCAAAGCGTCAACGGCAAGTTCGGTATGCAGTTCGCGCAAGTTGCCATCGTCGTCGCGACGGTTGTAGTCAAAAATTCGGTATGTAATATCGCTTGATTGCTGCACTTCTAACAAAAGAACCCCCTTTCCAATAGCGTGAACGCAGCCCGGCGGAACAAAAAACACATCGCCCTCTTTTACGTCAAGGATGTTGAGCTTATTGTGCAAACTGCCATTTTCTACGGCTGTAACGTATTCATCTTTAGTTATTTTGTTGTTGAATCCCGCTATAAGGCTTGAATCTTTTTCGGCGTGAACCACATACCACATTTCGGTTTTTCCCGGGCAATTGTGGCGTTGCCAAGCAAGGTTGTCATCGGGATGCACCTGTACCGAAAGGTCGTCGGTAGCATCGATAAATTTAACCAATAGCGGAAAATAGTTGCCAAAGGTTTCGTAAACCGAGTCGCCCACAAGGTCGCCCATGTAAACTTCTACCAACTCGTCGAGACTGTTGCCTTTCAAAAATCCGTTGCTAACCACCGACACCGAGTTGGGCACATCGCTAACCTCCCAACTTTCGCCGCAATGTCCTGGCAAACCGTGACGATTGAATAGTTTTTCAAATTTGTTTCCACCCCATATTCTCGTCTTGTAGACTGGAGAAAATTTTAGCGGGTATAAAATATTGCTCATTATATTAATGCAGAAAATTTTTATATTCGGTACTAAATTTGTATATTTGCAAACAATAGCAAACAAAAAACGGGTCAAAAGTAATCCTTTTTTCCCGAATTACATAACATTAAAAGACATTATTAATAAAAGTGTCGGGTTATTATGCTATTACACAAAGAATTAGAAATAAAAATTTTTCTTTTAAAAAATTTTGACATTAATTTAAAATTTTATAATTTTAGTAGCCTATATTTTAGGTATAGTGGACTGAAAAACAAAGTTGAAATTTATGAAAAAGTTCAAACTCTCCATAAAGTCGAAGTTTAGGTTATTCCTGTTAATAACTCTATTGCCCTTTATTATTGTATCTGTGATATTTGTGGTACTTTTGGGCAGGAACAAAGCCTACGAAGATTATGAGCAGAAAGTGCTCACACTCAAACTCGAATATCTCAAACTCAAAGAGTATGAGCAATCGTTTTTGCTTTATTACACTACCGACAATACGTTTTTCAAAACAATGGAAAACGAATATTTGCGTAAATTCGAACTTGAGCAAAAGCAGATCAATAAAAATTTTGACGAACTACTCAACATGCCCACAACAGCAGTTCTCGACCTCAACAACAACATTTACATGCTAAAAGAGAACGCTACAAGTTACGGCGATTTGTTAAATCTGGTAGCTTCTAAATTTTACAAGCGCGGTTCGTTTACTACTGGTATAATTGGCGAGATTGAGCGCAGTTACGCATCTGCCGTAGCTCAAAAATCGCTTCCCGCACCGATATTGTCGTCGTTGAAAGAGATGGAAGTGCAATATCTAAACCGCAAAGATCCAGCTTATTACAACGATTTTGTAACCATTTATACTCAAAATATGGGTAGCGCGGCAATTATTGAGCCCGAACCTATTCCGATTGTTCAACGCGATACCACACAATCCGATTCGGCAGCTGTTGCTCCTCAACCGCCAGTTCAATCTCAACAAAAAAACAAGGCAAAATCTACCGAAAAGCTTAAACCTGTCAACGATTTCAAACGATTCTTTACTTCTCTGGTAAAAATCGACAAAGAGATTGGTTTTAACCGCGAAGAGGGTCTTCTGTTTGACCTTTCGGTTGAAAAATCTAAACTTGACGACATTGATTCAATGCTTACCAAGATTTCGGAGCAAAAAGAGCATACAGCATCTACCACAAGAATATTCCTTATAATAATTGCGATACTCATCATTTGTGCCTTGGCTTTGGCAATTGCAAAATTTTCAAGCAAAATCACTTCGGCAATTTCCAAAATCAGCGGATATGTCAACGCACTCAGTAAAGGTATCATTCCCGATGAGGAAATCAAGTGCAACACCAACGACGAGTTGGCAGATATGGCTGTGGAACTTAATACTTTTGCCCATGGCTTGAAAGAAACCACTCAGTTTGCGAGCAGCATTGGTAGCGGCAACTTGGACACCGAATTTAAACCTTTGAGCGAAAACGACTTGTTAGGAAACTCGCTTCTTGAGATGCGTGGAAATCTTTACAAATCGCAACAGGAAGACCAGAAGCGTCAGCGCGAGGACAGCTTGCGTAAGTGGGCAAACGAAGGTTTAACACAGTTTTCTGAAATTCTTCGTCAAAGTACGAGCAATATTACCGACTTGGCTAACAATGTGTTAAAGAATCTTATCCATTTCTTGGATGCCAACCAAGGCGGTCTTTTCCTCTACAACGACAACGATAAAAACGACGTTTATCTCGAACTCGTATCCTCATACGCCTACAACCAAGAGCGCAAGAAGAAAAAGAAAATATATCTTGGCGAGGGCTTAATTGGTACATGTGCAATTGAAAAATCGTATGTTTACCTTACCGACCTACCAAACGATTATCTTTCAATAACATCAGGTCTTGGTGGAGCAAATCCCAACTGTCTGTTGATTATGCCGCTCAAGGTAGAGGAACAGATTTTTGGTGTGATGGAGATAGCATCGTTTAAGAAGATGGAGAAACACGAAATCGACTTTGTGGAGAAGGTTTCGGAATCAATTGCATCCACACTCTCTATCGCCAAAATCAACCAGAGAACAGCCGAACTACTTGCTCAATCGCAGCAGCAAGCCGAAGAAATGGCTTCGCAAGAAGAGGAGATGCGTCAAAACCTCGAAGAACTTCAAGCCACTCAGGAAGAATCAGCACGCAAGGAGGCAGAGATGCAGAGTATTCTCAACGCCGTTAACAGTTCGTCGCTCGTTATTGAGTACGACCTCACTGGCAACATCACAAGTGTGAACGAGGCATTCTGCAAGACTATGAACCTGCAGCGCGAACAAACCATTGGACGTACATTAGACGAATTTCGCGATACTTCTGCAGAAAATTCGCTTCAAGATGCCGATTTCTGGAATCGCGTACGCGATGGTGAAGTTGTTAAACGTACCGACAAGTATGTTACAGGTGGCGAGGAGCATTGGTTGCACCAAGTGTTTACCCCGATTATTGACAGCGACGGATTCCCATACAAAATCCTCAATATGGCAACTGACATTACTGCAAGCAAAAAGCAGGAGCTTGAATTGAAACTTCAGGCCGATAAAATGGCGGCACAAGAGGATGAAATGCGAAACAATTTAACTGAGCTCCAAAATGCGCAGCAAGCTATGGCGGCTCAGCAGGAAGAACTCAACAAGGCAAATCAAAAACTTCACGATAACGAATCTAACTTGATTAGCGCAATAGAAAAATCGAAAGCGCAAGAAAAAGAACTTCAAGAAAAAGTTGAAGAACTCAACAAGCTTCACAAAGAACTTGAATTGCAACAAGCTGAAATCCTTGAACAAAACCGCGAATTGCAAGAAAAAGAAAAATTGCAATCTAAGGCTCTTCAAAATGCTGACCGCAATCTTGAGCGCACACGTATGAAAATCATGGCAGAGTTTGTTCACAATCTCGAACGCCATGTGGCAGTTATGGACGAAGCTGAGCGGGTATTGCGTAAAAACAAAGATAGCGTTCCTGCCGAGGTTATTACCACGGTTACCGATCTCAAAAATCAGTTTATGATACTGATTACTAAGTACAAATTTGAATAATAATGGGTTATTTATTATAATGTAATTGCTTTGTGCAATGGTGATTTGATTTAGAAATGAGTATTTTTTTGTTTTTAATTGTGTATTATTCATGTTATTTTTATTTGTTTAAATTTTATTTGATTTGATTTTATTTTATTGATTTTTATTGTTATTGATTTTGGCCGTTTCCCATACCCCCCCAGGGAAACGGCTTTTATTTTGAGAATTTGATGATGTATGGCATTATTTTAGTATAGTATTTTGTATATTAAGTAAAATAAAAATGATGAGAAAACACATACTACCGCTTGCAACTCTTTTGCTGATAACGTTTTCGGCATTAATGATTACATCGTGCCGATCGAAAAATAGCACCAACAATCAATCAAAAATTGTATTTCCTATCGACGAATACGACTCAGAACCAATATCTCAATCTGGTTTTGTGGGTGCAAGGTTGTTGGCGTCGAATAAGGGTTTCAAAATTCCCGAATCTATTACGTTGGATACGCGCAATAACTATATCTATGTGTCGAATATCAATGGCGAACCCGATGTAAAAGATTCTTCTGGCTATATTACACGTGTAATGCTTTCGGGTGAAATTATTGATACTCTGCCTATTGCCAATTTGAATGCGCCAAAGGGAATGACCGTTGCAGAGCAAACTCTTTTTATTGCTGATATCGACCGAATTGTGGTTTATAATATTGAATCGCAAACGGTTACGAAAATCTACCAGCCCGAAGGTGCGGAGTTTCTCAACGATGTGGCTTCTGATGCCGACAATAATGTGTATGTGTCTGACACTAAGGCTGGATGCGTGTTTAAAATTTCGCAGCAAGGTGAATTACAGAAACTGTTTGCCGATTCGCTTTGCGCAGGTGCCAACGGTATTTGCCGTGCTGATGCTAAAATTGCCATTGCAGCCGCCGACCGAATTATTACTATCGACCCTCTAAATGCTCGTAGAAGGGTTTTTGCAAAACTTCATTTTACTCCCGACGGACTTAAATATCACAATGATAGCACTTTTATAGCGTCAGATTTTTTGGGCAATATTTTTGCAGTAACTCAAAAAGAATGTCGTTTGCTTGTGAACGCTCGTGAGGGGGTTAATGCCGCCGATTTTGAGTATCTGCCGCAGCAAAATATTCTTATTGTTCCTACGTTTTTTAACAATACGATAGATATTTATCAAATTGGATTGGATTAATTTAATTATGAATTATGCATTATGAATTATGCATTTAAACTTTTGAACTATGAAACCACACCTTATATATATAGTAACATTTTTGTTGGCATTTTCTATAACCGCAACGGCTCAGCCTGTGACCGAATTTGCCGAATTGGAATATAATTATGGCAACATCGGCGAACTAGATGGTGCTGTTACTCACCGATTTGTGTACAAGAATACGGGAAATTCGCCTTTGGTGGTGTCAAAGGTGTATACATCGTGCGGATGCACTTCGCCGGCGTGGAGCAAAGAGCCTGTGATGCCGGGGCAGGAGGGTTATGTGGATGCAACATTCGACCCGCGCGACCGTCCGGGGGCTTTTACCAAAAGCATTACCGTGATGCACAATGGCAAAAGTATCCAAGATGTGCTGTATATTTCGGGCAATGTGCAGCCTCGCCCTGAGCCTATTTCTGCTGAATATCCCTATACATTTTTTGATTTGCGGTTGAAGAAAACCACTGTGAATTTTGGCAGCGTTTCAAAAGGCGAAACCGTAAAACAGACAATCGAAATTTACAATCCTACCAAAGCCGACCTTGTGGTTGAGCCCGACAATGATAAAATACCTCAATATCTGTCGCTTACCGTGTCGCCAAAGGTTTTGAAACCCGGCGCAAAGGGTGAAATCAAAGTAGAATTTGTTACCAAAAAATGCGACGGTTGGGACTATTTTGATTTTCAGGCTGGCATTCTGGTTAACACATATTCTTACAAATTAAACTTCAAATCTATTATCACAGAGAAGTTTACCGCCGAGCAAATAAAGAATCCTCCTTTGATTGAGTTCCCAAACGGCAAGGATGTTTCTTTTAAGAATGTGGAAAAAGAATCAACTGTATATCAGAAGTTAACATATTCTAACACTGGTACTTCGCCACTTGAAATACGTGCTGTGAGGAATTTTTCTGACTGCGTATCTTACAAAATCAACACGCCTGTGGTGCAGCCCGGCGAAAACGGCACTATCACAATTTTTTTCAACGCAGAAGGTAAAAAGAATTTGGTAACCAAATACTTAACTCTTGTTACCAATAGTCCACAGAGCGGACACGACAATGTGGTGTTGAAAATTTCGGCGCAGATTGCAGAGTGATTTTGATACATCGCAAGCCGTTTTTTATTATATTTGCATTCATCAATGCCGTACAGTTATGTTTTGGGATTTTATATATCAAAATTACGTCTACATACTGATGCCCGTTATCAGCGGACTTATCGGTTGGATTACCAATGTGTTAGCGGTAAAAATGACATTCTATCCCATCGACTATTTTGGCATTCGTCCCTTTGGTTGGCAAGGCATTATCCCTTCTAAAACCACTCAGATGGCAGAAAAATCTGTCGACCTTCTTACTCGCGACCTTTTTAAAACTTCGGAAGTGTTCGCCCGTATTGACACTCAGAAAGTTACCGAAATTTGCAGCGACGATCTAAAAAAACTCTGCGGCAAGATTACCTCTAAGGTGATGCAATCGAGAATGCCTATTGTGTGGAGTATTTCGGGTAATAAAATTAAAAACACTGTAAGTCAGGTGATTGAAACCGCGATGCCTTCTGCCGTTCAAAACTCTATGCAGAGCATAAAAGATAATGTTGACGATATTATCGACCTGAAAAAAATCACCATTGACACATTAAAACAAGATAAAACGCTGATTAACAAGATATTCCTTGATCTTGGCGGCAAACAATTCCGCTTTATCGAAACGTCGGGATTGTTTCTTGGTGCGTTTTTCGGTATAGGTCAGATTTTTACAAGTGCTTACACCTCGCATTGGCTGATGTTTTTGCTTTATGGCATTTTTATCGGTTATATTACTAACTATTTGGCTATCAAACTGATATTTGAACCTGCCGAACCTGTATATATTGGTCCGTTTGTGCTTTGGGGATTGTTTCTCAAACGTCAAAAAGAGGAGTCGTTTCGTTATGCGCAGATAATTTCAGAACGTATTCTCACCATCGACAATCTGTTCGACACCATTTTTCGCAAAGACAATCCACGGGTTAAGGAAATACTTGGTCGCGAGATTTCATCTGCCGTAGACCGCGTTATGGAGCGTATGCCCGTGCCTGTGCGCATTCTTATGCCCGACGAAAAAATCCGCGAAATCAAAAATGTGGCACTTTTTGAACTTATGTGCGAAATGCCGCTTTATATCCGTGCGGTGTTCCCCTACGCCGAAAAAGCCCTTGATATTCAGAATACTATCGGCAACAAAATGGCATCGTTGCCGCCCAAAAAGTTTATCGGTTTCTTGCGTCCCGCCTTTGAGCAAGACGAGTGGAAACTTATTGCCGTAGGTGCTGTGCTTGGCGGTGCGGCGGGCATTATTCAGTTTTTTATTTCTATAATGTAGTACAAAACTTATGTATATGAAGAATAACGCAGATGAGTCTCGTTATTATCAATTTGTGCAAGTGCCGCTTGCATAATTGGGATATTATTGACCAATAAGAGTGTCAAAAAAAATTGTAAAGAGTGTTGATAAATCAGTAATAATTGTTACATTTGTGTCAAATAACATAAAAGGAAATGGATAGAATCAGAGAGATAAAATGGTATAAGAATTATTTTATGGATTTTTATCTCCAACGTACTGAAAAGGAGCGTTTGAAGATTCAATATACTCTCAAAATTATTGAAACCCAAAAGATTGTTCCTTCAAGGTTTTTAAAAAAAATTGAAGGTGTCAACGGATTGTACGAGATTAGGATAGAGTTTGAAAGCAATATTTTTAGAATTTTTTGTTGCAACGATAACGGCTCAATTGTCGTATTATTTAATGGGTTTCAAAAGAAGAGCCAAAAGACACCTTCTGATGAGATACAACGTGCTAAAAAAATAATGGACGATTACTTTAACGACAAACGAAATGGCAGAATTAACTGAGAAACAACGCGAAAAACTTATGGAATGTACCAATTTTGAGCAACTACTTGAAATCGAGTATGGCAAACGTGGCGACCCTGCACGTGAAAAATTCGAGTCTGATGCTGATATGTATTGCTTGGCGGAATGTCTCAAAGATGAGCGTACTACGGCAGGTCTTTCGCAAGAAGAATTTGCCGATAAATTGGGAACTGAAAAAAGCGTAATTTCAAAAATAGAGAATGGCAGTCTTGATATTCAGTTGTCGTCGCTATTGAATATTTTCCACAGCCTTGGCAAGAGGATAAGTTTTTCGATAGTTTGATTCTTAATTATATCTTTGAACAAAGATTAAATAACCTCACAATGTTATTCAAAATTATTCCCCTTGTTCTTTCCCTGAACATTCTTTTATCAGCATCGTCATCGGCTCAATTGCAAAAAGAGCCGCGTATTGTTGTGGGCATAGTAATTGACCAAATGCGTTACGACTGCCTCTATCGCTATGGACGCCATATGGGCGAAAACGGTTTTAAACGCCTTATTAGCGGCGGAACTAACTGTACCAACGCTCATTACGAATATCTTGTGACAGAATCTGCTCCCGGTTTTGCCACTATTTACACTGGTGCCAACCCTTGCAGCCACGGAATAATTGCAAACTCGTGGTATCAGCGTCTCGACCGCAAGGTGCAAACCGCAGTAGGCGACAAAAACTACACTGCCATAGGTGGTTCGAGCAACACAGGTGCATCGTCGCCACTTCAATTGCGCGGCACAACCCTTGGCGACGAGATGAAACTTGCCACTTTTAAGCGCAGCAAGGTGATTTCGGTTTCGCTAAACCATCGCAGCGCAATACTTTCGGCGGGACGTCTTGCCGACGGCGTTTATTGGTTAGACGATAGTACGGGTAATTTTATCACAAATTCTTATTACACAGGAGTTTTGCCGCAATGGGTAATGGATTTTAACAATAGAAAACTGCCCGACGAATATATCTACAAAGGTTGGTACACTATCAAAAGTATCAAGCAGTATATCGAGAGTCTTCCCGACAACAGCGTTTACGAGATTGGCGTGGGCGGACAGACCACTTTTCCGTACAACCTCGACAAGTTGAAACAAAATATGGGTTACGCCGTAATGCGCTACACACCTCACGGCAACAGCCTTACCACAGAGTTTGCCTTGCAAGCCATTGAAAGCGAGAATCTTGGCGGCGATGAGTTCCCTGACCTTCTGTTGATTAATTACGCCGTGCCGGGTTATGTGAGCGACGCTTACGGAATACGCTCTATTGAGTTGGAGGATGTGTATCTGCGCCTCGACACCGAAATTGCCAAAGTGCTTGAAAAACTGGATAAATACATTGGTCACGACGATTATGTGGTATTCTTAACTGCCGACCGTGGCTCGTCAGATTGCCCCACGTTTTTGAACGAGATTGGCATTCCGGGAAATCAAATCAACTGCAACAGCAATGTAACTGTGCTAAATTCTTATCTCAGTGCACTTTATGGACAGGCAAAATGGATCGACCGTTATCATCGTCGCAATATTTACTTGAATCAAACCGTGATAGAGAGCAAAAAACTCAAACTGTCGGAAGTTCAGAATATGGCGGCGCAATTGATGATGGAGTTCTCGGGTATCGACAACGCTATGCCCGCATCGTCGTTTCTTACAAGCAATTACACAAGCGGCATTTGGCAGCAGGCTCAAAACTCGTTTTGCAGCGACAAATCTGGCGACATCGTTCTCAACTTTGCTCCGGGATGGCAAGAGGTTACTGAAACATCGCAGGATTATTCCGTTTCGGCGCAAAATTCGCCCTACAACCACGATACGCACGTGCCTTTGGTGTTCTTTGGCAAAAACATCCGCCGCAAAACAGTTAACCGCCGCATTAGTATCACCGACATCACGCCAACTCTTGCCACGCTCCTAAGTATTTGTGCACCTGATTATTGCTCAGGTAAAACGATTAACGAGGTGATGGAATATTAGTTTATTTTGATTTTATTAGATAATATTATATCTTTGCGATTGTAATGAGAGTAGTATCACATAGAAAACTGGTTGAGTTTTACAGTTCGGGTGGGCACGGAGATGCTAAGTTACCTCTTGAACAATGGTACGATGTTGCTGAGAATACTCTTTGGCACAATCTCTCTGATATAAAAAAAGATTATCCGGCAACAGACTATGTAGGAAACCAACATTATGTATTTAATATTAAAGGTAACAAATATAGGCTTGTTGTCGTTGTTAAGTTTACGATAGGTCATATTTTTATACGTTTTGTGGGTACACACGCTGAGTATGATAAAATAGATGTTTCAAACATATAAACCAAGAGTTATGAAGATTACAAAGAAAATATATGAGTTTGCCTTAGATCGGATAGAGCACCTTCTGCCTTTGGTTGACGACAATACTCCACCCGACGACAATAACGCTATTGAACTAATGATAATGTCTGATATCGTTGTGTCTTATGAAAAAGAACATTATCCGATAGCAAAGCCCTCACCTGTGATATTCCATCAGACTCGTCAGTCTGTGACAGGTGCTCAACTATAAACACCTAATAAAAAGGACTGATCTTCATTCACTATGCAACGCTTAATATATATCACCTTGCTAATATCGGCACTATTTGTCGCCATTCCAGCCTCCGCGCAGTACACGTCATCAAATAAAAAGGCCGTCCAGACATTTGAGCAGGCTATGAGTCGCTATCAGGCTGAGGAACTTGATGCCGCCAACGAACTTGCCGACAAGGCTTTGAAATTGGATGCCAAATTTTTGGAGGCTCTTTGGCTCAAAGCCGACATTGCCCACAAACGCAAGGATTTTGCCAACGAGGTAACGGTGCTCAAACAGGCTCTCAATCTGCAACCTAAGGACGAAAACACGATTCTTGCTCTTGGCGATGCATTCTTTTTTGATTATAAAAACGATTCGGCTTTGGTTTATTATAAAAAAGTATTACAATTGCCGCGAATTTCCGAAACCAACAGAAACCGCGTGATGAAAAATATGGCAAATGCCGAATTTCGTATTTATGCTCTTTCGCATCCATTAGATATTAACCCAAAACATCTTGGTAATAAGGTAAATACAGTTTACAACGATTATTTTCCTGCGCTTTCTGCCAATGGACAAACGCTTGTTTACACCATTGAGTTGCCGCAAACCAAAGATAATCCCTTATTGCCTTATACTCAGGAAGATATTTACATTACCAATCGTGCTGCCGACACTCTTCCGTGGCAGCAGGCAAGGAGCATCGGCGCGGCTGTTAACACTATGAACAACGAAGGTGCCCCGTATATAACTGCCGATGGATCAAGACTTTTGTATACAAGTTGCACTTGTCTCGACGGCTTGATTCGCTGTTGCGATATTAAATATGTGGAACTTGACCAAGCACCTTATTTCGTACTTCCAAAAAAGTTTTCGTCGCCCATAAATTCAGAGTATTGGGAATCGCAGCCCTGCCTTTCTGCCGACAACAATACCTTATATTTTGTTAGCAATCGCACAGGAGGTTTTGGTGGCAAAGATATTTGGTATTGCACCCGCAACGACAACGGCACTTGGAACGGTCCATTCAACTGTGGACCTAAAATAAATACCTCTGGCAACGAAACCTCGCCCTTTATTCACGCTGACAACCGCACTCTTTATTTCTGCACCGATGCTCGTGTGGGAATGGGCGGACAAGATATTTTTGTATCACATTTTAATAATGGCGAATGGAGCGAGCCCGTAAATCTCGGCTATCCCATCAACACCCGCTACGACGAGGCTCGTCTTGCCATTTCGGTACTTGGAAACACTGCCATAATAGCCTCTAACCGCGATACAGCCGCAAATCGTAGTCTTGATTTGTACGAAATTTCGCTGCCTCCGCAGATTCGTCCCTCGCGAACAATTTTTGTAGAAGGCACTGTTTACGACAAGGCTAATGGCAATCCGTTGAAATCGCAGTTTCAGTTGGTTAACATCTCCACCGGCGACACTCTCCAAACTGCATCTACCGAACCAAAATATAATAATATTTTATTATATCTACCAATGGGAAACGATTATGCTCTCAATGTATCGTCGGATGGCTATATGATGGATTCTAAGAATTTCAGTCTCAAAAACTTAGACAGCAAGGTGGAAAAAATCACGCTTGATATTCCCCTCGAAAAAATCGCCACCGGCACCACCATTGTGCTCAACAATATTTTCTTTGAAACTGACAAATATAATCTTCGCCGCGAATCTGATTACGAACTTGGCAAACTCGTTAAGTTCCTCAACGACAATCCCAAAATAAAGGTAGAGATTGGCGGACACACCGACAATACCGGCACTGAAACCCACAACAAACAACTGAGTCAAAACCGTGCCACAGCCATAGTCAACTACCTAATATCCAAAGGCATCCCCTCTGCCCGCCTCAGCAGCAAAGGTTACGGCTCATCGCAACCCGCCGTTGATAACGACACCCCCGAAAACAGGGCTAAGAACCGAAGAACAGAGGTGAAGGTGGTGGAGTGAGGGGGTGATTATCTCACAATATTACCCGCTGCATACAGCGGATACACCTTTATGTTATCGTATTCGCAGAAATTTTCGAGCGAGGTACGGATTCCGAACGGAGAGTGTTTTTGTTCCATAAAGATTCTTAAACTCTGCATTTTGCCCGACTTACCTGATTTTACTTCCACAGGCCATATTTGATTGTGACGCTGCACTATGTAGTCGATTTCTGCATCGCTTCCTTTTTTGTCGCGGTGCCAACAATAAAGTGCGGCAGGATAATCGGCGGGCATATTTTTTACAAATTCACAGCCCACAAACACCTCAGCCAGAGACCCTTTGTTGATAAAAGCAGTATCATTTGTAAGTATTATGTCGCTTAGATCGAGATTGAGTAGACGTTGTAATAGTCCTGTGTCAAACAATATCATTCTTCGGTATCGTTCGTCGGTTTCTGCACCAAGTGGAATGCCGTTTGCAGCAGTGTGAGTAACAGGATATACCAATCCAGCGAGTATTAAGGTCTGTAATGCCGCCTGAGCCTGTTCTGTGCGCACACCGTCAATTTTGGAATACATAAATTTGCCTTGTGATTGCGCCGCTACTGACATAAACACGGCATCGATTCTCGAAGAGGGAATGCGTCGCCGATATTTTGCAAAATCGTCTCTAAATGATGCTATTAGTTCGCCAAGCAGTTTCTGACAATTGGTCAGCGATGCAGTTTCAGCATATTTTTTAACAACGGCAGGCATCCCGCCGATTATTATAAAAGTGCGCAACAATTCTAAAAGACGGTTATGCACAATGTCGGACAATGGCGATGATGGTGAGGCAGAATCTATTGCAGCGGCAAGTGGCATATTGTTAGTGGCTTCGAGAAATTCTGAAAAACAAAACGGATACATATATAGTGAGTGAATACGTCCAACGCCAAACGATGGAAGTTCTTCAAGAGCGAATTCCAAAAGCGAACCAGCGGCTATTACGTGCAGTTCGGGAAAATGTTCGTAAAAATATCTCAAACAGCCAATCGCTGCTGGGCAATCTTGAATTACGTCGATAAAAAAGAGCGTCTTGCCAGGTTTGAAAGTGCAGCCTTCAAGCATCGCTATCTCCTCGCAGAGTTGCTGAGGAGTTCGCATTTTGTTAAATAAAGGATGTAGATCTTGCCGTAGATGAAGGTCTATCTCTACATAGTTTTCAAACTTTCTGCCGAGATTTCGCACTGCCGACGTCTTTCCCACCTGCCTTGCTCCACGTAACAAAATTGGCTTGTGTTCTGCCGAATTTTACCACTCGGTAAGAGCGGTGTCTATATTCCGTTTTAAATATTTGTTATTCATATTGTTATATTTTTTTTATACCGCAAATATAATAATAATCCGTAAAAATTGGCACCGAATTTTACTAAAAAAACGTAAAAAATGGCATCAAGATTTGAATGGAAAACGTAAAAATTGGCACCAAGATTTGCCACCATTTGTACCGAATAATCCACCATCTAAAATCTGATTTTTGCTAATTTTGTTTAATTGTCTGTTTTCTAAATATTTGACCTATTATTTTTACACTTTTTCGGACATAAAATCTCAGTTTTTTACATTTTTTCGGACATAAATATGGTCAAGACTCACACTTTTTCGGACTTATGATTATTATGTCAAAAAAAGCCCCCTTACAATACCTTGTAGACCCGATTTGTCGAAAATCGCAAAATGTGTAGTATAGTTAATCAATTGCCTTGAAGTTTTGAAGATTTGAATTGCTATCTATATTTATATCTATCTTGTAAGTGTATGTAAGCCGTTTTTGTGTAAAAATGTAAATTTTGTTGCGCCCACAAAATTTTTTTTAGTCATTCTTTTTTTTTAATTTGGCCAGAAATTTATCGACACAAATGAGCGATCTTAGCAATAATCAGGGCAGAGCGTATGAATTTATCTGTTTGAATGCACTTTATGATGAAATTAGCAAGTTTCGGAAGGTGCAAATAATTGAAAACAGTAGTTTCAAAGCCGCACAAAAAGCATTCGACACACTGACAAGCGTGGAGAAAACACTTTATCATCAAAGTGCGTTAGCGATGATACCATCCATTTTCGATTGCGAGCCAAGGATAATAGAACAAGACGATGACATAATTGAACTCTTTATCCAAAAAGATGAAGCAGGGAAAGATGGCGATGTCCGCGACATTATTATTGTCAGAAATGATATTCAATGGGAAATAGGACTGAGTATTAAGCATAATCATTTTGCAGTGAAACACAGTCGTCTTTCTCACTCAATTGATTTTGGTGACAAATGGTATGGTGTACCGTGCTCACAACAATATTGGGCAGATATTAAACCTATTTTTGATTATCTTGAAAAAGAGAAAAATAAAAATACAAAATTCAGCGAGTTACCTGACAAAGAAAACGATGTGTATAAACCGCTTGTTCAAGCGTTTATAGATGAAATTAACCGCCAATATGAAAGCAATCCGACTATCCCCAAAAAATTGGTTGAGTATCTGTTGAGTAAGTTTGATTTCTATAAAGTAATTAGTATTGACGCAAAAAGGGAAACTCAGATTCAATCATATAACATTCACGGTACTTTGAATGCACCAGCAAAAAATGCTAAACCAAAAATTCAAATACCTGTTGCAGCATTACCTAAGCGAATTATTAAATTGGATTTTATGCCCGAAAGAAGCAATACGGCAGAATTGTATTTGGATGGAGGATGGTATTTTACGTTCCGTATTCACAATGCAGAAACATACGTAAAACCAACATTAAAATTTGACATACAACTTGCGGGATTACCTGCAACTATTATAACCATAAATTGTATTTGGAACTAAACAAAATGAAGTTAATAAGTCTTTTCAGTGGTGCGGGTGGTTTGGACTTAGGATTCCACAACGCCGGTTTTCATACCGTTATAGCCAATGAATACGATAAACAGATATGTCCTACTTTTAGGGTTAATTTCCCCGAAACAGAACTTCTTGAAGATGACATTCGCAAAATAAGTGAAGATGTTTTCCCAAAAGACATTATTGGGATAATTGGTGGACCTCCTTGTCAATCGTGGAGCGAAGCGGGTTCGTTGAAGGGCATCGAAGATGCCAGAGGTCAATTATTTTATGAATATATTCGAGTTTTAAAAGCGACAAAACCTTTGTTTTTTGTCGCCGAAAATGTTTCCGGAATGCTCGCCGCTCGTCATTCCGAAGCGGTCAAGGGTTTTATGCAACTTTTTGACGATGCAGGTTACGATGTAAATCTCAAAATGCTAAATGCCAACGATTTTGATGTGCCCGAAGACCGTGATAGAGTGTTTTATATTGGTTTTAGAAAAGATTTAAAAATCAACGATTTTGAATATCCAAAACCATTGGAACACAAGCCAACATTGCGCGAAGCAATTTGGGATTTGAAAGACAATGCGATTCCCGCACTCGTACACAACAAGACCAATGGCGACAAGTGTCAAGTGTCTAATCACGAGTATTTTATTGGTAGTTATTCGCCGATATTTATGTCTCGAAACCGAGTAAGACAGTGGGACGAACCCGGCTTTACAGTTCAGGCAAGTGGACGGCAGTGCCAACTCCATCCACAAGCCCCGAAAATGATAAAAATAGAAAAAAATAAACAAATTTTCGTCCCGGGCAAAGAAAATCTTTATCGTAGAATGACTGTGCGTGAAGTGGCAAGAGTTCAGACATTTCCAGACGAATTCAAATTCATCTATGATGATGTGAATATTGGATATAAAATGATAGGAAACGCTGTGCCTGTCAACTTGGCGTACCACGTTGCCACACAGATAAAAAATACATTGAAAAAGTACAAAGCCATATGAGGGTTTGTTCTTTTTTCTGCGGTTGTGGCGGCTTAGATTTAGGCTTTTCGAGGGCAGGTTTCGATGTAATTTGGGCAAATGATTTCGACAAAACAGTTGAACAAACATATCGTTACAACCACCCTAAAACTCAATTCTTATCCGCCGATATTCGCACTATTAAGACTGTCGAAATACCTGATTGTGACGGTTTTATTGGGGGACCTCCTTGCCAAGCGTGGAGTGAGGGTGGTAGAAATTTAGGGTTGAAAGACGACAGAGGAAAAGTTTTCCTCGATTATATTCGTTTGATAAAAGAAAAGAAGCCATTGTTTTTTGTGATAGAAAACGTTGAAGGCATTTTATCAGATAGACATATTGGAACACTAAATTATTTTATTTCTGAATTGGAAAATGCCGACTACGATGTAACGTATGCTTTGCTTAATACAAAAGATTTTAAAATTCCGCAAGATCGTAAACGTATTATTATTGTGGGCATTGTAAATCAACTTGATACATTCTGCCTTTTCCCAAATCCAACCACAGAAAAACCAATAACTTTGCATCAAGCAATTGGCGGAATAAACGAAGAACCTCGATTTTATTCTGACAATCAAATAGTTAATCAGCAATATGGAAAATATCTAAACCACGATGTCTATATTGGTAATTTTGACGAAAAATATATGTCAAGGAATCGCGTGCGCTCTTGGGATGAGGTTTCTTTTACGATTCAAGCGCAAGCGAAAAACGAGCCCTTGCATCCGCAAGCGCCAAAAATGCAATATGTTTCTTACAACCAAAGGATTTTTGCCAAAGGTTACGAACATTTATATAGGCGTTTGAGTGTTAGAGAATGTGCGAGAATACAATCTTTCCCCGATTCTTTTCGGTTTATTTATTCTGACATCAAGGATGGTTACAAAATGGTTGGCAACGCAGTGCCACCAAGGTTAGCAGAAGTAATTGCAACAAGGATATATAATATTCTTTCAAATTGAAGCAGGTAATCCTGAGCCTAATTGTGATGTTACGAACAAAATTGCTAATACATATTTTTGTGTAAGGTAATTTATCCTCCATTTTTTAATCGCCGCGACCTAGTTTGTTTGTATGGATAATGCTTCCTTTAACGCTGATGGCTTGTATTGCAGGTTGTATGTCATAGTGTTTCAAGAAATTTGTCAAGTTCGTCGTGTCCGTGAATTGTAATCACATCTTTCTCATTGGCTGCCGACTCTGCGCATTTCCTTACGTACTCCACATTCCTCTTATCAGCAAAGAATGGGTCGCCAGATGGACTGATTTCATACGGGTTGCAGCGATATTGCTCTGGTATAGTCATTTTTAGGTAAATGTTTTGTTTTCAAGCGCAAATATAATGTTTTTCTTTTAACATACAAAAGAATTTGGGGGTTCTTTTTTGGGGTTAAAAACAGCCTTTCCTAAATTCGGCGGTTTACATTCCGCACTTTTTTATAAAATCTGCGGTTTGCATTCCGCAATTTTTCTTAAAAACTGCGGTTTGTATTCCGCAATTTTTTATATTTGCAGCGTAATAGTAAAAACACTGCATTATGGAACAATTATTTCAAATATACGCCGATCTTCTGAAAAATACCGAAACTGCTTTTGTAAGGTATCTGCATAGCGTTGTCGATTGGCAATCACGGCTAATTGTTATTGTGGGCGCTCGTGGTGTGGGTAAAACTACTTTGTTGCTACAACACATTAAAATTTCAGGAGCCGAAAAAGAATCGCTCTATCTCAGTGCCGACAATACATATTTTGCCGCACACTCTCTTTACGACACAGCCGCAGCCTTTTACAAACTCAATGGAAAATATCTTTACATCGACGAGGCGCACAAATACAAACGTTGGTCGCAGGAGGTTAAAATGATATACGATACTCTTCCGGGTTTGAATATTATAATTACAGGTTCGTCGATTCTCGATATTGGCAAATCTACCGATGCCGACCTAAGCCGTCGCGCAATACGTTATACAATGGAAGGAATGTCGTTTCGCGAATATATCAATATGACACAAGGGCTTAATTTGAAAGCATATTCTTTCGACGAAATTGTTAACAATGCAGTAAATTTACCCGAAATACCTCACCCGTTGCCGCTGTGGAACGAGTACCTTATGCGCGGAAGTTATCCTTTTTTTGCAGCGGATGGCTATTATGCTCGTATCAATAATGTTGTTAACCAAACACTTGAAGTTGATATTCCTGCCTTTGCCAGAATGAGCGCTACTACATCGCAAAAACTAAAAAAACTACTCTTTGTGATAGCGCAGAGTTCGCCTTTTAAGCCAAATCTTTCCGAAATTGGTCGTGCGATAGAGTGCGACCGGGGAACGGTGTCTGATTACATCGTCTATATGGAAAAGGCGGGACTTTTGCGACAATTGCGAACTCCGGGTAATGGTATGTCGCTTATTGAACGCCCCGAAAAGTTGTTTCTTGCCAACACAACACTCATTAACGCACTTGGCGAAAGCAAGCCAAATATCGGGAACATCAGAGAAACTGCATTTTTCTCACTTCTGGCTGTAAATAATATAGTTAAGGCATCGCCTGTGTCGGATTTCCTTGTAGATGGCAAGACATTTGAGGTTGGCGGCAAAGGCAAAACCCAACGGCAAATTAAGAACACTCCTGATAGTTATGTTGTTAAAGACGATATTGAAAGCGGTTATTTAAATGTTATTCCCCTATGGCAGTTTGGATTGAATTATTAACATATTGAAATATTGCCCATTGCAATATAGATAAAATAAATCATTATTAAAATAATCTGTTTTCAAAAATATCTTTACATTTGGCATTTGAAACAATTACTAAAAAAATACATCATTTATTATGGAAAGTCAAAAACGTTTTTTCCTTCAAGAGAAGGACATTCCTACTCAATGGTATAATATAGTGGCTGATATGAAAACCAAGCCGCTACCTATGCTCAACCCCGGCACTCGTAAGCCTATTACTGTGGACGAACTTTCGGCACTCTTTGCCCGTGCTTGCTCCGAACAGGAATTAGACTCTACTCACGCTTGGATTGATATTCCCGAAGAGGTGCGCGATCAATACAAAAATTATCGCTCTACCCCCTTGGTACGTGCTTACGGATTAGAAAAGGCTTTGGATACTCCCGCTCATATCTATTTTAAAAACGAGAGCGTTAGTCCCGTGGGAAGCCACAAACTCAATTCGGCTCTTGCTCAGGCTTATTATTGCAAAAAAGAGGGCGTTACCAATATCACCACCGAAACCGGCGCAGGTCAGTGGGGTGCGGCTCTGTCGTACGCTGCCAAGGTGTTTGGACTTGAACTCGCTGTGTTTATGGTAAAAATCAGTTACAACCAAAAGCCCTACCGTCGCTTAATTATGCAAACTTATGGTGCTCAGGTGGTTGCATCTCCAAGTATGGGAACTCGCGCTGGTAAAGACATCATTACCGCTAACCCCAACTATCAGGGAAGTCTCGGAACAGCAATTTCGGAGGCTGTGGAACTTGCTATGCAGACTCCCAACTGCAAGTATGTGCTCGGTAGCGTATTGAACCACGTTTCGCTGCATCAAACAGTTATAGGTCTTGAAGCCGAAAAACAAATGGCAATGGCTGGCGAATATCCCGACATTGTGGTGGGATGCTTTGGCGGTGGTAGCAATTTCAGCGGAATCTCGTTCCCTTTTATGCGTCACAATATTCTCGACGGCAAGACAACCGAGTTTATCGCTGCCGAACCTGCTGCTTGTCCCAAATTGACCCGCGGCGTGTTCCAGTACGATTTTGGCGACGAGGTTGGCTATACTCCTCTGCTGCCGATGTTTACCCTTGGACACGATTTTGCTCCGGCTCATATCCACGCAGGCGGTCTCCGCTACCACGGCGCAGGCACAATCGTAAGCCAGTTGCTCAAAGACGGTTATATGAAAGGCGTTGACATTCCTCAGTTAGAATCGTTCCAAGCCGCAAGTCTTTTTGCACAGGCCGAGGGTATTATCCCTGCTCCCGAATCGGCTCACGCTATCGCTGCCACCATCCGCCTTGCAAAACAATGCAAAGAGGAAGGCAAAGGCAAAACCATCTTGTTCAACCTCTCAGGACACGGCCTTATCGATATGACCGCCTACGACCAATACCTCTCAGGCGACCTTACCAACTTCACTCTCCCACAAGAAGAAATCGACAAGACCACTTCTAAACTTGAACATATTATTTAATTGATTAATATCTATTGATTGTTTTCAACAGCCGCTATACGGCGGCTGTTTTTTATTATGTTGTTATGTCACCGATTCTGATTTTATCTATAATTTTTGTTTATTTCGCAATGATTTTTGCCGTGAGCGTCTACACCAGCCGCAAATCGGGCAACGACAACAAGGCTTTTTTCACCGGCTCGCGTCAGTCGCCGTGGTATATTGTGGCTATCGCAATGATTGGCACAAGTATTTCGGGTGTAACGTTTATCTCCGTGCCGGGAATGGTGGCGGGGTCGCAATTCAGTTATATTCAGATGGTTCTCGGCTTTGTGGCGGGATATTTTGCCATTGCCTACGTGCTGTTGCCGCTCTATTACAAACTCAATTTGCAGAGCATCTACACCTATTTAGACCAGCGTTTTGGACACGGGAGTTACCGCATTGGCGCGGTTTTCTTCTTGATTTCCAAGTTTTTGGGATGCGGTGTTAGAATGTACCTTACGGCAATAGTGTTGCAGTTGGTGCTTTTTAATCAGATTGGAGTGCCTTTTGCGCTCAATGTGGCTGTAACAATGATAATTGTGTGGCTTTACACGTTTCGAGGAGGTGTCAAGACCCTTGTGTGGACCGATATGCTGCAAACTCTCTCGCTGATTGCCGCCGTGGTGCTGTGCATATATTTTGTGTGCCAACAAATGGGATTGGATTTGAGCAGCCTTTGTTCGTCGATAGCGTCGAGCGAAATGTCCGACACGTGGTTCTTTTCTGATTACAACGATAAACGTTTCTTTTTCAAGCAGTTTCTTGCCGGAATGTTCACCACCATTGCAATGACGGGATTGGATCAGGATATGATGCAGAAAAACCTCTCTTGCCGCAATCTCAAAGACGCTCAAAAGAATGTTATCAGTTATGGTTTTGGCTTTCTGCCAGTTAACCTCTTGTTTCTTGCGCTCGGAATATTGCTCTACAACTACGCCGCTCAACTCGGACTTTTTACCAACGGTACACTCACCGATATTCAGGGCAACGCTCTCAAAAGCGACGAACTTTTTCCCTATCTCGCCACTGCCACAGGTGCCGACGGCGTGCCTTTCTTGCCCGCAGCGGTAGGCGTTTTGTTTATTTTGGGATTGGTGGCTGCGGCATTCTCCTCGGCAGGAAGCGCGGTAACGGCTCTCACCACATCGGTAACCATCGACATTCTCCGTGCCGACAAAAAGGGTAACGACGAAAGCCTCCGCCGCACACGTCAAAAAGTGCATATTATCAACGCATTAGTAATGGGCGTAATTATCTATCTTTTTAAGGCGATAGGCAGCACAAGCGTAATTGAAGCGGTGTACGTGGTGGCAAGTTACACCTACGGACCATTGCTCGGATTGTATTTTTACGGACTATATTCAAAACGCCCTGTCCGCGACCGTCTTGTGCCGCTCATCTGCATACTTTCGCCCCTTATCTGCCTTGTAATCAGTCTCAACAGCGAAGCGTGGTTCAACGGCTACAAAATGGGCTACGAACTCCTCCTGCTCAACGGCGCAATAACGGCATTGGGATTGTGGATTAGTGGGGTTGGTATTCAAAAATCTGCGGAATAATGTATGTGGTATTAATTTTGGTGGCGATTTATTCACTGTTGATATTATTTTATTGTATCAAATTTCGTTATTACCACGATTCTATCCGCACCTTTTCCCCTAATATCCCCATCAACATCATCACCGCTGCCAAAAACGAGGAGGAGAATATTGATAAATTCTTATCGCACATCGCATCTCAAAATTATCAAAATGTAGAGTTGATTTTAGTAGACGACCATTCCACCGATGGCACTTACCGCATTGCCTCAGAGTATAAAAAACGCTATAATTTTATATTATGTCATAATAACGGCAACGGCAAAAAAGCCGCCCTGCGCACAGCCTTGACTCATTGCAATGCACCTTATGTATTGTTTACCGATGCCGATTGTTATAGCAATCCACAGTGGGCAAGCATTATGGCAGCCTCGGCGCAGCACACCAAGGCTGATATTATTTTAGCACCTTTGATAATAAAAGCCGATAACCAAAAATCCATTTTCCAACGTCTTTGGCAAACCGAATCGCTTGCTATTCTCACACTTA
Organism: Bacteroidales bacterium; assembly: GCA_017651345.1. Taxonomy (GTDB): domain Bacteria; phylum Bacteroidota; class Bacteroidia; order Bacteroidales; family UBA3824; genus UBA3824. Next base: position 13,054 of record JAGCDD010000369.1, on the reverse strand, counting down.
CGGCTGGGGCTGCAATAGCAGGTCATCCCATAATGTGCAACGGCGGCAATATGATGGTGAAAACCGCACTGCGTACCACTGCCGATGCCTACATTAAAGACCATTACCGTTCAGGCGATGATATTTTTTTATTGCAATTTGCAGTGGCTCAGAACAAAAAAATGATTTTTGTTAAAAGTTGCGATTCAGTAGTTTATACCCATAGTCCACAGACACTTAGGGCGTTAATTCGTCAGCGTGCACGTTGGGCTGGAAAGGTTTCGGGCTATACCGATAAGGTTACCATTTTGGTGGCGGTGTTGGTTTTTGGTGCAAACATTTCCATATTGCTTGCCATTGGATTGTGGGCAGTGGGTGTGATTGATTGGTATGTTTTTTTATTAGTATGGATTATTAAATTTGCTGCTGACGCATTTTCGGTCATCATTCCAGCCAAACATTACAAAATTCCCGTTAAATTGATAGATATTTTTGTCTTGGCTGTGATTTATCCAGTTTATACTGTGGTGTGCACGGGGTGGGGATTATTTCGAAAAAAGAGTTGGTAGGATGCAAAAAAATCCCCCACATTCCCATTTTTTTATTATCTTTGCCCCGATATTTATATTTGGCTAATAATGCAGTTTAAAGATATACCAGGACACGACGAGGTTAAACAGCGACTAATCAACACTGTAAGCGACAACCGTATCAGTCACGCCCAATTGTTTTTGGGTAATGAGGGATGCGGAAAACTCGCTCTGGCTATTGCATACGCACAGTATATCAACTGCACAGGTCGCAAACCCGGCGATACGGATAGTTGCGGCACTTGTCCTCATTGCGTTAAGTATCAGAAACTTGTGCATCCCGACCTTCACTTTGTTTACCCTGTGGTGTCGGGCAAGAGCACAACCAAGCCTGTGAGCGACGATTTCCTTACCGATTGGCGCAAATTTGTTTTGCAAAGAAACTATCACCGCTTGGATGATTGGTACGATTTTATTGGTTCCGACAATTCGCAGGGAGCCATCTTTGCCCAAGAGAGTCAGGAGATTATACGCAAACTCGGCTTAAAAACTTTTGAGGCAGAATACAAGGTAATGATAATCTGGATGGCTGAAAAACTCAACGAAACCGCCGCCAACAAACTCCTGAAAATGATTGAGGAGCCGCCTGCCAAAACGCTTTTTATCCTTGTGGCAGAAAACGAGGAGATGATACTCACCACCATCCGCAGCCGTGTGCAGTTGGTAAAAATCGACCGCCCTACAAATCAGGATATTGTGGCGTCGTTGCAGCAAGAATTTCCCGATGCCGACCCTCAAACACTTCAAAATAGCGCAATGCTTGCCGACGGTAATTATCTCGAAGCCTGCGCCGCTCTCCGCCAATTTAAGTCGGGAACTGTGGAAACGCCTTATTTCGAACTGTTTACCACACTTATGCGCGAGGCTTTTTCTGCCAAATACGATGCCATTATCAAACTTAGCGACAACCTTGCAAAACTCGGTCGCGAAAAACAGAAAAAGTTTTTCGACTACTGCAACCGTATGCTGCGCGAGTGTTTTATGCTCAGTAGCGTGTCGGAGAGTCTTGTAAACCTTACTCCGGGCGAATTGGATTTTGCACGCAAATTTTCGCCTTTTATACATCAAGCCAACGTGGGCGCCCTGTCGGAGCAATTTGGCGAGGCGTGCCGCAATATTGAGCGCAATGCTTACGGCAAACTTGTGTTTACCGACCTTGCTCTCAAAATTTCACCATTATTAAAGATAAAACGAATTTAAAACACATATATATTGCTATTTAGCATCAACAAAATGGAAGAATACGACGATTATAAAAACATACAGCGAGGTTGCGACGGAATAGAGTACGCCTGCTTTGATTGCGGCTCTGATTGCTGCGGCAAGTGCTTGAATACCAATAGTTGCAACAAATTAGACGTTCGCGATTGGTTAGACGAAATTCCACCGTCGATGAATACCGATTGCGATATTTGCGAAATACGTTTTAAAAACACTCGCAAAGGATTTTACCGAAATGTAAATAATCTTGAACTCGAAGTGGGTGATATTGTGGCTATTGAGGCCTCTCCGGGACACGATATCGGTGTGGTTTCGGTAAAAGGTCCGCTTGTAAAATTGCAGATGAAACGTGCCCGAATCAGACCCGACACCGAGTTTAAAAAAATTTACCGCAAGGCAAAACAATCTGACATTGAAAAATGGAAACAAGTGGTGGCAAAAGAGGATCAAGTGATGCTCAAATCGCGTCAAATTGCCGAAAGTCTCCGTTTGGATATGAAAATCGGCGATGTGGAGTTTCAAGGAGACGGCTCTAAGGCAATATTCTATTATATTGCAGATGAGCGAGTTGACTTCCGTGAACTTATCAAGATAATGGCTGATGAGTTTAAAATCCGCATCGAGATGAAGCAGATTGGCGCACGTCAGGAGGCGGGTAGGATAGGAGGCATAGGTCCTTGTGGCAGAGAACTTTGCTGCACCACGTGGATTACCAACTTTGTGTCGGTTTCTACCAACAATGCCCGTCAGCAGGAACTATCTTTGAATCCGCAGAAACTCGCCGGTCAGTGCGGCAAACTCAAATGCTGCCTCAACTACGAGATCGATGCTTACTTAGACGCTCAGCGCGATTTCCCCTCGGTACGCCAGCCGCTCGAAACTATGGAGGGAACGGCTTACCACCAAAAAACCGATATTTTCAAGCGTGTTATGTGGTTTAGTTACGACCAAAACTCCTCGGCAAACATCACCGTGGTGCCCATCGACCGTGTTAAGGAAATTATCGCAATGAACAAGCGCGGCGAAAAGCCCGACACGCTCCTCCTCAACGACAAAAACGCCGAGCAAAACACACCGCAACCCAAGAAAGAGATTGTGGATGAGTTTGTTGACGCTTCCGATTCGGAGGACATCACTCGTTTCGACAGTCTCCGCAAAAAGAAAAAGAAAAAGAAGAAAAACAAAGCCGCCAATGCCAATGCCACTCCAACCGCGCAACCCGAACAGGCAGACCAGCCGCAACAGATGCTTACCGTTTCGCCTGTGCCTCAGCCAAAACAGCCTGTGGTTCCTGCCGTTCAGCCAAACACTCCTCAGCAAGGTGGCGAAAAGCGTTTTAATATAAAATTTAACAATAAGAACAATCAAAACAAGCCTTTCAAGGGGCAGAAAAACCGCAACGGCGACTATTATCAAAAACCTCAGCCGCCAAAGCAAGGATAATTTAACTTATTGGCGCAATGGACGTTAAATCCAACAAATGGAAGGGCACTACCGGCGGTGGTAATTTCGGACAGAAGTCATTGATTTTCTTGTTCCGACACTTTGGTGTGCGTGTGGGCTATTTCTTTATGTATATCTCCATACCCTTCTATTTGATTTTTGGGCGAAAGGCTCGCAAGGCTTCGTGCAAATATTTCCGTCAGGTGCACCATTACGGCAAGGTAAAAGCGTTTTTTAGCACGTGGACTACCTACAATAATTTTGGCAAAGTAATGCTCGATAGGTTTGCAATCTTTTCGGGGCAACGCAATAGGTTTACCGTTGAGAGCCAGAGTATGGAAATTTTCAACAATCTTGTGGCTCAGCCCGGCGGATTTGTAATGCTGGGTAGCCACACTGGTAATTTTGAAATTTGCGGTTACCTTCTTAGTCAAAACATTAAGAAAATCTATGCTCTTGTGTTTGGCGGCGAAAGCGAGGTAATGAAACAACAGCGTTTTGCCCAATTTGACCAAAACAATGTAGAAATGGTGGCGGTGAAAGACGATATGAGTCACCTCTTTACGCTTAATCAGGCACTCGAAAACGGCGACATAATCACAATGCCAGCCGACCGTATTTTTGGCAGCAGCAAATCTGTTAGGTGTAATTTTGGATACGCCAAAGCCGATTTTCCTGTTGGACCTTTTGCCGTGGCTGCTTTGCGTAATGTGCCGGTAATTGCTGTATTTGTTTTTAAAACAGCCACTTACCGCTACAACGTTATTGTTGAGAAAGTGGAATGTGAAAACGCCGACAACCTTCCAACCAAAAAACGCGCCGAGGCAATGGCTATCCGTTTTGCTCAATTGCTTGAACGTCAGGTATTAAGTAATCCTACGCAGTGGTTCAACTTTTATGATTTTTTTGTGGAATAATTATGGTAGATATAATTTCAAACAATATAGTTTCGCCCTTGGGATTCAGCACCTTGCAAAATTACACCGCTGCCAAAGAGGGAGTGTCGGCTGTAAAACCTTTTGATGGATATTGTGCGGCGTATATCGATAACAAATTGTTAGACAATGCATTCTCTGATATTTGTACGCAGAATCCCGCCAATTACACCAAAGTAGAAAAAGCCGCAATACTTTCGATTAAATCGGCTTTGGATAATTGTGATGTGGATTTTTCCCACCCAAAAACCACATTCTTTTTTTCTACTACCAAAGGCAATGTAGAATTGCTTGACAGTGGCGATTTCAACAATCCAAATATTCATCTTTGGCAGACCGCACTAAAAATTTCAAAGTTTTTTGGAAATGAAAACACCCCGATTGTGGTGTCAAATGCTTGTATTTCGGGACTTTCGGCTATGATTTCTGCTGCACGTGCACTAAAATCAAACCGTATCGACACTGCCGTGGTAACAGGTGTGGATATGCTCTCAAAGTTCATTGTATCAGGATTTTCGTGCCTAAAAGCCTTATCGCAAAATCCTTGTCGGCCGTTTGATATTGAGCGCACGGGACTAAATCTTGGCGAAGCCGCTGCCACTGTGGTAATGCGTCGCGCTGGAAATGGCTCTAAATATCCCAAGTATGTGTCGGGTGCTATTCACAACGATGCATACCATATTTCGTCGCTCTCAAAAACCGCCGAAGGCTCTTACCGTTCGTTATGTGATGCTACTCAGGAATTTATACCGTCTCAGTTTGCTTTTATCAACGCTCACGGCACTTCCACAATGTACAACGACGAAATGGAGTCGGTGGCAATTTCGCGTGCCGGATTGCAAGATGTGCCGGTCAACTCGCTCAAACCTATTTTTGGACACACTCTCGGCGCTGCGGGACTCTTGGAGAGCATTCTCTCAATTTGCGCTCTGCAAGACGGTGCGGTGCTTTCAACGATGAACTTCAATGAATATGGAGTTTCCAAAAAAATCAACATACAGCGTAGCCTTGGCAGTACAGATAAACAATATGCTATAAAACTAATTTCGGGTTTTGGTGGATGCAACGCCGCCGCAGTTTTTAAAAAAGGAGAGTAATTATGGCCAAAATAGCAAAATATTCATATCTCAGCAACCTTTCTGCCGACGCTCTTTCCGCCGTTTATCGCAGTGCAGGAGCGGATTATCCCAAGTTTTTTAAAATGGACGCTCTTTGCAAGGCGGGTTTTTTGCTTGCCGAAGATATTGTTAGCGGCTGTGGCAATCCTCCTCTTGCCCCTGACGACACATCCGTGGTAGTTTTTACCGCCTCGGGAACATATCTTACCGACGTAGCCTTTGAAAACACCATTTCCGACCCCGACAACTGTTTCCCCTCGCCCTCGGTGTTTGTTTACTCTCTGCCTAATATCGTGGCAGGCGAAATTGCTATCCGTCACGGATTTACAAACGAAACAGCCGTTTATCTAAGTCCCGATTTTCCACCATCGCAGATTGCAGACATTGTTTCCGACACCCTCACCGTAGCCTCCAACGTGCTTGTGGCATGGATCGAAGTCACCGGCAACCACCCTTCCGCCATAATTTTCCTTGTTTCCCGCAATGGCAATGATGATATGCTTGATTTTAATGCGGAAAACTTGGAGGATATATATGTCCGTTTAATTCGGTGATAAAGACGCAAAAATTAATTTGGAGAAATGAAAGCAATACGCTATTTTTGCTCCTAAACACAAAGCCATTAGATTATTGCACAATAACGATACCTCAAATTTGTAGCGAAGTGTTTGAAATAGGGTATTGTATTTGTAAAAAGACAGTTAAAAATATAAAATCTGTTGAAATTAGTTTAAATACTTCCAACAAAATACTCGCTAAATTGGCAACAGAGTTTTACAAGAAACCACTTAACCTATCCAGCAATGAATAAACGTATTTATGTTTTCTTAGTTTATCTAATGTGGATTTCTTTGCTTCTGCAATTGTTATTTGCATTTGTCAATTTAATTTGTTTTGGTATTTTCGCTGTTATAACATTTATTCTGATAATTGTAACTTCCAAGTATTGTGACGAATTTTGTCCGGATGATTCAGAATGTAACAAAATAGAGCGGTTTATATTCGACTTTCTTAAATTATACTTTGCATTTGCATTAATAACTCTCGTACCATTAACATCTTTTAAAATAATTCGTTATAGAAATGAAATTCGAATCCACGGTGGATACTATACCACGGCAGTTGTAACTAAGAGTTGGGAATCTACTTTCCATTATGGTAGAAAGAGATATGTTTCTTTGAAGTATTGTGATTATAATAACAAAATAACGAAACGAACAATTGAACCTATTACGCAAAGATTAAATAAGAATGATACGGTAGTAATAGTATGTAGCGTCGATGGCTCTGATGATGTGGCTTTTATCGCAAAACTAAATACTCCAAATAGCATTTCCAAATTTGCCTTTGGCGTTTTTTATGACGGGTATGAAACCGATTTGGATAAAATAGAAGACGATAAAAACTTGCGTACCAAATATTTGGGTAAAGACACTACTATAATAGACGTAAACACTAATGTGCTTGGCGACAATTTGTTTACCAACCGTTTTTTGGAGACGGTAAGTCCCGAAATCCGCAATTATTTAATAGAACAACGAGAGCGATATATGGTCAACCGTATTGCCAAAATCATCAATATCAACCCACAATACTTAGCCAATAGTCACAAAATTCTTTTTAATAATCCAGGCATAAGGATAGTGTTCAAAGCATATCGCGATGGAACAAGACCGTGGAACGAGCCGGGTACTATGTTGAATTTTATTAACATCAACGGAGATTCTGCAACTGTATACTATAATGATACTGTAATGACTAAACAAAAACTAATCTATAAAGATATTTTCGATGGCAAACAAAAGGACTATATATTATGTCATTACGATATCACTACACCTTCCAACTTGTCAAAAATATCAGATTACGGTTATATGTTCAACAATACCATTTTTTCAAAAGAACTAATCGAAGAATCGTTCCCTATTATAAAGCAACGAATAGAAGAATACAAAGAGCATTACCGTAACAGCGATGAAATAATAGAAGATCCTCAAAGAGTTATAAAATTATATAATGATTATGATCGTTTATGGCGCTAACAGTTTTTCCACCTCCTCCACAGGCAGTTTCATAATCACAGAAATAACTTCCTCCGACATACCGTTGTTTTTCATTTCTTTGGCAATCTCCTTGTTGCGTTGGGCTATGCCTTCTGCTTTTCCTTCTTTATACTTAAAATCCATCTGCCCTTGATAACTAACATAGTTGTGAAAACTATCGTCGTACTGCATCTGTTGTTTGGGCGATAGGGCAGAGTATGTCGCTATTTTTTCGAGCCGCATAAACAGCGGAATCTCGTTTGTGAATGATAGTTCCTTTTCCATATTCTCCATATTTGATAGGTTATAAATCCATTTATCAACATCAGTTTTACAGTCCGACTCCTTCATTTGTCGGTAAAACGGCATCTGTATCTTCCAATATTGAAATACGTCGGTGTCTCGGTATTTCTCCTTGGTCTCCATAAATGCAAAGTGCGACAAGGGAGCGGGGTGTTTAGCGTCTTTGAAATTCATAAAAAACACACCGTAGATGTTTTTCAAGTGATAGTCCCACTCCTTAAACAGCGGTTTTCCATCTTTATCGAGACTCTTTATTTGACCTTTGCCCTGTTGTCTCGATGCTGCACGGGCAAGGTAGTAAACAATCCTCTCGGCAAAAAAATCCTGCGCCTCGTTCTGCATCTCAATCACAAACTCCTCGCCTGTGTCGGTAGTGCAGTGTACGTCGTACACCACTCGGCGTATATCCTTGCTACTGTCGTCGGCCTCGCCGTCGGTGATAGACACTTTTGCAATATTCACCGTAGGATCCTCGCTTTTCAGAAGGGCGTTTAGAAACCCTCGTGTTATCTCTTCATCTTTGAAGATGCGTTTGAATCCAAAATCGGTAGCCGGATTTATGTATCTTGCCATAAAATTGCTTTTAATTACTAACGCAAATATGGTGCTTTTTGTTTAATTAGCCAAATTTTTATGAGGAAAAATCCTCTGCAAGTGAAATTAAACACATTTCTTGCCCCTCAATCCGTGCCTTCCGTGGTTAAAAAAACTCTTCGTTCCCTTCGTTTAATTCGGTGATAAAAAGAAGATGCCAAAAAATAAATTTGGATAAAAGTAACCTAATCCCTATCTTTGCATTTAATAGTTGTAACCCACACTCACTTATGTTAAAACTCCTTCTCTTATCCTTATCGCAATCTGCCTGCCTTGCCGCAGGACAGGTTTTTTTGAAAATTGCTATGAAAAACGCGCCCAAATTTTCGTTTACTTGGCCTGTTATCAAAGATTATCTCACTAATTGGAATCTATTGTTTTCGGGTCTCAGTATGGGTGCCGCCACGCTCTTGTGGTTTTATATTCTCAAACACGTGGATTTTTCAATCGCCTATCCTTTAATAAGTTTTAGTTATGTGTTTGGAATGTTGGCTGCTGTTTTTATTTTTCACGAAAGCGTTCCGCCTACACGATGGATAGGCCTCGCGCTTATAGTTTCGGGTGCTTTCTTAATTTTGAAATAAAAAATTACAAACATTTTTATTAACCATTATCCCCGTGGTTTTTGCCCTTACAAATTCTTCTGAGGCATAAAGGTATCCGCCGAATTTGTTGTAATTGCCCCAACTATTTTTTACAATGTAAAATTTATTGCCATCGAGGTCTTTGGCTGTGCCTATTATCTGCATACCGTGGTCGTCGGTGGTTCTGCGGCTTTCAAAATCGGCTTGACGGCTCTCTTGCGTTACCTTGGTGTGGCGTGGCATTGTGGCGCAACCCTTGCTTTGGTTAAAACCTGTTTCTGATACATCGGACGACCATACCACAGTGTGTCCTTGTGCCAACGAACTGTCAATGGCGGCCACCAAATCATCGATTGGCACATTATAAAACTGACCCCAGCGCCAATTGTCGGGCAATTCCAAGATGCAATATTCGTAAAATGGGTGATGGGTAAACGATGTTATTTGCACATAATCGTCGGGGTTGAGTTTCACAACCTCTTGTGCAAAGGTTTTGGGCGTGTAAGTTTTGCCTTTGTATTCAAATTCTTGCGGCACTGTGCCAAGAAAATTATCGGTTTTTTGGGTAAAAATCTCAAACCATTTTGGGTCGATGGTTTTGTTGTCGTCGGTAGCCACCGAATCAATAAAGGTTTTCATTTTGCCCGAAAATCCAAAGTGATAGATACTTGCGCCTTTTCTTAGAGTGTTGGGATACGCCTCTTCGGGCACGAGACCATAATTTTTCATAGCGTAAATGTTGTCGTAAAAAAATCCGCCTTCCGAAAAATTGGTTTTGCCGTGCATCATAACGTATTTTTTAGCCTTGTCGAGATACGAATATCGCACCACAAACATTTCTGAAAGGTTTGGAATATCCTCTGCACCGGCGGCTTTCATTTCGCTCTCCAAAAACGAAAGTGTTGAAAAACACCAGCAAGTGCCCGATTGCGCTTGATCTTGCACCTCAGGACACCATAAGCGATTGGTTTCAATAAATGTTAATCCTTTTTGAGCCGTTGCCGAAAGGGCTGTTGATATTGCTACTAATAATATAAGTGTATTTTTCATAGTGTTTTATTTAATTTGCGAATGTAAAGGTACGGATTTTAATTATTGAAAGCAAATTTTAATACTGCCAATTTGTCATTTTACGGTCGTGTGGCAAACTATTTGAACCTATATAAGCAGAATTTAAAAACATATACAAATATGAGCAAACGAAAAAGACACCATAGTTCTTATAATAAGGAAGTTAAAATGGAAGAGCAAGAAAACACTGAAATCACCGACGAGCAAAAATCACAGCCCGAAGGTGATAATGCCGATGACAAAACGTCAGAAACTGACAACAGTCAGGACAAAACGGCAGCAAATGACACTGACAAAGCCGCTCAAGATACTGACAATGGCGGCGATCTTCAAAAAAAATACGACGAACTCAACGACCGCTACTTGCGCCTGATGGCAGAGTTCGACAACTATCGCAAGCGCACTCTCAAAGAGAAGATGGATCTTACCAAATATGCCGAGGAAGACGTTATCAAAGGTATTCTCCCTGTGGTAGACAATATGGAACGTGCCATCAAGAGTCTTGAATCGGCTCAAGATATCAACGCTGTAAAAGAGGGTATTGATTTGATTTACAAAAAGTTCAAAGAATTTCTCGAAAAACGTGGTATCAAAGAAATTGAGGCTCTCAACAAAGAACTCGACACCGACCTTCACGAGGCTGTTACAAAATTTGCAGCACCGAGCGAAGACCTCAAAGGCAAGATTATCGACGTTATTGAAAAAGGCTATTACCTGCACGACAAGGTGATACGCTATGCAAAAGTCGTGGTTGGTGAATAAATAAAACTACAACAATGGCAGAAAAAAGAGATTATTACGAAGTGCTTGGCGTAGGCAAAAACGCCACTAAGGACGAACTTAAAAAGGCCTACCGTCAACTCGCGCTCAAATATCACCCCGACCGCAATCCTGGCGACAAGGAGGCGGAAGAAAAATTTAAAGAGGCAGCCGAGGCTTACGAGGTGCTTAGCGACGACCAAAAACGTGCCCGCTACGACCAATTCGGACACGCAGGAATGGGCGGCGCAGGTGGTGCCGGTGGTTTCTCAATGGATATGGAAGACATATTCAGCCACTTTGGCGATATCTTTAGCGGCTTTGGTTTCGGCGGCGGCTTTGGCGGCGGCAGTGGTTTCGGTGGCGGACGCGGTCAACGTGTCAACAAAGGCAGTAGTCTGCGCGTAAAAGTGAAACTCAGCCTCAAAGACATTGCCAACGGATGCGAAAAGAAAATCAAGGTTAAAAAATATTGTGCTTGCAAATCGTGCAACGGAACAGGTGCCGAGGCAGGTTCAAGTATGAATACATGTCCCACATGTCACGGTACGGGCGTTGTAACCCAAGTGCGCAACACAATTCTTGGACGTATGCAAACACAAACCACATGTTCGGCGTGCGGCGGCACTGGAAAAATCATTGCCAAAAAATGTAAAGATTGCGGCGGCGATGGCGTAGTGCTTGGCGAGGAGGTAATCTCTATCAATATTCCCGCAGGTGTGGCAGACGGTATGCAGATGACCGTCCCTAACAAGGGTAACGCTCCTAAGCACGGCGGCGAAAATGGCGACCTTCTTGTTGTTTTTGAAGAAGAACAAGATCCGCAACTCACCCGCGAAGACAACAATTTGATTTACAACCTCAGCATCAGCGTTCCCGATGCAATACTCGGAGCCACAGCCGAAATTCCTACCATCGACGGCAAGGTGAAAGTAAAAATTGACCCTGGAACTCAGCCCGGCAAGGTGCTCCGTTTAAAAGGAAAGGGTTTGCCCACATACGGCTCTTACGGTCGTGGCGATTTGCTTGCCATTGTCAACGTTTGGATTCCAAAGAAACTCACCAAAGACGAGCAGAAAGCCATCGAAGGTTTCCAAAAATCCGATTCGTTTAAGCCCGGTGTAGAAGATTCGCAAAAATCAGGCTTTTTCGATAGATTGTTTAATCGCTAATAATATCGCAAGACTTTTTGTTTAAATGTCTTGATCATAGGTTTAAGGGGGTTGCAGTGATGCAGCCCCCTTTATTTATTTAATAATTTTTTAACATTGTAACTCTCCGATATTTCTCACATTTTTGTATATTTGGTTAATCAAATGTTATCCCTTTGTTAAAAGGCACGTAATTTGTAGATTTATTCTCAATCACCATTAAATCGTACACCTATGAAAAGAACTTCTGTTTACTCAAAGATACTTAGGATAATTATCCCCATTGTTGCTATCACATTGATAATTATGATGGCGGTAAGTTATCATATTAATTTTAAATCTCAGAAAACTTTCTTTGAATACTGTATGCAGGAACTTTCGGCTAAATCTGCTCAGGAGGTAACTGATAAACTCGCCACTATGACCGACGAACTTAAATGGATTGCCTCAGAACAGATTTTTACATCAATGGACGAAAAACAGTATTCAAAACGTCTTGACGCTATTGCCAAAGACAAAAAGGAGTATTTTTCGATGATGTTTGTGGCATATCCCGATGGCAGTTACTACATTAATGGAAAGGGTTTTTCTAAGGCTAATATCGCCGACCGTCAATATTTTAAGAATATTTTTCAACTTGGTAAGGACTTTTCGATGACAAGTCCCGACATTTCTAAATCTACCGGCGAAAAAAAATACACTCTTGCCGTGCCCATCAAGCGCGATGGCAAGGTTGTAGGTGCTTTCTGTGCCAATGTCAGCCTCAACACTCTTAAAAAAGTGGTGACGGAATGTAAGTTTGGTAATAATGGCGTTACCTTTATGGTAGACGAAAAGGCTGTGATTATTGGCAGTATTTACGACGATTTGATTATGAATTTCAACCTCATAAGCGACGGCAAAACAGTTTACCCCGGTCTCGAAGAGGTGGGCGAGGCTGTGCTTCGTGGTGAGGATTGCATCAAATATTGCAAAGATGCCGCCTCGGGTGATTATCTTTACACTATGAGCCGCAAAATTGAAGGTACTCCCGGATGGTTTGTTATCGGTAGCCTTCCCGATTCGGAACTTAAAAGCGCTGCCACCGAAAACCTCCGAGTTATGATTGTTTTCCTTGTCTTTGTGATTGCTATTATTGCTATTGTGGTGGTTGTGTGCCTCAAACGTATGCTTTCAAATCCCCTTGGGCAGTTGTCTACCGCCATTAAAGATATTTCTAATGGACAGCTCAAAAGCCGTATCGACTATTCTTCTAACGACGAGA
>JAGCDD010000368.1 GCA_017651345.1 Bacteroidales bacterium | reverse complement strand
CTTGGCGATGCGCTCAAAGCCGCTGTTAAACGTCAACTTATGAGCGATGTGCCTTACGGAGTGTTGCTTTCGGGCGGTTTAGATAGTTCGGTAATTTCGGCCGTTGCCAACAAGTATTCAGCCAAACGCGTTGAAACCGACGATCAGGAACATGCTTGGTGGCATCGTCTGCACTCGTTTGCAGTGGGTATCAAGGGTTCGCCCGACTTGGCTAAGGCTCGCGTAATGGCAGACCACCTCGGCACTGTTCACCACGAGGTAAACTATACCGTGCAGGAGGGTTTGGACGCTATCCGCGACGTCATCTATCACATTGAAACATACGACGTTACCACTGTCCGCGCAAGTACACCAATGTATCTTTTGGCAAGGGTAATAAAATCTATGGGCATAAAAATGGTGCTTAGCGGCGAAGGTGCCGACGAAATTTTTGGCGGTTACCTCTATTTTCACAAAGCACCCGATGCAAAGAGTTTTCATGACGAGACGGTGCGCAAACTCGGCAAACTTTACCTCTACGACTGTCTGAGGGCAAACAAGTCGCTTGCGGCATGGGGTGTCGAGGGGCGCGTTCCGTTTTTAGACAAAGAATTTTTAGACGTGGCAATGCGCCTGAATCCCAAAGCCAAAATGTGTCCCGGCAAGGAGATAGAAAAACGCGTGGTACGTCTTGCATTTTCGGATATGTTGCCCGAAAGCATTGCGTGGAGGCAGAAAGAACAGTTCAGCGACGGCGTAGGATACAGTTGGATCGATAGTCTCAAAGATATGACTTCAAAGGCCGTTACCGACGAACAGATGGCTCACGCAGCCGAACGTTTCCCCATCAACACTCCCATGAACAAGGAGGAATATTATTACCGTTCAATTTTCTCAGAACTTTTCCCGAGCGATTCGGCAGCAATGAGTGTGCCGAGCGTGCCAAGCGTAGCGTGCAGCACCGCCGAAGCCTTGGCATGGGACCCCTCATTCAAAAACCTCAACGACCCCAGCGGCAGGGCTGTGAAGGGAGTTCACGAAAATGCGTATTAAAATAATTTGCGTGTTTCAAATATCGTTATTATTTTTGCAAACAGATAGTTTGCAAAAATAATAATCTGATATGAACCCGAATTTCAAACTTTCAAACGGCAAAACCATCGCCCAAGTGGAAAACGAGATGAAACTCGGCATCGAAAAACTCTATTTAGATGCTTGGGCAAAAGGCGTTTCAGTGCCATATTGGGACGAAAACCGTGTGTTGCATTTGGCAAATCCCGATGGCAGCGACGATTTGGTAGATTTTGATGCCGAAACAAAAAAATATACTTTTTTGTCACGTGCCGCCGCCGCAGGTGAAGGTCGGTTTGCATATCTTCTGAGAAGATGATATGGAACAGAGAAAAGAATTTGCGGTAGTTGCAGGTCCTAATGGTGTTGGCAAAAGCACACTATCAAAATAATGCAATTGCCAACAACTACGATTTTGCCTTTGAAACCAACTTTACCAACGATTTAATTATCAATATGATAAATGAGTTCAAAGAGGCGGGATACAAAATTTCTTTATTCTATTTTGGAATTAATTATTTGCAGGATTCTGTGATGCGCGTACAAGAGAGAACCAACCTCGGCGGACATAATGTAGCCGACGATGTTGTGAAATACAATTTTTCGGAATGTCCCAAACGAGTTGCCCAAAACCTCCATTTATTTGACTATATGATATTTATCGACGGCATAATACCCTACGGCAAAATCATTGCAAATATCAGACAAAGAGATAATTACAAAGAAATTGCAGATATTGTACCGAGATGGTTTGCTGATGGATTTACGGGGGTGATGTTCGTCTAATTTTCAAATAATTCTACTCAATATCTCAGCCGCGGAAATACTCATTTTACAAAAGGCGAACCATTTTTTGCCAAGGTCTTTGAGGGAGGCACCGATATGATAAACGGTATCATCGATAATCAAAAATCTATCGTGTGAATTGACAAACTGATGAATCGTTATAGGAGCGTATTGAGCATTGTATCGCTGTAAATCAAGTTGTAATTGTGCCGAAAGATTTTTTGTGTAGATGGTAGCCAAAACGTTTGGTTGTCTTTTGGCGAGCATTTGCAAAACGGAATCATCTATATAATTATCAATAAGGACGATACGCTGTTTTGCACTTCGTATTAAGTCGTTGGCAAATTTGTATGCGTCGAAAATCTGTCCATCGTAAAAGATGCCTTCCACGGGCGGCAAGGAGGTTTTGACGAAGAAGTCGATTTTGTTTTCTGTTTGGGTAACTCGTTGTTCAAGCCGTTCCAAACGTTGGTTGACAGAGTAGCCTTTGAGTAGGTATTCTTTTAATATGCGAAGAGCCCACTGACGGAATTGAGTACCTCGGAACGATTTAACTCTATAACCAACTGATATTATGACATCAAGATTGTAAATCTTTTGTACACGTTTAACTTCGCGTTTACCCTCTTTTCGAACTTGTAAGAAATCCTTACAAGTTGATTCAGACATTAACTCGCCTTCTTTATAGATATTGCGAATGTGCATTGTTATATTTTGCGGCGTTGTTACAAATAATTCAGACATCTGTTGCTGAGTAAGCCACACCGTTTCATTTTCAAGGCGGACTTCGAGTTTTATAGTTTCATCAGGTTGATATAGTACTATTTCGTTGTTCTCTGTCATAAGGTGTTAGTGATTATTTACTTTGTAAAAGTAGCAAAAAACTGAAATATTTCAAAATAATTTCTCAAAAAACACGATTTGAAAAACATTTTCGTAACCTTATTTGTTGCCTTTAAATCAATCTTTCTGTTTCAGGAACAACTTTAAATATGTGTTCCAACCTTTCTTCCAAATCACTCATCGTTTTGTCTTTTTTAAAATGGATAAGAGATGGCATTAATAACCATTTTGGATCATTACCTAAACGACTACCTTCAAAGATACCTTGCAATTCTTGGGCATACTGTTGTGAGTCACATTCGAAACGTATACATAATTCGTGATTTTGACTAAATCCAATCCACAATTTACAAAGCGCCAAATATTTGTATAACCATATTTCGTTTCCATAACTATCTCCATATTTTTGGAACATTATCCTTTGATTATAATCATCAAAGTGAAGTTCATACTTTGATGCTATATCATACGCGACCTTTGCTCTTTCTGTGTCAAGAGCAACTCTCGCATACATTTTTCGAGGAACTGCGAACGTAATATGCCCTTTGTACCAATACACTCTAAAAACATTCTTATTACTCTGTTCGTCATCGGCGATCCAATCATATAATCTTTGATCATTACAGATTCTATTAAATGCCATATTGCAATACTCTCTTTCTACATAAGTTGCCCCGGGCCAAGGCTCAAACGCACTCGCATTTGCGATGCAATTGACAAGAGATTGCTTTACTGCCGTAATATCTTCTTTGGACAGAACATCAGCGAGCATATTCTTCACTTTTACATTGGATGCTAAAATGTTTTTGAGATATTTGTTGCTCTCAGCCCTTTCCGTTATGTATGTTTCGTTCAGATCTTCCCAAGACGATAACTGACTTGCAATGGCACGAATAAGCAAGTGTGTTTTTCTGTAAAGAGACGAAATGCCCGTTTCGTCAAACATTTCTGCCGCTAAAACGCTGTTATGTTTGTATTGCTCCAAAGACATTCCGCTTCGATAGAAGAACAACACCATTCCCTTGAAATACGGATGCCGTTCCATTTCTTCAAAAGCACTGAGCCAATTATTATCCTCAACAATACATTTGGCTTTTTCAACCTCTTCCAAAACCGCACGATTTTCCCTATCGTCTTTCCACTGAGCAAGAGCATCGTAAAACGATTTTTCCTCGCAAGATTGTTGTGCCACGTAATGTATGATGGCTGAAAATTTCCTAATCAATGACGATGTGGGCGTAAGGCTGTCGATATTTGTGTTTTCAACCACATTCCAAACGACTCGCATCCATTGTTTGAAAATATTTTCGTCAAAAGTGTCGTATGCATCAATAAATTCTATAACTGCGCCAAACAAAATCAGTTTTATTTGTGTCATTTTAGATTTTGTGTTGCAGTAAAAGTCATCGCCATCTCGTTCTGTACTTTTGTCCCACACTGGCAACATTGACGTATATATGGTTTTACGGTCATTTTCGTAATCGAACTCGTAAAAAACATCCAATACCTTGTCAAGGACAAGCACATATTCGGGATGCTTTTTTAGAATAACCTCAAATTCTTGAAATCCAAGGTATTCGTTAACCTCCATTCGATTTTCTGCGTCGGTGAACAGGTTTTTGAGCGTCAAATCCTGACGAATTTCCTTGTCGGTTATCTTTTCTTGTGAGATAATGTACTTACAAGCAAAAAAACGAGAGAAGAAACTCATATACGAAGCGTCAAAATTCTCAAAACCTTTATTCCAAAATATATCAATCCATTTTGCATCAAGTTTTACAGAAAAATTGAAAAAGAATTGCACTTGTACCTTGCTATCTTTTTTATACAATGGAACATATTCAGCAAAAGGTTCAAAATTACTATCACTTATGAAATTTGTAAGGTCTGCCTTGAAGTTTTCAAACGGACTCAACTGCAAACCGCGAGCATTCATCTTGATGTACAATTCCTCCGAAAGATTAAAAAATCCCAAAGATTTTACATAGAACTGAATATTATCAAGTTTGGGTAAAATTGTCCGACATTCTTGTTCGCTGTATTTTTTATGAATAGCATCAAGCATAGTCAGCATTGCCGTTATAGTACTATCCCTATCAAACGATTTGAAATACCATTTTGCTTGCGTTATAATTTCCGATGGTTTATGTACAGACATATCAATCCAACATCCTGCGAGTTTATTACAAAAAACGGTAGAAGACGACCTTGTTTCATAAACGAAGCGCTGCAATGCCTCGCGGATTTCATTGTCCATAACTTCCCCTTTGGATAGTTCGCGATTGGCTATATACCAATAAAGAAGAAATAATGTAGTCATTCGTTGCTGACCATCAAGTAGTTCCATAACAAATTGATCAGTATTTGATTGACGTACAACACCGTAAATGAAATTGAAATCAAAAATCTCATCAGTATTGAAATTTGCAAACATTTCGTCTAACAATGTATTACGAACGTATGTACAAATATTGTCCTGTCTGCCTTGTGCGTATGGTCGCTGAATTTTAGGTATAACAATTTTACTGACCCTCACTTTGTTGTCTTTGTCAAGGTCAATTCCTTTTTTGAAAACATCTAAAAAACTATATCTTTCATTCATCGTTATTCCTCCTCTATTTTTATATATATTTTAAGATTGTCATATATATATTTATGGTACGCTTCCATATCTTCTTTTGTCCAATACGAACGGTTAGTACCTTTTTCGTCAAAATATTTTGCAAAGACATACCGCGTGGCAAACGGGACAAAAACTCCGTGCTTTATGCGGTCGATAATAATACGCCTTTTGGTACAAAACAAACTATTACCATAACTTCTATTCGTACTTGCATCAAGCAAAGTCAAGTTGCCAATGGAATTTTTCATATCGTCATCAGCATCATCCTCTTTGGCCTTCTTTTTTAATAAGGCAATTGCCTCGTTATAGTTTCGTTCTTTTTCCATTTGTTGTATTAACAAGGTGTCTTTCTCTGTAAGTATATCAGACAAATCACACTTAGCTGTATCAATCCATTTTTTCTTGTCGTTCTCGCTCTTTAATGCATTAGTATGTTGGGAATCAATATGTTCTATATCCCAATTTTGTGCACTTAATACATCAAAAGGAAATTTATAAACGTCTGAATCAGAATCAAAAATTTGATTCTGTTCGTTTAAAATATGAATATTCAAAGTCAATAAAAGTTTATAAATAACTTCGCGATCTTTTGGGTATGTATTGGAAATTTTATCATCTTCACCGAACTTTATTCCGTGAAGATGATATGAAATACGTTTCTTCAAATACGTTTCAAAATCACTTCTACTTGCACGTTCGTCCATTGAAACAAAGAACAAGACAATCCGACTTAAATCTTCACCACATTGGCTCAATAGGCCTATATAATTATACAGTGACGGGGTACAAAACCAATCGTCAAGAGTGCGAAACATTTCTATAACCTCGTTCCACGCTTTCGTAATCGCGTCTTGCAAGTCTTCTCCAACCTTTCCTTCAAACTTGTTATAATAGAAACGGAATATTACACTTTTTCGAGTATCGCCCAAATCGACATCAATTACTTTAAGTTCGCGATCCCATTCCGACTCGGGTAAATCTTTTAATTTATTAGTTTTGTAGATAAGATTGAAAAGGAAATCTATGCGATTGGGCATATCAACACCTTTCTTTTGCAAAAAATACCAAAAACTATTAGTATGTAGTGTGTTCTCAATAAATTCCCATTCCAAAGCAAGTTGAGCCTGTTTGATATATTTGTCGTCGTCGGAGAAATTCTTTTTTAACAAAAACAAACCTTTGATAAGTTCAGCATCAGTCAACCTGATTTTCCCCGTGTTAATCTTTTGAAATTCCTTAATATTATTTTTTTCTTTGCTTTCTGCGATTTCGTACCACAACACTTGAACTGAGCCTCCCTTGGTATCACATCTTCCATTAAGCAATTTAAACAAAGATGCACGTATATTATCAAGACTACCTCCGAGTTGGTAACGGATGTTGATAGACTTTCCACCTTCCTGGTCGTCTTTTATCCATTCGGCAATGTATTTGTACGCATTTGCCATATGATAAAAATCGACATTTTTCTTTAAATAATCTTCTCCACTCGTTTTGATTTTGTTTGCAATATCTTCAAGAAATTCAGATGAATCTTCACGTGTGGCATATAATAAATGGTATAATTCTTTATTGTCCTCTTCTTCTTTCAACTTTTCTGCATCCCATCCTTTTTGCTCCAAAAGATACTTATAAAGAAGAAAAATAGTAGTCAAACGCTGTTGTCCATCAATGATTTCCCATACACCTTTTTTAATCATATTATCATTGAAGTTTCTACCAAAGATAGATTGCAATTTGCTTATATCAGTAATTGGTCTTGCGATAATAGGTTGCAAGCAATAGAACTGATCCTGTTTGTCGTCTTTTACTCCATTAGCATAGTCATTTGCAAAGCATAACAAATCCCTTAGTAAATCGCCCACTTGTTTCTCTGTCCATCGATAGCCTCGCTGATACGACGGAATATAAAAATATCTTCCGTCAAGAATCTCTCCTATTGCATATTGATATATTGAATTGTCCATGTTTTTTATTATCAGAATAAAGTTTTTTATATTTCTGTTTCGTGTTTTTGATACCGCTTTTAGTTGGCACTATATTTATACTACGTTCCAAATATAATCACTTTTTTAACACGACATATAGTATTATTACAACTATTTTTCCATTTTTTTATAAATTACTAATTATCAAACAAATCTACTCAAAATCTCCGTATTTCCCTTACCCCCTCTAACAAAAACTCGTACCTTACATAACAAAATCTCGTACATTTTTTTTCTTTCCATTACGAACAATCGGTATTGCAAATAAAATGCCCCTACAATACCTTTGCATTGTTAAAATTAAACGAAATAAAACAACACATAAAATAATTACATTATGAGCAAACTTAGATTTGACGTAGTACAGGACGCTTTCAAAAAGAAAGCCGTTGCAGTGGAAACTCCCGACGCACGTCCGTCGGAATATTTCGGCGAGTTGGTTTTCAACCGCGAAAAAATGCATACGTATCTAGATATCAAGACTTACAATGCTCTTATCGACTGCATCGACAACGGGAAACCCCTCGACCGCGAAACCGCCGATCACGTGGCTGCCGGTATGAAAACTTGGGCTTTGGCTCACGGTGTAACCCACATTACTCACTGGTTTCAGCCCCTTACCGAAGGAACTGCCGAAAAGCACGACTCCTTTATGGATTACGACAACAAGGGCGGTATGATTGAAACTTTCGACGGCAAATCGCTTGCTCAGCAAGAGCCTGACGCTTCGTCGTTTCCAAGCGGCGGTATTCGTGCCACTTTTG
>JAGCDD010000028.1 GCA_017651345.1 Bacteroidales bacterium | reverse complement strand
CTGGCGGACATCGCGTTCAACGTATGTTTGAATGTAATTTTCATAGTAACGGTTGACGGCAATCGGTTTGCCGTACAACCGAGGATACCCACCTCTATATATTTCTTTTTCAACCGACTGCACAATGCCCACTGTCGCAAGTTCCTTATGCGAGAAGGGCAACAATTTGAACACGGCTACACGTCCGGCAAGCGACTGTGTAATGCTTTGCATAAGCAAAAAATTCTGCGAGCCCGAAAGTATGTACATTCCCGTTTCCCCCGCCGAGTCAACTTTTGTTTGGATATAAGAAAACAGCGACGGCACGTGCTGAGCTTCGTCAATGATTGTTTTTGAATTGTATGTCGCAAGAAAACTTCGAGGGTCGTTTCGTGCAAACTCCCGATTGTCCAAATCTTCCAACGAAACATACTGGTAATCGGAGAAAAGATATTTCAACAATGTGGATTTTCCCGACTGACGAGGACCTGTTACAAACACAACAGGATATTGTTCCACAGCGTCAATCAATTGTTTTTCCAACTCCCTTGCTATCATAATGCAAATACGTTTTTTTGTTTTTATGCAAATATAGTGTAAATTTTCGATTGAATCGTAAATTTGCACCATTTTTTCATCGAAGAATCACCACTCTTTCAACGTGTTGAAGCCGTCGGCTTCGTAGTTTTTCAAGAAACACAACAATCACGTTTTTTTACGACCTTACTTATTATGTACCAGAACGCTATTCGCAAAATAGTTATGCTTGGTGGTGGTAATGTTAAACACCTCCATTTCTTCTGCCGACATGCGTATGTCTGTAATCGTTACAGGTTGCAAGGTGTTGTTTTTTTCATTATGCAAGTACAACACGTCGTTTTTGCGTAATTTATCGGCACGAATCCATTGGGAATTGCACCAGAATGGATGGTTGTTGGTACATTTCACGGTTGTTCCGTCCGACAACGATAACGTAACAAATGTATATAAATCAAAATTATGCTTCATCACATTCAACACAAGTGCAGTATCAATCGTTTGTTTTTCAGTGTTGTAAGCCATTACCACATCGTTTTCTTTGATGTCGGCAATGCTTATTTTCCGTGAATTTTGTAATTCTACCGTGGTGTTTTTGTCAAAACAAGTATGATACTGTAAAACCAAGGTTTTGGGCATTTCTTTGTTAAATCTGTCATGATAATATTCATATTGCTTTTGACAAATCTGAAGAGTTTTGAGATTTTTTAACTGAAAAATGCCATTAGGCAAGATTTGCATTTCTTTCTGGATACAAAGACCGTAATTGCCAAGATACAAAGCATCTATCTGTTGCAACAAATGCACATTTGGCGGCAGTTGTTCAAAGCATTCCCATATCAACACTTCCTTGAGTTTCTGAAATTTGGACAATAGTGTAATGGTTGACTCTGGATCTGAAAGTTTTAAATATTTTAATTCAATATTCTTTAGATTTTGTAATTTCAGTAATTCGTTTGGCAAAGAATGAATAGAAATTTCCTCTAATAGAATGGATTTTAAATTTCTACACGAAAATACTGCCAGAGGTATCTTCTTAAAACCTTTGCCACAAAGACGTATGGTATTTAATCTTTGCAACTGGGATATTTTATTGATATGTTTATTGATTATTGCATTATAGATGGTATCTTCCTCACAGTAAATCGACAGATATTCCAGATTTTTGTATTTTCCAAGATTGCTTAAAATCGAATCGACTTTCTGGTATTTTTTCTGAGAGCAGACAATTTCTACCTTATAGGTGGTTGCATACGATGAGTTTTCTATCTTTCGTTCCGAAATCAATCTTCCTTGTTCATATTTTTCAACTTTTAGCGTATCTCCGCGACGGTTCGTAAAAACCTGTAAACCATTTAACTTATCATTTATGTATGTACATGACACCTTAACGGTGCTGTCGCCCATCCAATAAACAGTTTTTCCTTGCTTCATTCCATTTTTGTAATGAAACGTTCCATATTTTCCATAATATTTCCTATCTCCAGGGTCGGTATAGAACCAGTAATGTTTAAATTCTCCGTCAATTTTGTTGTTTACATAAGTGGTTTCAGTTCTTTTAACCCCATTTCTTAGATAATACGTCCACGGTCCGTTTAATTCACCATTTTTGTAAGAGCATTTTGTTTGTATTTTGTGGTTATCGTAATAATATGTCCAAACGCCGGAAAACTTGCCGTTTACAACGGCACCTTCTGCTGCTAACAAGGTGAAGGCGGTGTCTGCATAAATCTTATATATGCCATCTTTTTTCACGAATGCATCGTTAACTAAAGTATTCCAATACCCACTCCAGTCTCCATTGCGAGCAATCCAGTCCAAAGATCCATATGTAATGTTGCCAGATCTCGCCTTTGTCACATCAAAATATGCAGTGTCATAGAAATTGATTTTCTTGATTTGGTAGAAAACACTTGTCGCACAGAACAAGAACACGAGAATGAAGAATGTTTTTTTCATTTTGTTTTATCTAAATTTGAATAAAAGTAGGAAAAATGTCGAATACCCGTATAATAAAACAAAAAAAAATACATTTCCACCATGGGCACTATGTAACAAAAGAGTTTCAAAATGAATGTTTTAGAGTTCAAAGATAGGAAAAATCACATATCTTCCAACGACAGCCCATGCAGAGTTATGTCGTAACCTTTCAATTTTGGACGAAGTTTTTCTGATTTCGTCTGCAATGCCGACAGCGAGATTTTGTTTCGGTTAATCTTTATTTCGGCAAGCATCGCTTTTTTGGTCAGCGAGGAACAAGCGACGAAATCAATTTCGTTTTCGCCCTTGCTGTCCCACCATTGTCCTGTTGTTGTCCAATCGGACTCTTCGTCGGCTTTTTGTAGGAAATATCGTTCGAGGACTTTCCCCGAGAAAACATTGTAGCCGTCCTCCACAATGCGTAACAGCATATCGGAACGACCGCTGACGACCAAATTCTGATTCGGATATATAAAACGAAACCAAAATGCCAGAAAATTGTCAGCCAACCGATAGCGTATGCCCTGACTGCGTTCCGAGGCGAACAGCGGTCGAACCT
The DNA here is from genome assembly GCA_017651345.1 of Bacteroidales bacterium. Taxonomy (GTDB): domain Bacteria; phylum Bacteroidota; class Bacteroidia; order Bacteroidales; family UBA3824; genus UBA3824. Next base: position 12 of record JAGCDD010000028.1, on the reverse strand, counting down.
TGCGAATAAGGG
>JAGCDD010000367.1 GCA_017651345.1 Bacteroidales bacterium | reverse complement strand
TTATTGGCAGTTGTAACTTCTGACCTGTCTAAATTTCTCGACGACAAATATATATTCTTATTTTCATTCTGCAAAACCAAAAGCGATTTTTTATCGCTGATTTTCAATTTATTTTTCAAATCAACGATTTGTTTGGTTTTTGGGGTGTCGAATGTAAAGTTTTCTAATACTATAATTTGTGCGTCTTTAGCTTTGTAAGTGAGAGCTGATTTACGTGCAAGGGCTATTACCTTTTTGTTGAGCTTGAAGCTGTAATCACGAGGACGTGGGCCAAAGCATCTTGCACCGCCTACCATTACGGGAGAATTGATATCACCCGAACGAGCGCCACCGGTACCTTTCTGTTTTTTGATTTTACGGGTAGAGCCAGACATTTCGCTTCTTTCTTTGGCTTTGGCAGTACCTTGTCTTCTGTCGGCCAAGATTCTCTTTACGTCGAGATACATGGCGTGATCTTTGGGTTCAACGGCAAAGATTGCGTCGTCGAGCTGTACTTTTTTGCCGGTGTCCTTTCCTTCGATGTTAAATACTGATATTTCCATTAGTTTTCTAATTTTAAGTATGATCCTTTGGCTCCGGGAACAGCTCCCTTAACCAATACGAGGTTGTGTTCGGCGATGATTTTTACGATTTTGAGGTTGCGAACCTTAACGGTATCGTTGCCTGTGCGTCCGGCCATACGCATGCCCTTGAACACTTTTGAAGGGAATGAAGACGCGCCCAAGCTACCGGGAGCCCTAAGTCTGTTGTGCTGACCGTGGGTGGTTCCACCTACGCCGCCAAAGTGGTGACGTTTTACTACGCCTTGGTAACCTTTACCTTTGGAAATACCGGTTACATTGATTAATGCGTTTTCTTCTAACGATTCAACAGTTACTATGTCGCCGAGCTTTACTTCTTGCTCGATGTTTTTAAATTCGGCGATTTTACGTTTCGGAGTTGCGCCGATTTTCTTAAAGCGCTCTATTTCTGGTTTGGTTGCGCTTTTTTCTTTTTTGTCGTCGAATGCCAATTGGATAGCATTGTAACCGTCTGATTCAACGGTTTTGATCTGCGATACTACGCAAGGACCTGCTTCTATCACTGTTACCGGTACGTTTGTTCCGTCTTCGGTAAATACTGAGGTCATTCCGACTTTCTTTCCTATAATTCCTGACATTTTGTGTAATGTTTTTGTTTACTTGCCGGGCTCTGCCGGTATTGGTAAATGTTAATGTTTTGTTTCTTAATGTTCAAATTATCAAACCTTGATTTCTACTGCTACACCGCTGGGAAGTTCGAGCTTCATAAGAGCGTCGATTGTTTTGGGGGTGGAGCTGTAAATGTCGATCAGTCTTTTGAACGACGAAAGCTGAAACTGCTCTCTCGATTTTTTGTTTACGAAAGTTGAGCGGTTTACCGTAAAGATTCTTTTGTGGGTGGGCAAGGGAATTGGTCCGCTTACAACCGCACCTGTGCTTTTAACGGTCTTTACGATTTTTTCAGCCGAGTTGTCAACCAAATTATGATCGTAAGATTTTAATTTGATACGAATCTTCTGACTCATAATGCTTTAATTATAATTGATCAATAAATGTAATTTTACCTTTTACCTTGTCGATAATGTCCTGTGCAACGTTGGACGGTACTTCGTCGTAGCTGTGAAACTGCATTGAAGATATAGCCCTGCCGGATGTAAGCGTGCGCAAAACGGTTACATATCCGAATGTTTCTGCCAGTGGCACTAAGGAGTTGATAATTTTCATTTTTGCTTTTGAATCAGTGCTTACTACTTGACCGCGGCGTTTGTTGATGTCGGCTATTACATCGCCCATATATTCTTCGGGTGTGTCTACGGTCAACTCCATTACCGGTTCTAATAGTTTTGCTTTTGCCTGTTCGGATGCTGCTTTAAATGCTTGTTTAGCAGCGATTTCAAACGACACAGCGTCTGAATCAACACTGTGGTATGCTCCGTCGATAAGTTCTACGGTAAGACTTTGCAGTTTGAAATGTGCCAAGGGTCCGTTGTTCATAGCTTCTTCAAAGCCTTTCTGTATTGCGGGGATGTATTCTTTTGGAATTACACCACCTTTAATACTATTGATGAACTTCAATCCGGTTTCGCCTTCTTCGGAGGGAGATATTCTTACGGTGATGTCGGCGAATTTGCCTTTGCCACCAGTTTGTTTTTTAAACACTTCGTGGTGTTCTACGGTAGAATAGATTCTCTCTTTGTAGGTTACTTGGGGTTTTCCTTGGGTAATCTCGATTTTGTATTCTCTTTTGAGTCGGTCGATGAGAATGTCGAGGTGAAGTTCGCCCATTCCGCTGATGATTGTTTGACCGGTTTCGCTGTCTACGTTTACTTTGAAAGTTGGGTCTTCTTCGGCGAGTTTTGTAAGGGCGAGATCCATTTTATCAAGATCTGCTTGAGTTTTAGGCTCAATTGCCACTCCGATTACAGGATCGGGGAAGTTGATAGATTCGAATGCGATAGGATGTTTCTGTTCGGCGAGCGAATCACCAGTACGAATATCTTTGAATCCTACTGCGCCGCAGATGTCGCCAGCCTCAACGCTTTCGATTGCGTTTTCTTTGTTGGCATACATACGGTAAAGGTTCGAAATGCGTTCCCTTTTGCCAGTGCGAACGTTGAATACGGTTTCGCCGGCGTTGAGTTTACCTGAATAGACTCTGATATAAACGAGACGGCCAACGAACGGGTCTACCGCGATTTTGAAAGCAAGTGCCGAAAAAGGCTCCTTGTCGTCGGGTTTGCGGATAAGTTCCTTTTCAGGATCTTCGGGGTCGTGACCTTTTACTGCGCCTATATCCACGGGGCTTGGCAAATAAGCCACAATAGCGTCTAAGAGTTTTTGTACACCTTTGTTTCTTAGTGATGAACCACAAAGCACGGGTACCATCTTAAGCGATATTGTTGCGTTGCGAACAGCGTCTTTGATGTCTTGTTCGGTTATCTTAGAGCTGTCTTCTAAATACTTTTCGAGAAGGTTGTTGTCGAGTTCGGCAGTTTTTTCAAGGAGTTTTTCACGCCATTCGGCTGCTGTCTCAGCAAGGTCGGCGGGGATTTCCTTTTTGGTAAAGTTGATACCTTGGTCGTCGCCGTTCCAATAGTAAGCCGACATATCAATAAGGTCGATAACGCCTTCAAACTTATCTTCGCTGCCGATAGGTATTTGCAGCGGCACAGGATTAGCACCAAGTTTTTCTTCAATTTCGGAAACAACCGAATAGAAGTCGGCACCGATGCGGTCCATTTTGTTAACGAAGGCAATTCGGGGTACATTGTAACGGTCGGCCTGATGCCAAACTGTTTCTGATTGAGGTTCTACACCGCCCACACCGCAAAAAACTGCTACTGCACCGTCGAGCACTCTAAGCGAACGTTCTACCTCTACGGTAAAATCTACGTGACCGGGAGTGTCTATAATATTAATAGTGTGTTTAATATCATTATAGTTCCAGTAAGCTGTGATAGCTGCAGAAGTGATAGTGATACCTCTTTCCTTCTCTTGCGACATCCAATCCATAGTGGCAGCACCGTCGTGAACTTCGCCCATTTTGTGGGTAACACCGGTATAGAACAATATGCGCTCGGTAGTTGTAGTTTTACCAGCGTCGATATGAGCCATAATTCCGATGTTTCTTGTATTTTTTAAATCGTTGTTCATTTGGTTTTGCCTTGGATTAAATTACGCTTAGAATCTGAAAAATGCGAAAGCCTTGTTGGCTTCTGCCATACGGTGAGTATCCTCTTTTTTCTTGAAAGCTCCGCCTTCTTCGTTGTATGCTGCAACGATTTCAGCTGCGAGTTTTTCTGCCATGGAGTGACCAGAACGCTGACGAGCGTAAAGGATAAGGTTTTTGATACCGATCGACTCTTTGCGGTCGGGACGGATTTCGGTAGGTACTTGGAAAGTAGCACCACCTACTCTGCGGCTCTTAACCTCTACATCGGGAGTGATGTTCTCCATCGCTTTCTTCCAAACTTCGGTGGGAGTTTTGCCGGTTTCTTTAGTTTTTTCACCAACAATTTCCATCGCCTTGTAGAAGATTTTGAAAGCGATACTCTTCTTACCGTCTACCATCATGTCGTTTACAAAACGAGTAACGAGTACGTCACCGTACACGGGATCGGCAAGAATCTGTCTTTTTTTGGGTGTTGATTTTCTCATTGCTTTACTCCGATTGTTGAATTACTTTTTCTTAGGACGTTTAGCGCCGTATTTAGATCTCTGCTGTCCGCGGTTTGCAACGCCCGCAGTATCGAGAGTACCACGGATGATGTGATAACGAACACCAGGGAGGTCTTTTACACGACCGCCTCTTACCATTACAATAGAGTGCTCCTGAAGATTGTGTCCTTCACCGGGAATGTATGCGTTCACCTCTTTCTGATTGGTGAGCCTTACACGGGCAACTTTGCGCATTGCCGAGTTAGGTTTCTTGGGGGTCGTGGTGTAAACACGAGTGCATACGCCCCTGCGCTGAGGACAAGAATCTAATGCCGGAGACTTACTTTTTGAAGTAATGGTCTTCCTTCCTTTTCTTACTAACTGTTGAATTGTAGGCATATTCTTATCTTTAAATTTAATATATTTCAGAGCGCAAAGGTAAATATTTTTCAAATGCAAACAACCTTTTTATCAGAATTTTTATTTTTTTCGGATGATATTTTTTATTTAATTAGTTATTGTATTGATAATCAGCATATTTAATATTTATCGAATAAAAAAATTTAACAATTATTTTTTATTAGGCAATTTTTTTGTTTGTAAACAGATATTTTTTTGTAAATTTGCCACACTCAAAATTCAAAAAGTACTTTAAAGGAAAACACACCATTATGACTAACTTTATCACCGGATTTGCTACGGCATTCGGGGGCACATTAGGTGTATTATGCGCATTATTTGCAGTATGGTTTACCATTAGGACCATATTGCTTATTATAAAAAAGCGCAGAACCATGCGAAAAATGCCCAAGCTTATTCTCAAATACCGTACGGTACTAATCAACCTCGAAAAATTTGAGGAGCTAATGCTTATCGACCGTTTTCTTGAACGGCTAAAACGTAACGAGATGCCGCGCGAACTATCGCTACGATATAGCGCAAAATATCTCAAAAACTTTATCAGAGAGCACGAAGAGGCTTAACAAAAAATAAACGTTTTGGCAATCGCGCCGGGGCAACATTATATACTCGCAATCCGTTATGTTTGCGAAACACACCTTATATATATAGTAAAAAAAATGGAGAACATCGGAATAGGATTTTTTCAAGGCTTTGGCGGATTTTTTGGCGTTGTTATTGGTTTACTCATCGTAGCAATTATCATAAGAATCATTATAGCTCTTGTAGAAAAATACATAAGCAGCAAAGAAATGCCGGGCATTTTGCTCGACTATCGTAAATTTCTCAAAAAGCAAGAACTATATGAGCAACTTGCTGTTATCAACAAATATAAAGACGAACTTAAAAAAAATAAACTGCCAAAAGAGTTGAGCAAATTATACTCGCTCAAAATTTTTCATTTTTTAGATGTAGAACCCTACGAAGATAAGGAAGGAGGACGAATGAGGATTGGCT
>JAGCDD010000366.1 GCA_017651345.1 Bacteroidales bacterium | reverse complement strand
GTTTTGGTAATTAAAAAATAATCAATAACTTTGCTGAAATGATTCTTCCTAATGATATTTAAGCAATTTATGAAACACCTTATCTTTATACTTCTATTTGCCATTTCGATGGTTGATGTATCGGCGCAAAATGTTCCGCAGATTGTTAAGCACGGCTCTGCATATCAGTTGATTGTGGGCGGCAAACCTTTTATTATGCGGGCAGGAGAACTTGGAAATTCTAACGCCTCAACCACTGATTATTTTGAAAAAATTGTGGTGCCAAACCTCAAAAAGCAGAATATCAACACCGCCCTTGTGCCTGCCTATTGGGATTTGATAGAGCCCGAGGAGGGAAGGTTTGATTTTTCGCTCATCGACCATATCATAAAGGTATCGGCACGCAACAATCTAAAAATCGTTTTCTTGTGGTTCGGTGCGTGGAAAAACTCAATGTCGTGTTATGCTCCGTCGTGGGTAAAAAAGGATGTAAAACGTTTTCCCCGTGCCGAAAGCAAGGGAGGCGTAAAGCAAGAATTACTTTCTCCATTTTCTGCCGATAACCTGCGAGCCGACAAAAAGGCTTTTTGCGAACTGCTAAGATTTATTAAGCAAAACGATAATAATCAAACGGTTGTGATGATTCAGGTGGAAAACGAAATAGCGATGCTTCCATCAGCCCGCGATTATTGCAAAACGGCTACGGCGGCGTGGAAATCAAACGTCCCTGCCGCATTGACCGATTATTTGAAACAGCACAAGAACGAACTTACCGACAGTCTGAAAAAATATTGGACGGGCGAAACCATCGGCTCGTGGCAAAAACTATTTGGCAGTAGCATCTATGGCGAAGAAATTTTTACAGCGTGGAGTTACGCAGTGTATGTCAATGAGTTGGCGAAAGCAGGCAAATCCATTTACAATCTGCCTATGTATGTAAACTGCGCACTCAATCGTCCCGGAAAGAAACCGGGAGAATATCCTTCGGGCGGTCCTCTGCCACATTTAATCGACATTTGGAAAGCCGGCGCGCCAAGTGTGGAGATGCTCAGTCCAGATATTTATTTTGGCGATTTTAAACGGTGGACTTCGGCTTATCATCGTCCCGATAATCCGTTTTTTATACCCGAGCACCAATACGACGCAACTGCCGGGGCAAAAGCACTTTATGCCTTTGGCGAATACCACGCCTTGGGCTTTTCGCCATTTTCGGCTGAAACCAAACAGGCTCAGTTTATGCCGCCTGTTTTGGGCGAAACTTTTTCGGATGAATCCACCAAAGGAACTCTCACCGAACTGCCCAACGCCTACAACCTTATTAAATGTGCCGAAAGTTTCATCACACTTTTTAACGGCAGCGACAGAATGCGCGGTGTGCTGTTAGATTCTCTTAACCAACGCGATACGCTTATTATTGGTGGCTATCAGATTATTGCCAAGCACGACTACACCCTTGGATGGAGTCCAAATGCAAAACTTCCTAATTGGAATCTCGAAGGTGCAATCATTATCAACACCGCCCCCGACGAATTTTTACTGATTGGCACAGGCACAGTGTTGAATTTTAATTCGTTGAAAAAAAACACCAACGTAGGCATTCTCGAAATACAAGAACTATCAACCGACGGCAGCGGCAAAATACTCCGCTATCTCAACGGCGACGAATCGCACCAAGGTCGCCACGTGCGCATCCCCGACGGCGAATGGGGCATACAGCGGTTTAGGCTTTATGAGTATTGATTTCACAATCCATACTCCATAATATAGTCGTTCATAAAATATCCGCCGCCAAAGGGGAAGTCGCCTTGCGTTTCAATCCGTTGATTCTTGATTTTTTAAGTCCATTTGCATTAATTTTTTTGAGATACAAAAATACTAAAATTCCAAAATAATCCTTATCTTTGTACACCGCTCTATAATGGCGGGTGATTATTTAATTTTTAAACTATTACAAAAATGCAGATTATTAAAAGACTTATTTTGGTGTTGGCTCTTGCTGTGCTTTGTGGACAGGTGGCAGAGGCTCAATACATTACTTTCAACAAGGATGACGGCGGTATCGATGTGGCAAAATGCGGACTTTCGTGCGCCGATGATGCTCCCGAGGGCGTTAAAATTGCCGTCAAAAATCTCGACGACGATATTTTCGACGTTACGGGAAAGAAACCTTCTCTTAATCAAAACCCTCAGTACAATATTTTTGTCGGCACGCTTGGCACACCGTCTACCGACAAGTTGGTTAAAAAACAGAAAATCAATGTGTCAGCCATCAACGGTAAGTGGGAGGCTGGTATGATTGTGCTCAATGGCAACACTATATATATTATAGGTGCCGATATGAGGGGAACAATCTTTGCCGTGTACGACCTCAGCAAGTCGCTTGGCGTTAGTCCTTGGAAATTTTGGGCTGACGTACCCACTCAAAAGCACGATTATGCAGCGTTGAAACTCTCTTCGCCGGTGGTTTTTCCATCGCCCAAGGTTAAATATCGCGGCATTTTCTTAAACGATGAGGCTCCCTGCCTTAGCACTTGGGTAAACAATACTTTCCCCGATGAAAAATGTCCTTCGGCGGTAAAGGGTCTTGCCAATGGTATGAACAGCCAGTTTTACGCCAAGGTGTTTGAACTTTTGCTCCGCCTCAAAGCCAACTTTATGTGGCCTGCTATGTGGGGTAACGCTTTTTATGCCGACGACACCGAAAACAGCAAGACTGCCTCTACAATGGGCATTGTTATGGGAACATCACACCACGAACCTATGGCTCGCAACCATCAGGAGTGGGCTCGCCGCCGTGGTGCCGACGGTGCGTGGGATTACAATACTAATCAAGAAGTTATCGATAAGTTTTTCCGCGAGGGCATCAGCCGCAGCAAAAACAACGAAGACCTTATTACCATTGGTATGCGTGGCGACGGCGACACTCCACTTGGCGGTCGCGAGGGTCACGACGATGAGTATGTGATGGCTCTTGATCAAAACAAGAAACTTATGGAGCGCATAATCAACAATCAGCGCAAAATTATAGCCGAGGAAACAGGCAAGCCCGCAGCACAGCGTCAGCAAGTTTGGGCTCTCTACAAAGAGGTTCAGGAGTATTACGATGCAGGTCTCAAAGTGCCCGAAGATGTGATTATCCTGCTCAGCGACGACAACTGGGGCGACATCCGCCGTGTGCCCGACCATAAACGTGCCGGTGGTTGGGGAATTTATTACCACGTTGACTATGTGGGTGCTCCTCGAAACTCTAAATGGCTGAATATCACACAGACACAGCAGATGTTTGAGCAACTTTCGCTTGCCTACGACTTTGGTATCGAGAGTCTTTGGGTGCTTAATGTCGGCGACCTTAAACCGATGGAATATCCTATCCAACTTTTCTGCGATATGGCTTACGAACCAAAGACTTACAATCTCCAAAACGTTACCTCTCATACCGAAAAATTCTTTGAGAGCGTGGCTGGGGCCTCTTACGCCAAAGAAGCAGCACGCATCTACAACCGCAACTGTCAGTTTATGGCGCGTGTAACTCCCGAAATGCTTGATTCTTACACCTACAATGTGGCAACGGGCGAGTTTAAGCAGGTGGCAGACGAATATGCACGTCTTGAATCAGAGGCTCTGCGCCTTTGGTTGCTAATTCCCGATATGTACAAAGACGCTTATTTTCAGACAATTCTGTTCCCCGTGCAGGCAATGGCAAACCTCTACGATATGTATTACGCACAGGCAATGAACCGCTATTGCGCCGAAAGGAACAATCCCGACGCCAACTGTTGGGCAGATAGGGTTTCAGAATGTTTTAAGCGCGATTCAATCCTTTGCGCACAGTACAACACCGGCATTGCCAACGGCAAATGGAACGGAATGATGATTCAAAAGCACATCGGCTACCGTATGTGGAACGATAATTTTCCCCACGATATGCTTCCCCCCACCAAACGTGTGGCAGAGGGCAACGGCGGATATGTTTTTGCTCCCGGCAACGGATATGTTTCTATCGAGGCTGAGCATTATTATTCTGCCAAAGCCGCCGACGGTGTACAATGGAACGTTTATCCCTACTACGGACGCACCCGCAGCGCAGTGGCTCTTACCCCTTACACCAAACCTGTGGGCAATTCGTCGCTCACATACCGCTTTACGCTGCCCGAAGGTTTTGAAGATTCGGTAACGGTTCACGTGATAGTAAAATCCACCCTCGACTTTAAGAACGTGGGCGGACACGAGTGCGCAATATCAATCGACGGCGGCGAGAGCAAGAAGGTGAACTTCAACGCCGACCTGCTCGACAAGCAGCCCTATCAATACACCACATTCTATCCCACCATTGCCCGCCGCGTAGTGGAAAAAGTTGCAGGTTTTAAAGTAAAAGATTCTGACATTCACGAACTTACTTTAACTCCAAAACACGCCGGAATTGTATTTGAAAAAATCGTAATAGATTTTGGCGGCTACAAGGGCGAATACCTCTTTGGAACAGAGAGCGAGGCAAGAAGGTAAGATATTAAACTTTTTTCTACGATTTTTTATTAAGGTATTGCAATTACATATTTTTTGTTAATTTTGCGCAAAGAGATTTTGGCTGTTTTTTACATAAACAACAAATTTGCTTAACGTTATCAAAATTATGTAATTTAAAAACTTAATTCAAATAATAATGGAACAAAAACCACAAGAATCCAACGGATTCTACAAACTTAGTTGGCTGCAACGTATTGGTTTCGGCTCTGGCGACTTGGCTCAGAACCTGATTTTCCAAACTGTGGCCACTTACTTGATGCTTTACCTCACTACGGTATTGAAAATCAATCCCGCATTTGTTGGCGGACTTATTCTCACCGTCCGTCTTATCGACTGTTTTTGGAGTCCCGTTGTCGGCAAGTTTATCGACAACCGCAATCCAAAATTAGGCAAGTACCGCACCTACCTTCTTTACGGCGGTATTCCTTTGACAATTGCTGCTTGCTTGCTGATGCTTCCTCAGGCTGCCGAGTGGTCGATGGGTGCAAAAATGGTTTATGCTACTTTAAGTTATACTGTGCTTAGTATGATTTATTCGGTAGTAAATATTCCCTACGGCTCTATTATGGCAAGTATGACCCGCGACAACAACGAGGTTCTTATTCTTACCTCTACTCGTATGGTTTGCGCCAATATCGGTCAAATTGTTGTTCAGGCTGGTTTCCCCATCGGTCTTGCATTGTTTCTCAGTCAAGCAATCAACTGGGATCAAGCAATATTTATGGCAATAGGAACAATTCCCGCATTCATTATTTTGCCGTTGCTACCTATTTTGAAAAAATGGTTGGGCAAAAAAGGTCTTTATTACACACTTCTTGCTATAGGTTTTATCGGCTTTGCTATTTTATTCTGCATTGGTAAATTTGGAGATGTTAAAAGTGAAGCTTTGACTTTATGTGTTATTAAAATCACTGATACTGTTGAAATTGCCATTACAGTAATTTATATTGCGAAGATTATGACCGGCGTTGGTTTGCTCGTAGGTTCACTTATGTGGGCTCTTGTACCTGAGGTAATTACCGATTCGGAATACCGTACAGGCAACCGTCCTGCTGCTACTGTAAACGCTCTTGCTGGTGTAGCATTCAAGGCCGGATTCTCGATTGCCGGCTGGATTACTCCTTTGGTAATGAGTTGGATCGGCTTCAATTTGTCAGAAGAACCATCAGCGTTGCCTGAAGACCCAAGTGCTTGGTTTTCTGTAATTGGTGTGTTTGCTATCGTTGGTTTTGTTCTCTTAACACTTTGTTTCTTAAGTTGCAAAGAAAACATTGCCACCACACCCGAAAAACCTGTTTCGTTTGGCGATATGTTTAAAGAGTTTAAGGCAAACAAATGTCTTCAACTTGTGCTTGGAGTATTCGTAGTAGTGTTCTTGGCATCGTTTATCAGTGCTCCTGTAAATGCTTATTATACAGAGCTTAATAGTTATTCCGACACTGTACAAAATGCAATTCTTTGGTTCACTTGCATAATTCCTGCGCTCTTGTTGGTAGTGGTAGCCCTCTTGATTAAGAAATACCCCCTCACCGACGAGCGTCTCGATGAAATGAACCGCGAAATTGAAGCCCGCCACAAAGCATAGTTTTTCAATCGCTTAATGATATCAAAATCCTGCTGTTGAAAATTTAACGGCAGGATTTTTTTGTTTTTCAAGATTTTAGGGAGATAGTAACAAACGTTATGTTAGGACTTCAAGATTTTCGGGAAATAGTAACAAACAGTTTTTTTTTGATTTCAACATTTTTGCAAGATAGTAACAAACGTTATGTTAGCATCTCAAC
>JAGCDD010000365.1 GCA_017651345.1 Bacteroidales bacterium | reverse complement strand
TAAACAGCACATCAGGACCGCCCTCGATGGTCTTTACTATGTGATTGTTCCATATTTTGTCGAAAAGGGTGCCGCTCATATTGTGATATTTTTGTTATTCCAAATATACGAAAATAATGAGTCGGTTTCGCCATTTTGGGCAAAAAAAAGTGCCGCATTTTTAAAACAAAATGCAGCACAAAAAATTATTTATTTAGGCGTTGAGCCAAAGAACTATACTATTCTTCTTCCTCTTCGTCGCTCTCTTCTTCGTCACCTTCGTCTGAGAAGTCACCTTCTGCTTCCTCAGAAGTATTGCCTGCGAGAATATTCTCGTAGTTGGGAATCCAATCGTTTTTAAGAACAGATACAATATCGTCAAAAGATGCACCGCCTAAAATAGGTTTAATTTCGTCGCTGCATTTGTTGTAGTAAGCGAGGTCTTTGGCTTTGCTTTGCTCAAAACCTGCTACTATTTGTTTAGTAACAACGAGAGCATCTGCTACGTCCATCTTTTGACCGTTTTGTACCATACCCGCAATTGCAAAATATCCTCCTGCTGCACCAATAAGAAGGTCGTCGGCTGTGGCTTTGTCTTGACCGTTGAGAATAATTTTTGCAGCAGAAAGAGCGGTTGTAAAGTCTTTGCTTTTAAATGCATTTTCAATCGTTTCTATTTCTTTTGGAAACGATGAAGAAGATCCGCAAGATACAAACATAACTGCGCACAACATAGCGCAAGCGATAATTGATAATACTTTTTTCATGTTTAAATTTTTAAAAGTTAATTATATAATTTCAAGCCGCAAAGGTATATTTATTTTCCTTTGATTGTACTTTTTTAAGAGAAAGAAATTGACTTAGGGTTGTTATAAGTGTGTTTTTATTTAGCGGTGAACTTGTATTTTTGGGCGTTCACCGCTAATTATATCGATGTTTTTTTTATTTAGGTTTACATCTCAACTAATTATTTCCCCCCTTCCTCTATTGACATTTTCAAAAATTCTCCATACCTTTGCCTCATCGTTCGATATACATGGGCGGTATAGTCAACTTAATTTTATAAACTATTAAATTTTTGTATTTATGAAAAAAAATCCTTTTTTAATTTTAATCCTATTATTGTTTTCTTTTGTCACTAATGTGACGGCGGTGAATGCACCGGAGGCGGATGAACTTACAATTGAAATGGAAGGCTTTAATTTAAAGTTTTTCTCAGGACATCCAGGTACTATATCTCCCGTAGTTAAATATAATGGTGAAGTTATAACTTACGGTTTTGACTATTGTATATATTCGTATAATAGTTTTATGGCAAGGTGGGAGCTTGATAACTCCTATACGTCGCTTTCAGGATTTTCGACTGCAGTACAAAAACTAACAGGGGATGCAAAGTATCAAATAAAAGTAAGAAAAGGCTCACTTACTTATTCAGCACCAATTGAGTTTCAAGTCCTAAAAGAAGATGTTTTCCAAAATGTAGGATTTAGCAGAATCGAACAAACCGTTGAGTTGAAAAGTATTTATGCAGATTTACCTCTGTCAGGTCAGGTAAAGGACAATGATGGCAATGTTATCATAACCCTTAAAGAAAATAAAATAACCGTTGCAGCAAATACTCCCGCAAAGGGATACATTATGAGTGTAATGCAGGAAGGTATTGCCAAAAAAGTTGCTAACTTAAATATAGATGTCTGCCCTTGGGAGATTGTTGACAATGTTGGTAATATTAGTTATTCTAGTCTTGTTCATGTTATGGGAAATGACATCAGCATAAATCTTCTTTGTGATTATGACGGTTACGAACAGTTGACCACACAGAGCAGATCTATAATATTAAATCTTGGTGGCTACAATTTGTCTGGTACATATACGTTTGACGTTCGTCCGGGTGGAACATTAACCATCAACGGCGACAATGACAAAACCAACCTTACTGCCAACTTTATTTTGAACGATAACTCATCGCTCACCATCAACGGCGGCAGATACATCACCGATGAAGACTACTGTATCAACATTCCCAACAACAAAGCCAAAGTAACTCTCAACGGCGGAATATTCAAAGGTGCCAAGGCTGCAACTAACAATATCTATAATTGCTTGAACAAAACAGCGGGCAACGAAACTACATTTTACCTTTACGAAGACGGAGTTAAATATGCTGTTGGTCTCCTTGGTGATGACGGGAAAGAAGTTTTTGTAGAAAAATGCAAAACTATGCCGTTTAAAGTGGATTATTATTTCAAAAAACATCCGTTAGGTGATTATGATAATTTTACAGAATATAGCGGAACTAAATATTTTGTTACGTTAGAAGATGCTACCACTTATACTTTGTATGATGATGAATTTAATTATGTCTATGAAGGTGCTCCTCAATGTGATCTTAATGCAACAATAACTCTTTTAGACAACTACAAAAGCTTTGCACAAACAGATATTCCTTTAGGAGACAATGGTTCTTTTACAAACATTACTATCGACTTGAAAAGTTCAGGTTGCATAATGAATGCAAAGTATAATATTCAAGGTGGTGCAAGAAGGTCCGGAATGGGTGGAGGTAGTAGGCTTACTATCATAGGCGATGATAATAAAACTAATATTGAAGGCAGTATCTCTACTTCTGGTACAAACTCGATGCTTACAATTTACGGTGGTTATTATCATAATTCAGACGAAAATTTTGCTGTATGTGTACGTAATAACGGCAAAGCCAATATTTACGGCGGAAAGTTTGAAGCAACCAAAACAGGATCTGCCGGTATAATGTTGACTGAAAGTAATATAGTTAATATCTATGGCGGTAGGTTTTTGGGTGATTATTATGGTATGTATATAAAAAAACAACCCACATTGGCTGATAGTAAGACAACCATTAACGGTGGCTATTTTAAAGGAACAACCGGTAATGGTTCTGTGGGATTGAGTATTGAAGACCGGGATGCTACTACAAGTTATCCTACTATTGTTAACTTTGGCGAATTTCACGGCAGTATGGTAGCTATTGCCAATAAAAATGATTATTCTAAAGGTAGTAATTCTTTTTATTATCAACTTTTTGGAGAAGAGGGAAAGGAAACAGAAACGCTACGTGAGAATGCTGAATTATCTTCTGCTGGTAATCTTGTCTATAATAGTCATTCTATTATTCACGATGTTAGAATCCACAAGGACGTTACTCCATACGTTATTCCTTGGGTGAATGAAGAAGAGTTTGAATATATATCCGATATTCACGGTAGATGGTATGCTGATAATAATAATGCAGCTTCAACGGCAACTAATACAAAACTCACTTTTATGTACGATGGGTATATGCCAGATGAAAATGCGTGGGTGGTACCTGAGTATAAAAAAGGAACTACTCCATCTGATCCTGGTTGGGTAGGCACCCGGTGTGAAAATGTTTCTACCGTTGTATTTGATGAATCTTTCAAAAAATACAAACCTACATCGTGCTATAAATGGTTTTTCGGTTTTCAGAGTTTGATAGAACTTGAAGGTATTAAAGAAGAATGTAACCTTAACACTGAGAATGTAATTAGTATGTCAAATATGTTTTATGGTTGTTACAAGTTAAATAGTTTAGATTTAAGCACTTTAAATACAGAACAAGTTGAATCTATGGCTTTGATGTTTTTTAATTGTGAAAAACTTGAGAACCTTAAAATGGGATCTACAAAAAATGTACAATCGTTTTATAACATGTTTGGTTACTGTAATAATTTAATAGGACTTGATTTGAGTTCTTTTAATACTGAAAGTGCCACTACTATGGAGCGTATGTTTGGAGATTGTAAACTGTTAAAAGTTGTCAAGTTTGGTAAAGATTTTAAGCCTGCTACAAATATTGGTTCAATGTTTTATCGTTGTCCTGCTTTAGAAACCATTATTGTATTTGGTGAAACGTGGCAGTCTTCTTATTTTAACGATGTTGAGGTTTTTACTATGTGTGATAAACTCGTTGGCGGCAATGGTACTAAATACAAATCTACCAACAAGAACAACCCCGACTTTTTCCATATTGATGGTAATAATGACATTCCCGGCTACCTTACTAAACTGCCTTATACAATTAAATACGTTGAAGATGATAAAGAAGTAAATTACGAAGGATTACCAACAGAATATAATCCTTACGATGCAAATATTTCATTCTTTGCGAATAATTCTTCTACCCCCATCGAACTTACCGCTCCTCCCTCAAAAGAGGGTTATCACTTTGTGGGTTGGTCAGATGTGCTTAATACAGGGATAAAAGATGTTACAGAAACTGTAAAAATCGACCCCTCTGTAGATCGCTTCAATCGTATTTATAAAGCCAATTGGGAAAAAACATATTCTGTAACCCTCCCTGCCCACATGGTTATGGTAAAAGACGACGGTGTTTACAACACTGTTATCCAACCCGAAACCGACGGCAAATACTATTTTACATCAGGCGAAGACGCTGTATTTAAAGTTCCTGACGGCTACCGATTCCTTCCTTCTACCGGTTATCAATGCTATACTGCTACCGAAATGAAAAAGGAACCAAACGAACGCAGTCAGTATGGAAAGACTGGTAATGTAATAAATACGAATAATGTGTTCGGTGCCACACTTCAAAATGACGACCTTGTAGTGCTTGCAGAAATTAGAAAAATAGTTGATATTACTGTAGAAACACCTTTTGAATATGTATATGGCAGTTTTACAGACCCTGTAATCAAGAAAGACGGCGTTGCGCTAACCGAAAGCGAATATAACAATGTTACGTATTCTGTAAAATTAAAAAGCGATTATGCTTTAGCCCTTGCGGAGTATTCTAAAGAGGTCTTGTCGCAGTTTTCGGTTGACGAATATCAGTTGATAGCTACATATACGTCCGATGACGAACTTGATGCTAAAGGTGCTATTACAAAAGACGGAGAATTTGGACAATCTGACAAAATTGATTTTAAAATTACTCCCAAACCCATTACCGCCCAAGTTGAAGGTACATTTAAGAAACCATACGATGGTAATAACACATTGCCCACAGCTACATCTGCCGACGGCTCTACAACTGTACCCACCATTACCATCAACAAAAACGACATAGTAGGCGACGACGAAGTGTCGGTTTCAATTGTAACCGACGACCCCGATTATCCTTACGAATTCCCCGAAATTGATATTGATTCGTATACTATTCACCTAAAATTGCAACTTTCTGGCAAAGACGCTTATAATTATACCTTAGCAAATGTAATTACCGAAGGTGGTGTAAAGAAAACAGGTTTTATCGAAATGGATGTAACTATAACCAAGTCGAAATCTTCAAAACCCACAAATGTTACTTTTGTTAATGGCACAATTTGTGGCAAACCTGATTGTTCTATCACAGGCGTTACCTCTGCTATGGAATATAGCAACGACGGCGGCAAAACATACACATCCATTACTTCTACCGAAATCACTGGCCTTGCCGCTGGTACTTACCTTGTTCGCATGGCTGGAAATGATACTTATATTGCATCCGACCCGGTTGAAGGTACTCTTGTTAACGGTTCAGACCAATTGAAGGTAACATATAATTTTAATGAGGAATCATTGCAAAATAAAAATACTTCTGTTGGTGTTTGTTTCAATGAATCAGTAACCGAGCCCACTGATATTCCTCAATATGAAGGCTATAAATTGGTAGGTTGGTATTCTGATAAAGAATGTAGCAAAGCTAATAAGTATTCTTTTGATACAAAAGTTACCGACAATATTACATTATATGCAAAGTGGGTAAACGAAAAGGATATAATTGCTATTGAATTTAATGGTAACGTTATCTATCCCACTAATACCAACGACTTCTGTAAAGGCAAGGATAATACTATTTTGTTGCCATACACTATTACTAATGGCGCGCCATCTGATTATAAAATCACTTTTGATAGTAACTTGTTCTCTATTATAGAAGGTGAAGTTTCCGAAGACCATATTATAAATATTCCTGTTCCTCAAAATATTGTAACGGGAGAATATACCGGAACAATAGAATTTAGTAATCCTTCAATAGATGTTTCTACTACATATCCTGTAAAAATCACCGCCACCATTCCCCTCCGCAATGCTGCCGTGCAGCTTTATACTGATATGCTCATTGTGGATAATCACGAGGGTATTTACAATGCATACCAATGGTATAGAAATGGCGAGGCACTTCCGGGTGCTACTTTGCTATATTATACCGAGCCGAAGTTCGATTACAATAGTTTGTACACCGTAAAACTTTCGGGCGATGGCAAGGAAATGATGTCGTGTCCTGTTGAATGGCTCTCTACTGCCAAGGCTTTGAAACCAAGCATCAAGGTATATCCCAATCCTGCAAAACAGGGCGAATACTTTACCCTTGAAATTTTGGATTTTGATGAAGACCAAAATTACGATATAGTAATCTTCACCGCCAATGGCACAATGGTAAAGAATATTTCAAACGTTGAGCAAAAAACATCAGTAACATTGCCCTCTGGGGTATATTCAGGTTCGCTAATCAACGGCGGCGAGAAAAAAGGATTTAAACTTATTGTCAAATAATTAACCTTAGTATATTATGTTTAAGAAAACTATTACAGCGGCTTTGGCTTTAATGTGCGCCATGAGCCTTTCGGCACAAGATACCGCAAAACACTATCTTATTTTCGACCTTGGTGGAGGTTTGCACAATATTGCATTTTCTACCGACGGATATGGTACTAAAAAAATGGGCATGGGCTACGGTGCTCAGGTAGGCTATCGATACTTTTTTAATCCCAATTGGGGAGTAGGCATTGGTGCGGGCTACAACACTTTTTCGGCTTTAGCCAATCTTAATTATAATGCCGACGAACAAGATGGTATTGATGAAAAAATTCTTACCGAACATAAAGAACGCAATTTTCATACAGAGTATCGAGATATTGAAGAAAAGGTAACTATCTCAGCCATAGATATTCCCATTGGCGTATACTACAAAACTCAGCTCAATCCTAAATGGGTGTTGGGCGCGGGAGCTACGGCAATAGTTTCGCCCATAGCTGCCAAAAAATACAAAAATAATTCGGGCGATATTCGCGTAGTGGCAACATATCCTTATTATGATGACAAAGCAATTGTTCAGGATGTACCCACTCACCATCTTTCTAACTATTCGGGCTTCGACGGCACACCCGATTTTAAGAGTATTTCTTTTGGCGTTGGCGGCGAAGTGCGTGCATATTATGCCATCAACAAAAAAATCGACATCAGCATGGGCGTTAGCGGAGCTTACCGTTTTAGCGACATCAAAAATGCTAATTACGACCGATTGTACAACGAGGATGCCGAATCGTATGTGGGCGTTACCCAAACAGCCTATTGCAGCGGTGTAAAACTTGTTAACGTTACAGCCTCGGTGGGCATTCGTGTAAAGTTTTTGCCAAAGGTTTTGCCTGTACCCACTCCCGAAATTGTTGATGTTTATCCCGATTATGTGTTTATCGACGAAGATATCGACATTGTGGTAAAAGAAGAATCAATAAGAATTGACCGTATTGCCGATGATTATGGCGTAAATCTTATGCCTTCGGGTTACAATTATGTTAGCAACGCTCTTGATATGTCGGCACAATTGCGTCGCAAAAAAGTTGGCGACCCTATTGGCGCACCCATTTTGTTTGCTTCGGGCAGTGCCCGTCTTGCTAATACCGATAACACTATTATGGATACTGTGGCAGTGTTTTTGAAAGAAAACCCCGATGTAAAAAAACTTGAAGTTTCGGCACATACCGATAATATGGGAGCCGATGCTTATAACCTCAATCTTTCAAAACGTCGTGCGCAAACAGTTGCCAACTATTTGATTAAACAAGGTGTGGCAGTATCGCGTCTTTCGATTGTGGGCTATGGCGAATCTCGTCCGCTCAACAACAACGAAACTCCCGAAGAGCGTGAACGCAACCGCCGTGTAGAATTTATGATTTTGGAATTGTCAGAATGATAATGTTTTTATAATATAGGGACGTGGCTCGCCGCGTCCCTTTTTTTATTATCTTTGCGCACCAAAAAATAAATGACGTAATGGAATATTCTACAGATACTGTTATTATTGGTGCGGGTATAACGGGCTTAACTACAGCGTTTTATCTTAACCAAAATGATCAAAATTTTTTAGTTGTCGACAACCGCGACTATCCGGGCGGCGTGATGCACACCCAAAAATGCGGCGATTTTGTATACGAAACAGGTCCTAACACTGGCGTGCTCGGCTCGCTTGAGGCTGTAAAACTTTTTGAGCAGCTCCACGGCGAAAAATCGCTTACAGCTGATTATGCTCTCGAAAAGGCTTCCACTGCCGCCAAAAAACGCTTTATCATTAAGGGCGGAAAACCAAACATTATGCCTATGGGTGTGGGCAAGGGTATCACCACCAAGTTGTTTACTTTTAAAGACAAACTCCGATTGCTTGGCGAGCCTTTTAGAAAACGCGGCACCAACCCAAACGAAACTCTTGCAGAATTTGTGATAAGGCGTATGGGGCAGAGTTTTCTTGATTATGCTATAAATCCTTTTATATCAGGTGTATATGCAGGCGACCCGGGTATGCTTGTTACCAAATATGCTTTCCCTAAACTCTATAACCTTGAGCAGAATTACGGCAGTCTTATAGGAGGCTCTATGAAGATT
>JAGCDD010000364.1 GCA_017651345.1 Bacteroidales bacterium | reverse complement strand
GCTCGAATGCAGTCAAGGCTACTTTTCCCATCACGCACAGCCAAAAAGTTACTATGTCGGTCGGGGTGAATTGCCCATTTAATTTTTTTATATGCATTACGAATGTCGACTTCATTAATATCATTAAACCACGCAGTATGAAATAGTTCCCGACAAACATAAAAAGCGGTTTTTTCTGCGGAATACTCTTCTTCATAGTATACCAAATAATCGAGCAACTCTTTTTCCTCCTCGAAAACAAAACCACTATAATTTCCACCTATCTCCTTATGCAAAAAGCATTCGTTGTAATACGATTGGTACACGTCATCGGTCCAGTTTTTCTTTTCCCGATATTCTTCCAATGTGTCGAGTAGCAATTGTTTCTTTTCCTTATAGTTATCTATCGTCCCACTTAATGAGTCGTCGTCTATATCGTCAAGTTCGTTAGGCATACGGTCGGTAGCAAAAATCACTTGAAACATCTTCACCATCCCATCTTCCAACGAATCATCGTAACCTATTGTAACACAATCCATCGGTTGGCACAAACCAAATTCAATGTCTTGATAATAATAGACGAGTTTGTTCATCTCGGCAATCGAGATTTTGGTGTTACGATTAGTCCAAATTTTAATAATGAAACCCCACGACGACTCAAAACATTCCATCTTTTCAAACTGCTTGACGCAATCTTCAATAGGTGTGGACGACTTCGATTGTGCATAATAAGCCGAATAAATGTAGGTGTATACGTTATGGAAATAATCTAACTGTTCGAGACCTTTGTCCCACACCTCGCAATTATTTCTCACAATATCATCGACTTCCGATTTTAGAATTCTGTCTAACCGCACATTTTCATCGAAACAAACACACGATTGCGAGTCGCTCAAATCGTCAACAATCTGCATTGTCACAAGAGTATCGCGGTTCTGTTCCTCACTTATGTAGTAGGGTTCGCATTTGTCGTCAACACCATCAAATTTGCGGTAAGTGGTCAGTATTTCCTCGTGTTTTGAGTTGTAATAATGGAATTCATCGCCAATGCGTGTGTAGTAAACATCGCAATCGTCGCCCCAACTATATATTTCATCGTAAATGGCAGGAAACAAAATGGTTCCGTCGGGGTTTCGAATGCCTTTTTTGCCGTTCTCGTAGAATTCGCCATCTTCTGACCCTTCTGGGCCTTCTGTAATTCCTCCTGTTTTACGTACAAATAAATCTCGCTTATCGAAGTGTGCAAAAATGTAACCGTCGCAAATCTCTATTTGGTCGAAAATTGGCGGCAGAAGCAAATCGCCCGATGGTGTTTTCCAACCAATACGGTTGTTTTCTTGAAACACTTCGGCTGTTGGTGCAGCATCCCATAGTAATGTGCCATCGAATATCAATTCGTTAAATCCGTTTGGTTTTTTGTATTGAAACACTCCCCAAACTGTCACATAAGTTATGGTATCAGGCCACAAACCTCTTATACCAGTGTCGACTATATTTCCTTCGCCATCGAACAAACGCAGTTTGCCGTCAACTTCGCGAATCGTGTATTTCAAGTAATTCTTCATAGTTGTAAGTTTTAAACCGTTCAATCTATTTTTCCACAAATAAAACTGCAACCTATGCGAGATTGCGGCAGAGGTTTTGAAATTTTTTTTGATTTTTTTGAATTTTTTCAGCACGTTGAAGTATTGTTTGAAAACAAAAAAGCGGACTCCCCCAAGTTCGGGAAATCCGCTTTCGATATTACTATCTTGTTCCGACTTTTAGGTAGGGCTATTTACTATAATGGAACTTCTTTAGAATATCAATGGCAAGCTGCTCGCTTTCGGGTGTTTCAGGTTTGTCGTCAAATATTTCGCCATCAACATCTGCAAGATGTTTAAAATAACTCTTGTACAGGTACGGGCATTCTTTTATATAAATATTGCCGTGTACTTTTTTGCGTAAATATAAAAAGATGTCTTTTTGTCCGAATTTCCAGTCGCACTTCTCAAACTTTAAATCGCCAAACACCTCCAATGGCAAACCTTGCAAAGACATTATTCTACAATCATATAATGAAAAATCCTTCACTTTTGAGAATTCGAAATCGCGGTAAAATTCTGGCATTAATCTTTCGGTTGTCAGGCCACTTATTACAAACGATGTGTTTGGTGCATCTACGTATGTGTTATAATGATATTGGTCTTCTTTTAAATTGAAATTAGCGTCACCATCAGCAATCCAATTTTGGATTCTTTCTTTGAACGCTATTCTTCTCTTTTCAAAATCAACACCTTGATTCTTGTAAAAAGCATATAGACCCATAGTTGTCAGTATTTAGTTGTCAATAATGTAGATTATATCAAAAGTAATTGTAGAAGCAGCGATACAAACGTTGTATCTTCTCTTCATTGAGTCCAACCGATTCGGCATAATCGAGAACTTTTCGGTCTTCCTCCCAAATCCTATCTGATTCTTCTTCATCGCTTTTTTCGCTTGTGGCATACTTTGGGTTCTTATCATCTATAATATCACCGTCAACCGATGAATAGTCATAGAAATCGTTTTCACCGATATATGGACAATCTTTTATAATCACATTGCCGCAAACTTTGTCTGGCAGCCATTCCGCTTTTTCTTCATCGGAAAAAATGCCGACAATCCCTTCCAAATGTAAATCACCGTTTATTATTTCTGGAAACCCAATTAATGAATCTGTAAAACTATCGCAAACGGTAAAGTTTTTTACCCGCCTGAATCTGTACTCATTGTATGGGTACAACATAGTCTTGCCTGCACATACGCGAAACGATGTGTTTTCACCATCAACGAAAATGTATTTTCCCTCACGAACTAATTTGTAGTCAGCCTCACCGACAACAAAGCGGTTTATGTACTTTCTTGCGGCAGCATCTCTTTGCTCGGGGTTTTGGTAGCCCATATTTTTGAGCATTGCTTTGTACGACATATCTGTTATTAATTATTTTCTTGCAAGTTACTAAAATTTTAAAAACCTAAAAAACGGACACCTAGGTTTGCTTTGGTTATTAATGTTGCTGAAATTCGCCGATGTTTATTCGGTGATTAGAAACTCTATTCGCCGAAAAATAGTTTGCAACAATTCCAAACCTACGCCAATCACCCCTCCTTCTTCCTCCACGGCAGTTCGCCGCTGGCTTTGAAGTTATAGATTGGCTTGATGATGTCAACAACATCGGCGGTGTCGCGGATGAGTTCCAAAATTTCGGCCATCGGCTTGTAAACCATTGGCGACTCGTCGATTGTGTCGTCGCAGACCGAGGTGGTGAAAATGCCGCTCATACTTTGCTGGAACTCGTCGAGCGTGATGTTCTCGAAGGCTTTGGCACGCGACATCAGTCGCCCCGCGCCGTGCGGTGCCGAACAATTCCAATCGGTATTGCCCTTGCCCACGCAAATCAGGCTGCCGTCGCGCATATTCATTGGGATGATGACGCGCTCGCCGGCCATTGCTGATATTGCACCTTTGCGAATCATCCGATGGCGTGTATCAACGTAGTTGTGCAGCGTCTCGAACCACTCAAAATCTTTGAGCGAACGGCCTTTGAAGTATTTCGACACAATGGTGTCGGCAATGGTAAGGCGGTTGAGGTGGGCAAACTCGGCGCAATTGACCACATCGTTCACATAATCAGACATAACACGACCGTAGAGGTAGCACTGCTCGTCGGGGAACGGGCACTCCACCGTCTCGCACTTGAGTCCGCGCAGCGCCTTCTGAATCTCGTCGCGGCGGCCCTGACGCTTGTACTCGCGGATGATGCGCTCACGCTCCTCG
>JAGCDD010000363.1 GCA_017651345.1 Bacteroidales bacterium | reverse complement strand
TTTTTCCTACCACAGATGCTGAAAGGTTGGCATGGAAAACCTCCACAGAGAATATCGAAGTTGTTTGGTATGTGTGATTTGGTTTCATCTGTGGTAATATCGCCGTAAGGTATTTCGCCGAAGTTTTTGAAGTATGTTTCTTGTGCGCTTTTATTCCATTCTGATGAGAACACACATTTGCCACCCGCTTGTTCTAATGCAATTCTGAATCCACCAATTCCAGCGAATAAATCAATGAATGTAAACTCACGCTTAACCGCATTTTCGGTGAAAGATGTCTTATGCGGATTCATAATGGCTGTATACCTATTAGTTGCTAATGCAGGTCTCATTTGATGACGTTTTTTTAATTAGTTAACAAAATACAAAGTTAGCAATAATAATAATAGTTTCCAAATTAATTTCTCACAAACAAATAATATAGCACCACTAACCATACTGCCAATGCAACATACGTGATAACATAAAACGACGCTTTTTTGTTTTTGTGGCGGATGATGTACATCGCGGGCAGCATAAGGAACACACCTCCGAGAAATTCCAAAATGTGGAGGGTGCGCTCCTTGATACGCCATTTTTCGTGCGTCGCCTTGTATTTGTCGGTGCGTAAGAATATTACGCCGATTACACCGATTATTAATAAGTATGGTAACAATATTTGATAGGGTATCATGACTATATTAATTAGCGGGCGAGTCGCCCGCATTCCATTTATTCCACAGTTACAGATTTGGCAAGGTTTCGTGGTTGGTCAACATTGCAGCCGCGCATTATGGCTATGTAGTAACTTAGCAATTGCAAGGGTACAATTGTGGTGATGGCTCCGATGGCGGTGTCGAACTTGGGAACTTCTAACACGTGGTCTGCCATTTTGGATATCACTGTGTCGCCTTCGCTAACTATGGCTATGATTTTGCCTTTGCGGGCTTTGATTTCTTGTATGTTGTTGACAATCTTTTCGTAACCTTTGTCTTGTGTGGCAATTACCACTACGGGCATTTTGTCGTCGATGAGGGCAATGGGTCCGTGTTTCATTTCGGCGGCGGGATAACCTTCGGCGTGTATGTACGAAATTTCTTTCAACTTTAATGCGCCTTCCAATGCCACAGGATAGTAGCAACCACGACCAAGGTAAAGAAAATTGCGACTGTCTTTGTATAGTTTTGCCACCTCCTCAACTTTTGATGCCGATTGAAGGGTGTGCTCAATCTTTTCAGGAATTGACAAAAGTTCGGTGAGCAACTGATGATATTGTTGCTGACCTATCATATATTTGCATTTGCCAAGCAAGAGGGCTATCATTGCCAACACTGTTACCTGTGTAGAAAAAGCCTTGGTGCTTGCAACGCCAATTTCGGGACCTGCGTGTGTGTATACTCCTGCATCTGTTTCGCGGCTGATGCTCGAACCAACAACGTTGCAAATGCCAATTACACAAGCCTTTGCTGCCTTTGCCAACTGAATGGCTGCGAGTGTGTCGGCAGTTTCGCCGCTCTGACTGATGGCTATTACCACGTCGTCTTGCGTAAGAATTGGGTTGCGGTAGCGGAATTCTGATGCGTATTCCACCTCCACGGGTATGCGGGCGTACTCTTCGATGAGGTATTCGCCCACGAGACCTGCGTGCCACGATGTGCCGCAGCCTATTATAATAATGCGTCGGGCGTTGAGAAGTTTGGGCATAACGTCCAAAAGTCCGCCCAACTTAATAGCGTTTTCGTTTTCGTAAACACGTCCGCGGATGGTTTCGAGGATTGATTTCGGCTGCTCGTAAATCTCTTTGAGCATATAGTCGCGATAACCGCCCTTCTCAGCCTCGTCGCTGTCGAAATCTATTTGCTGAATGTCGGGATTGATAACGTCGTTTTTGATAGTCTTAACAGTAACGCTGTCGCGAGTGATAACTGCAAGGTTTTGATTGTCAAGATAAACGGCTTTTTTTGTGTATTGCACAAACGGGGTGGCGTCGGATGCAATAAAGTATTCGTTGTCGCCATAGCCAATTACGAGGGGACTACTATTGCGTGCGCAGATAAGTTTGTCGGGTTCGTCGGTGCACATTACCACAAGTCCGTATGCGCCAATCACCTTGTTGAGAGCAAGACGGACGGCTGTTTCGGCGTTTACCTTGCCAAACATATAAATATATTCGATAAGGTCGGCGAGTACCTCGGTATCGGTTTCGGATTTAAAAGTGTAGTTTCGCGCAACGAGTTTCTTTTTCAATACCGCAAAGTTTTCGATAATGCCATTGTGAATAATTACAAACTTGCCGTTCATCGAAGTGTGCGGGTGAGCATTCACATCGTTAGGCACACCGTGAGTAGCCCAACGAGTGTGACCCATACCGATAGTTCCTGAAATGTCTTTGCCCTTGGTAAATGCTTCAAGGTCAGAAACTTTACCCTTCTTTTTGTAGACGTTGATATTTTTTCCGTTGTTTACAGCCACGCCTGCCGAGTCGTAGCCGCGGTATTCAAGTTTTTTAAGTCCATTGATGATAATCGGGTATGCAAGTTGGTCGCCGATATATCCTACTATTCCACACATAGTTGTTTCGGTTTTTTTGGTTAGATATTATTTATTTGTCAAATACGGTGTATTGAACTACAAGTCTTAGTGGTGTATCTTTTTTATTTGGTGCACTTACTATAGAACGACAAAAATCCGAAGTACGTGCATTTGGATAGATAAAAATATCGTAATTGGGTTCGGCACCAATTTTATATGTTTTTATAAAATCGCTGATGCGCATGGTTAAATTAACGGTGTAACGTCGATTATTCTTGTCGTAAGGGATGTTGAGGTATACAGTTTCGCCTGTTCTTGCATTTTTAGTAAAAAATTCGGGAAATTGAATAAGTTTACCATCTTCGCGATTATTGCCAAAGCATATTAACTCGTCAATGGGTTGATAACCTGATGTGCTGTCGGCAATTGGAATTATCAACTGTGCTCGTAACAACGAAAAATATTTGTGAGGCAGATGGTTAAATTTGTCAACGTCTTTAAAATCTAACTTAATTTTAGAGCCTGCCATTGATTGAAGGTACAATAATGAGTCGCCGTTGTTGTCGAAAATGTTGCTGCCAGAATAATCGTGGCTGAAAAACGTTGCTCTTGGATTAGAGTTGGCAATCGAAAATGTTACACCAGTACTTGCAGTGTCACCCTCTTGATGATAGTAAACCACGTACTTGATGTTGTTGTTAGATTGTGATGTTTTGGTAACGCAAGCTGAGGTTTCGTCTGGAGAAAAGCAGAGTCCAAATAGATTTTCGTCAAATGTGGTGTCACGAGAGCATCTCATTATTTCGTTGCCGTAATCTAAAGGAAGAGAGAATTTTATCTCTTTTGTATTAGCGTTAGTATTAAAATCGGCAGAACATAAAGGTTCGTCGGCAGTTCTTTGCTTGTAATTATAGTTGCTGTAGTATAGAGAATCTGCAGAAAAAGGTTTAGTTAGACGGTAAACGTTGATTTTGCCTGGATTGTTTAAGTCGCCATAAAAGTGTGTAATAGTGCTATCTAATCCGAGAGATAAAATTACCGAATCGCAAATAGCACCGTCGGGAAATTTACCATACGATGTGTTGGAAAATTTGGCAACAAAAGTAGCTTCGGTAGTGCCAAAAACTGGATCGTTAAATCTACCTACCAAAAGGTGCGATTGGTATGAGCTGTAAACCGAGTCGTCGATGAGGGTTTCTGCCTTGATATCAATTGTGTCGGTAACAACAATGCCCGGACGGTCGGTAGAGGGCATAAGATCGGTTCCCATGGTCTCGTCGTTTTCGCAGGCAGTAAAGATGGCTGCAACAGAGAATAGGGCGGCTATAAATTGTTTGTTCATTCTTGGTTTATTCGGTTTGAGACATTACTTTGTCGTAAAAATCTGAATATGCGTCGATATATTTGTCTTGCGTTTGGTATTCTAAAAATGGCTTGCCACAATTGCGAGCGTATTCTTCTACTTCGGGATTGATGGTTTCGTGACCTTGTATAACGCCGTCTGACATGTTGATAGCAAGTTTAGAGAGGTTGGCGAATGTGGGATTCTTTACCACTTCGAGGTCTTCGTCGTTTACACCGTCTACTTTTATTTTTTTGTAAAAGTTTTCGGGAAAAGAGTCGGGGTAATCGTCGTTGTATACCGAATATACCACTTTGCTTTTGGCAAACAGCGGATCTTCTTTGAAGGCGTGTTTTAAGTACAAGGGAACAAGCGATGTAATCCATCCGTGGCAGTGCACAAGTTCGGGACTCCAACGCAGTTTTTTAACGGTTTCTAACACGCCGCGAGCAAAAAATATCGCCCTTTCGTCGTTGTCGGGGTAAAATTTGCCGTCTTTGTCGGTGATAGTTCCTTTGCGGTGAAAGAAATCTTCGTTGTCGATAAAGTACACCTGCATACGAGCCGATTGTATCGATGCCACTTTGATGAGCAACGAGTGGTCGGTGTCGTCAATTATGATGTTCATACCCGAGAGCCTGATAACCTCGTGAAGTTGGTTTCTGCGCTCGTTGATGTTGCCGTAGCGGGGCATAAAGGCGCGTATCTCGCGTTTCTTTTCTTGTATCCCCTGCGGAAGGTATCTTCCAATCATCGACATTTCGGTTTCAGGAAGGTATGGGTAAATCTCCTGCGAAACGAAAAGTATTTTCTGCTTTTCCATAAAATAGGACTTTCTTATTTATTTGACTGCAAAGATAATAAGATTTTTCTGATATTTTGGAAAATTATTTTTGGTTTTTTTTGTGATTTTTTGTTAAAATCTTTGCAAGTATTTGATAGTTAGCTATTTATTTAGAGTTGAGAAACTCTGCCATTTTTTGTAACGAGCGGGCGCGATGGCTTATTTGGTTCTTAACGGCTGTGGTTAGGTCGGCAACTGATTTGTCGTAACCTTCGGGACAGAATACGGGGTCGTAGCCAAATCCTGCGCTGCCTGAGCGGTAGGGTAGGATAGTGCCGCGCATTTCGCCTTCAAAGATATGCTCTTTTCCGTTGATTATTAGCGTAACGTATGTTACAAAGCGTGCCTTGCGGTTTTCTACGCCTTGGAGCTTTTCTAAGAGAAGGGCAATATTGTCGTCGCTGTTTTTTTGCGGACCTGCAAATCGTGCAGAGTATACTCCGGGGGCACCGTTGAGAGCCTCCACTTCAAGTCCGGTGTCGTCGGAAAAACAGTCGATATGGTATTTATTGAATAGGTATTCGGCTTTTTCTTTGGAATTTTCGATAATGGTTTCGTGGGTTTCGGGCAGTTCGTCGTGAATACCAGCGTCTTCGAGACTAAGTATCTGATATTGAGGTAAAATCTGCTGAGCCTCGCGTAGTTTGTTTGCGTTGTTGGTGGCAAAAATAAGTTTCATATTATATAAGGTGTTTATTCGTAAATGATTTCGTGTTCGGCAACGCAGCCGTTTTTGTCGGTAACGGTGATGTAGTATTCGCCTGTGCTCATCAAGCGGCGTTTGGGTTCGGCGTATCCATCGTTCCAATGGATTTTGTAGGGTAGGGTTCCGCCGGTGATTTCTAATTCTGCGCT
>JAGCDD010000362.1 GCA_017651345.1 Bacteroidales bacterium | reverse complement strand
TAACTGCAACGCCTTGCGAATTGGAAACGGCAGCAACTTTTTTATATAATGCTGCACCACCATCTCCGAAAGTATCGAAAACAATGACGGCTGCGGAATGTCGAGCGGATTAACGCTGTCTAAAAGTTCCTGATTTTCAAGGTATCGGTGGTCTAACATTCGGAAATACGCCAAAACTGTTTCTTCGCTAACACCTACGTAATGTATTAATACACTGCCCGTTGTGGGATTGATTTCAACAGATGTTATACCCATCTGTTCTTCCACGAGCGACTTTACCAACCCTGCTTGAACAGGCGTAAGCGAGTGTCTGTCGTAACGGATTCTTACCCGTCCGGGCAGCGAATGTGCTATTTTAAAGTCCATTACGCTTTTTTAGATTCTTGTTTTGCCTCTTCCACCAAATCTTCGGCGTCTTCTTTTACGGTTTCTACAAAAGCCTGAGCCTCGTCTTTGAGTTGTTGACCAGCGGCAATAATCTTAGCGCAACCTTTCTGCACTGTTTTGGTTTTCAAAAGGGCAATAACGGCTATACCTGCCAACGCCCCAAGGAAAAATACACCTGTTTTTGAGATATTGTTGAACATTGTTATTATGTTTTAAAAATTTTACACAAAGTTACGGTGCGGCAATGAAAAACGGAATACCTAAAAGTAATGATTTAACTTCGTTTTTGGCTTTAAGACTAATTATTAATGGGGATAGTGTATCAAAAACACTCAATCGCAAACTTTTGGTATTACATATTATTTAAATACCGCTTTTTCGGTATTGTGTGATAATTGTGTTGAATCTAATTTTGCGCCAAAATTTAAAACACAACAACAATGAAAAAAACTGTAATAATTTACGGCTCTACAACGGGCAATGCAGCCAAGGCTGCTGAAACCATCGCAGAAAAACTCGGCGGTGGTGATGTTAAAGAGGTTTCCTCTGCAAAAAAATCTGATCTTGCTGATTACGACAACATTATCCTCGGTTCGTCTACTTGGGGCGACGGTGAATTGCAAGACGATTGGTTCGGTTTTATTTCCGAAGTTAAATCTGCCCACCTCAGCAGCAAAACTGTGGCTGTATTTGGCGTTGGCGACCAATTTTCTTACTCAGACACATACGTGAACGCTATGGGCGAACTCTACGAAGCCGCAAAATCTGCCGGTGCAAAAATCGTGGGCGAAACTTCTACCGACGGTTACTCTTTTAATGAATCTTCTGCTGTAAAAGACGGAAAATTTGTTGGTTTGGCACTTGATTACGACAATCAGGACCAACTTTCTGAAAGCCGCATAGCAGCGTGGACAGCACAGATTATGCCTGAACTATAATAATTTAACGGTTGCACAAATGAAAGTACTATCGCATCATATTTACGAATATAAAAAAGGTCTTAGACAACTTATTTTACATACATTACCATCAAAATTCAGGTTTGAAGCCGAGGCTCGATTGCGATTTGCCGGTATAGATTTTCTCACACGTCAGGTAACGAGCGAAAAAATCAATATATTTTTTGGCGCAAAAGAGTGCATAGAGGTTATCAAACACATTGGCGATAAGCCCTTTAACGAGTACACACCCGAAGAAGATTTCATCCTCGGCGTGCTACTTGGCTACGACAAAATTCAGGAGTGCAACCGTTATCTTCATCTTTGCGAAAAACAAAGGATTATGAAAAAATCGGCGTGAAAAAATAACTTTTGCGCCAAAATTTAGAGAGAGATGAAACACAAAATTGCACCTTTTTTATTGACTTTTTTGTGCGCAAATGCTTTGGCACAAGAACAAGATTCTACAACATTTATTCCCGACAAAGAGTTGTCGACTGTTACTATTACTGCTCGCACCGAAATTCGCAAGATGCGCGAGGCTACAATGCCCCTTTCTGTATTGGATACAAGGCAGTTGGAGGGTACAACATCGAGCATCAACGATGCTCTCGCCCGCACTTCGGGTATCACTATTAGAAACACCGGCGGCGTGGGCAGTGCGTCGAGAATTTCGGTGCGCGGATTGGAAGGCAAGCGTATGGGCGTTTATATCGACGAGGCGGCTATTGGACAAATGTCTGATTATATGTCGCTTAACGATATTCCAACCGATATGATTGAACGCATCGAGGTATATAAAGGTATTGTGCCGTATCGTTTTGGCGGTTCGGCTCTCGGCGGCGCTGTCAATGTGGTAACGAAGGAATATCCGCCTGTGTATTTAGATGCAAGTTACGAAATTGCATCGTTTAACACGCACAAATTCAGCACGGCATTTAAACAAACCAACAAAAAAACCGGTATTCAATTTGGCATTGGCGGTATACTCACATACAGCGACAATAATTACAAAATGAAACTCCAAAACCTTGAAAACCGCGAAGTTACCCGCGACCACGACCAATTTAAAAAGATGATGATTGGCGGCAGTATTAAGGCTACCAAATGGTATTTCGACGAGGCAAAACTCGAACTTGTTTTCACAGGCACAAAGGCTGAAATTCAGGGCATTGACACCGATATTCGCGAGGCCTACAACCATAGTATGTCGGGTATTGCGGCATTGACTTTAAAACGCGACAATTTCCTTGTTGACGGTTTGGATTTGGATTGTGATTTTGCATATTCTTACGGCAGCAACGGTCTTTACGATGCCGCTCCTTACCGCTACGATTGGGACGGAAACCGCTATAATTCAGTGTCTTCGTATGGCGGCGAACAAGCCACTTACGCATCTGATTCCGACAATCGCACCAACGATTTTGTTGGAAAAATCAATCTCAACTACTTGCTCGACGAACACAATTCGTTTAACCTTAATTTTTACGCTACTCACACAAGTCAAAACCCCGATAACGACTTGATGGACAAGAGTTTTGGCTATCAAACCACCTTCGACAGCAAGATGGGCAGCATTACCACAGGGCTTTCTTACGACCTCACCCTTTTTGACGGCAAATTTATGAGCGCCACAACTGTTAAGAATTTTAACTTTACATCAGAGACAAAAGTTCTTGAACTTGTGTCGATTAACCGTCCAAAAGATGTTGATGTTTCTAAGAATTATTGGGGTGGAAGCGAAAGTCTGCGTTATAAATTTACCAAAAGATTTTTGGCAAAGGCATCGTTTAGTAGCGAGGTGCGCATACCCACCGCCGAAGAACTTGTAGGCAATGGATATTCGATTCTTCCTGCCACAGACCTTGCTCCCGAACGCTGCAACGGTCTTAATGCGGGTGTGCTTTATCACCGTGCCAATAAGTTTGGATTTATTGAAGTTGAGGCAAATTATTTCTTAAATCAGTTGGAGGATATGATTCGTTATCAGGCAGATATGATTCCGTCAATGGCACGTTACGCAAATTTTGGAACAGTGAGAACCAAGGGCGCAGAAATTGAGTTTAAAGGCGATGTGGCACCGTTTTTATATATCTATGGCAATGCCACTTACCAAGACCTCCGCGACCGTCGCAAACACGAAACAGGCTCATCTGCCGAAAATCCCACTTATGGCAAACGTATGCCAAATATTCCTTATATTTTGGGTAATTTCGGCATAGAAATTCATAAAGAAAATATCTTTGGCGGCAAAAATCAAAACAGCCGTTTACTCTTTGACGCTCAATATGTTCACGAGTATTTTTACGATTTTGAAATGAGTAAGTATCAAGACCGCAAAATTCCTACTTCGTTTACTATCGACCTTGGTTTTGAACATAGTTTTTTCAATGAATCTATTACACTTACATTCAAAGTTAAAAACCTGACCGACAAGACTGTATATTCCGACCTCAACCGTCCTCTCCCCGGCAGAAACTTTGGATTTAAGGTTAGATATGTGATGAAGTAATGCATAATGCATAATTCATAATTCATAATTCACAATTCATAATTCATAATTCGTAATTAATAATTCATAATTATAAAAGGCAATGAAATTAAAGCATTTATTATTGATTTCGGCGGTGGCAATGAGTTTTGCCGCTTGCGACGATGACGACGATGTGAAAAAAAACGACAATGAAACATCAGGTAAAATCCTGTTTTCCACCACAGTTACCAATCCCGACGGAAGTAGCGGAAGCGGCTATCTTTTAACTGCTTCTAAATTTGAAGGCGGTGTAAATTACACCAATTCTAATGCAGTTCCGCTTGGTTTTGGCTCGTATCCTTGCGTGTGTCCGAGTGGAAATATCTATGTTTTTCCCGACTATATGGGCGGCACAGAGTTGAAACTCCGCCGTTTTGTGCTCAACGATGCTAACCAATTGGAACTCAAAGGTTCTATGACTTTGCCTGCCAATTCGTCGGCGGCAATAGTGGTGGAGGCAAGTAGCGAAAAGGCGTATGTTTGCTGCCAGAGTCTCGACCTTTTGATTGTTTTCAATCCACAGACAATGACCGAGATTTCGCGTATCGACGTTTCTAACCTCCGCAACGAAGGTGTTTCGGCATATCCGGGTGCAATGTACATCCGCGACGGCATTCTTTATGTGGCTTTGGAACAGTTTAACGCTCAATGGATGCCCAACGAAAACTCGCTCGAATTTGCCCTCTACAATGTGTCAGATGACACTTTTATCAAGAAAATTCGCAACACAACTCTTGGCTATGCCGCACCCACACGACCCATTGATAATAAGTCGATTTTTGAGGACGAAAACGGCGACCTCTATTTCAACTGCGTGGGTTCGTTCGGCTTTATTCCGGGACTTGATTCTGGCATTGGACGTATCAAAAAAGGCTCTACCGAGATTGACGAAACTTACATTTTCAACCTTCAAAAAACTCACGTAGAGGGACTTACCGGTGATTATTTACAATGTATTTTTATGTGTCGCTACATTGGTGGCGGCAAGATGTACGCCTACGGATACACGCCCGCTCTCGACCCCACTAACACAAATACTTACACCGCCCGCACGGTAATTCCCATTGTGGTTGACATCTACAACAAGTCGATAAAAATAATCGAAGGAATGCCCCTGAGCAACGGTCACGGCGTGGCAATGGGCAAGCACGGCAACAAGATGGTTTACGGCTCTGCCAACAACGAATACAACGGTTTCTCGTCGGTAGACCTCACCACCGGAGAGGTTGAAACTAAGATAGTTACAGTAGAAGGTTTCCCCTCATTCTTTTACAGTTTTGAATAATTGTTCTATAACACACCATTCATAATAAGTATTAAACAGTTTCGGCGTGAAAGTCGGAACTGTTTTTTTTGCTGATGGTTACAACTCCAATCTCATCATCACCAACTCCTGAAAGCCCTTGCTGCGAGAGTTGAACCCCATCGGATTGCGTCCAAACTCTTTGAACCCAAGGCTACGGTAGAGGTTGAGTGCAGAGTGATTTTCTGCCACACATTCGAGTTCCAACTGGCTGTAACCTGCTGTTCGCGCACATTCGATACAGGCTTCGGTGAGAGCCTTGCCGATGCCCAAGCCCCAATATTTTTGGTCGATGCCGATGCCAAATTCAGCGCGGTGCTTCACCTTGTAGTGCTTGCCGATTTTTGAAATTCCCGCCGTGCCAACCACCTTGCCGTCGATTTCTGCAAGGATTTCGATCTCGTCTTGGCTGTCGGATTTTTCTTTAAGATACATCGCCTCGTCGTTGGCAGTAAAAGTGTTTTCGTCGGGGTATGATAGCAAGTTATCTGTCTGAGCGTGAGTGAGTAAAAACACGTCAAGCACCGCTGCACCATCAGCAAAATCAGCATTGCGAAGAGTGCAGAGGGCGGAGTTTTTTATGGTGATAATTTTGTTGTAATGCATAGTTGACGAATTTATATCTCCTCCAACATCTGTCCTGGATTTTCAGCCGCCTTGACGTTTGAGAAAGCCTTGGTGATAATGCCATTTTCGTCAATCAAATACGTGGTGCGCACTACTCCGAAAGATTTTTTGCCGTAGAGGGTTTTCTCCTTCCAGACGTCGTAGGCTTGTATAGCGGTCTTTTCGGTGTCGGCGAGGAGCGTGAATTTGAGGTTAAATTTCTCCTGAAATTTTTTGTGCGAGGCAACGCTGTCTTTGCTGATGCCGATGATTTCTGCGCCCTTTTCGCGGAAATGCGGAAAAAGTTCCGAAAAAGCGCAAGCCTGTTTTGTGCATCCCGAAGTGTTGTCCTTTGGGTAGAAATAAAGCACAATCTTTTTGCCGCGAAATTCTTCGAGGCTGCGCATATTGCCGTCTTGATCGGGCAGCGAAAACGACGGCGCTGGGGTGTTGGGTTGAAGCATAATGGTTTTATTTATCTGTATTGTTTAATAATTTTTTAAGTTGTTCGATGTCGGGGAGGGCTTTGCGGAGATTGTCGGGAAGGTCTTCCGACGTGGTGTATGTTGCCACGCCCATAGGCTTGTTGTAATCTCTGATTACAAACTCCACATAATCCTTGTTGGCACTTTTGCAAAGGACGAT
>JAGCDD010000361.1 GCA_017651345.1 Bacteroidales bacterium | reverse complement strand
TGATGAAGTGCCGCAAAACGATACACTAATGTATTCTGACATTTTCAATTTCAGTTTCGGACAGGATTTCTATTCCCGTCATTTGGGTCGCGGCGGACGAAAATTCCTCAATTTGTATTCAGGATACAATATCGGCTATTTGATGTATTCAGGCAAAAAGAGTTCGCTTAAAAACTTTTACGTAAGTCCTGCCATTGGCATAGAACTGTTTAAAAACAATTTTATGCTCATCGACACAAAAATGACCTATATGCTTCCATTTACTGACAACTTATATTTACGAGGTTTTCAGTTTGCGGCGGCGGTGAATTTTGTGTTTTAGGGATATATTATCCATGATAACCGCTCTTAGCCCAACTATACATCAACCACACCATTCCCAAAAACGCCCCAACAGCAATAGGAGGAATGATTATGGCTATAAACCTCATAACTGCAAAGAAATAATCAGCATCTCTTGTAACCGATTTTCTAATTGCAGCCCGTGTTTTAAAAACCTTACATGCCTCTACTAAACCATAAATGATTAGGATAATCAATAGGACTAGAAC
Source organism: Bacteroidales bacterium (assembly GCA_017651345.1). Lineage (GTDB taxonomy): Bacteria > Bacteroidota > Bacteroidia > Bacteroidales > UBA3824 > UBA3824. The sequence continues at coordinate 2,277 of JAGCDD010000361.1, read as the reverse complement.
TATAAAAGGACTTTTGAAAAACGAACCAACCCAAGGAGCCACTAAACCCATAATAAGGCTTACCAAAAACACTCGTAATAATGTCAACCAAAATTTTTTGCGCTGTATATCCATAGTATTTCAATTATTTAAGTGGTTAATACGCCCCGACGTTGATATACCTCGCCTCTTTGTTTCCAAAATAGAACCCACAAACCGACGACATCGGAACCATCATAGTGCTTTCGGTTAATTCTATTCCTGTGGCAGCGGTGGCATCTAAGAGTTTGAAAACCTGCACTTTCTGTTGATGATTGGGGGATGATGGATAGCCGATGGCGGGACGGATGCCGGTGTAATGACCTTTGATGAGTTCGTCGGGCGTGAGGCTCTCGTCGGGGGCGTATCCCCAATAGCGGGTGCGGACTTCGCGGTGAAGGTATTCCGAAAGGGCTTCTACAAGACGGTCGGTCAGTAGTTTTTTCATAATCGCCTTGTAATCATCGTCTTTGGAAGTGTCGAGACCTATGCCCGTGGTGGCGGCAAACATTCCGAGATAATCTTTTTCGGGCGAAATGAAGTCTGCCAACGAGTAACAGAAACCGTCGTCGCCCGGCTTTTTCTGCCGTGGAAATTCAAAAGTTTCTATACAGTTTTGGCGAGTTTCGTCGGAATAAAGTTTTACAAAATTGCCTTCGCTTTTGGCTGCAAATATCTGTAACACAGCGTTTGCCGTGGTGAGTTTTTGGTCGATAATTTCTTGAAGAATACGGCGGCCGTCAGCCAAAGTGGTTTCGGCTTCGGGAGTGTTCTCCTTGATTTTCCACGCTATCAAAAACATCTTCCAATTGATGTACGGAACAAGAAGATTAAGGTCAATGTTGTTGAGTACCAAGCGGTCGAGCGTTTTAGGCGTAACGATATTTTCTAACTTCAATTTTGGCAAATTGGCGTTGGTGGCGGACTCTGCAACTATCTGAGAGGCAGAAGGTTCGGCGTTTTGACGTTGCAACTCTGCCTGACGTTTTTTTAGTTTGTCTAAAAATTCCTGATTTTTGGTAATCAAAGCCGTTGCCACGTATGCATTTTGCGAAGCGTCTTTGACGTAACACACAGGTCCTGAATAGTTTGGAGCAATGCGGACGGCGGTATGAAGTTCCGATGTGGTGGCACCGCCAATCATCACGGGAATCCGCAATCCAGCCTTCTCCATTGCCTTAACAACGTTTATCATCTCGTCCAAAGATGGAGTAATAAGACCTGAAAGTCCCACAGCATCAGCCTTTTGCGCAATGGCTTCTTCAACGATTTTTTCGGTGGGAACCATCACGCCAAGGTCGATAACCTCAAAATTGTTGCACGCCATCACCACGCAGACGATGTTTTTGCCAATGTCGTGAACATCGCCTTTTACGGTTGCCATAATTATCTTGCCCGACGACGCAGTCGCAGACTGTTTTGATTCTATCACTGGATTAAGAATATCGACGGCTTGTTTCATAACTCGCGCTGTTTTAACCACTTGCGGCAAAAACATCTTGCCCGCGCCAAACAATTCGCCAACGATATTCATTCCATTCATCAGCGGTTTTTCGATGATTTCAACAGGGTTTGGATATTTTTGCAAAGCCTCCTCAATGTCAACAGGCAGAAACTCCGAAATGCCTTTTTGTAAAGCATACTGCAACCGCTCCTCGACGCTCAGATGACGCCATTCGATGTCTTTTTCAACCTTTTTGCCGGTTGCCTTCGCCTTTGCAATTTCGGCATATTCCACAAGCCGCTCGCCCGCCTCGGGGTCTTTGTTGAGCACCACGTCCTCCACTTTTGGGCGCAGTTCGGGGTCGATGTCCTCGTATTTAATCATTGCGGCGGGGTTGACGATTCCCATATCCATTCCCTCCGCCACGGCGTAATGCAAAATACCGAGTGCATAGCCTCGCGCACAGGGTTATTGCCTCTAAATGAGAAAGATAGGTTGCTGATGCCACCGCTGATTTTGGCGTATGGAAGGTTGGTTTTGATCCACGTAACGGTTTTGATGAAATCCACGGCGTAATTGTCGTGGTCGCTGATTCCCGTTGCAATTGCCAAAACGTTTGGGTCGAAAATTATATCTTCGGGATTAAAATTGAGCCTCTCTGTCAGCAACTTATATGCACGGCTGCAAATTTCGATGCGGCGTTCAAAGGTGTCGGCCTGACCCTTTTCGTCGAATGCCATCACCACCGTTGCAGCGCCAAATTTTTGGATTGTGCGTGCGTGGTCGAGGAATTTTTCTTCGCCCTCTTTGAGACT
>JAGCDD010000360.1 GCA_017651345.1 Bacteroidales bacterium | reverse complement strand
CTCCCTGACACACCAAACTCACCTTTACAGAAGTATAGATTGAAAAGAAAAAAATAACTCGCAATCCCTTGAAAATCTTTACTTACCATACATTCTCATCCCATCTTAAAAATTTTGTGTAAAAAAATTGCAAAAAACTTGTTAACTTATATTCTTTTTTTCTTAAATTTGTGGATAGTTAAAAAAGAAAAAAACTAAACACATATCCAATGCAAAACAACTATGGTGAAATAGTGCAAGTGATAGGCCCTGTGGTAGACGTCAGTTTCGAGAAATCGGGAGCGGCGCTGCCTGCCATTATGGACGCCCTAGAACTTACACGCGACAACGGAGAGAAACTTATTATTGAGTGCCAACAGCACATCGGCGAGCACACCATACGCACAATCGCTATGGACTCTACCGACGGTCTGCACAGAGGTATGAGAGCGATCCCCCTCGGAAGCCCCATCAAAATGCCCGTGGGCGAGCAAATCAAGGGTCGCCTGATGAACGTGGTGGGCGAACCTATCGACGGTCTTGCTGCGTTAGGCAAAGAAAACGGATACCCCATTCACCGCGAAGCACCTAAGTACAAAGAACTTACCACCGAAACCGAGGTACTTTACACTGGTATCAAGGTTATCGACCTGATTGAGCCTTATGCAAAAGGCGGTAAAATCGGTCTGCTCGGTGGCGCAGGCGTAGGCAAAACGGTGTTGATTATGGAGTTGATCAACAACATCGCAAAAGCCTATTCGGGACTTTCGGTGTTTGCCGGCGTAGGCGAGCGCACACGTGAAGGCAACGACCTCTTGCGCGAAATGCTCGAATCGGGCGTTATGAGTTACGGCCCAATATTTATGGAAGATAGGGAAAAAGGCGGTTGGGACCTCTCAAAGGTAGACCCCGAAGCCGTTAAAAACTCCAAAGTATCGATGGTGTTCGGTCAGATGAACGAACCACCGGGAGCACGTGCACGCGTGGCTCTGTCGGGTCTTACAGTAGCCGAATACTTCCGCGACGGCGACCAAAAAGGCAAAGGAAACGACATTCTCCTCTTTATAGATAACATCTTCCGCTTTACACAGGCGGGTTCTGAGGTATCGGCACTTTTGGGACGTATGCCCTCGGCGGTAGGTTATCAGCCCACGCTTTCGAGCGAGATGGGCGCAATGCAGGAGCGTATCACATCTACCAAACACGGTTCAATCACCTCGGTACAAGCCATCTACGTGCCTGCCGACGACCTCACCGACCCCGCTCCGGCTACCACATTCAGCCACTTGGACGCTACCACGGTGCTCAGCCGTAAAATTGCATCGCTCGGTATCTACCCCGCAGTAGACCCGCTCGACAGTACTTCGCGAATCCTTACACCCGAAATCGTTGGTGCAGCGCACTACAACACCGCGCAGAGGGTAAAACAGATTCTCCAACGCTACAACGAGTTGCAAGATATTATCAACATTCTTGGTATGGAAGAACTTTCCGACGAAGACAAACTCACCGTTAGTCGTGCCCGCCGTGTACAGCGATTCCTTTCGCAGCCGTTCCACGTTGCCGAACAGTTTACAGGTCTCAAAGGCAAACTCATCCCGATTGAAGACACCATCAAGGGCTTCAATATGATAATGGATGGCGAGGTAGACCAATATCCCGAAGCAGCGTTCCACCTTGTAGGCACAATCGAAGAGGCCATCGAAAAAGGCGAGAAACTTTTGAAAGAATCAAAATAAACGTCTGAAAGATGAAAGTAGAAATAATTTCACCCGACAAGCAAATCTACTCCGGCGAGGCCACATTAGTAAGCCTTCCGGGTACAAAAGGCTCGTTTGAGATAGAGCAAAACCACGCCGCCATAATCTCCACCCTCGAAAAGGGCAAGATCAAAATCAAAAACGGCGACAAAGAAGAGTTTTACGAAATCTCTGGCGGACTTGTGGAGTGCAGAAAAAATCAGATAAATATTTTGGTCAACTAACAATAACTTGATAATTAACAAAATACCCCGAGAGTTTCTTGTATACAAGAAACTTTCGGGGTGTTTTTATCTTATATGCAAGAAAGAATTACTTAATCCATCCGTGCATACGCATCCATTTTTCGCAGGCATCGTGCCAAAAGGCTTGTGTGTCGGTGGGTGCTTTTACCTGCAAACCGTGGTCGCCCTTGGCATAGAGGTGAAGTTCTGCCTCAACACCATTTTTGCGGAGGGCGTCGGTATACATAACGCTGTTGGCGTAAGGCACAAGTTTGTCGTCGAGAGCGTGAGCAAGAAATGCCGGAGGAGTATCCTTAGTAACCTGCTTTTGGCTCGAAAACTTATCGGTAAGAGCCTGAGGAGCGTCCTTGCCTATAAGAGCCTCGCGCGAACCCATATGTGTGGTTTCTGCCTCCATAGTAATTACGGGGTAAATCAAGATAGAAAAATCGGGACGTGCGCTCACATTGTATTCCGATTTGTAAACATTGTCGTTGTAATGCGTAGAGATTACCGAAGCCAAGTGTCCACCAGCCGAAAAGCCGATAACGCCAATCTTGTTGGGGTCGATGCCGTATTCCTTGGCGTTGGCGCGAACATAGCGGACGGCTTGTTGCGCGTCGATAAGCGGACCTACCGAGCGGTCTTGCATAAATTGGTCTTCGGGAAGGCGGTATTTTAGCACAAAAGCGTTGATACCCACAGAGGAAAGCCACTCAGCGGTTTGCAAACCCTCAAAAAGGTAAGTTAATCCTGCATATCCGCCGCCGGGGATAACAATCACCGATGCGCCAGATGGTTCTTTGGCAGGGAAATAAGCAAGTTGCGGAGTAGACACGCAACGCATAAAAAAGATGTTTGCGCTTTGTTCGTCGCACTTTTTGGGTTCGCCCTTAGCACCGGGGATTTTGGTAAAAAGTTCGATAGTTTTGGCGGGTTCGGGAGCCTTAGGCATCTGCGGACGCTGTGGTTGCTGAGCCATTGCTCCTCCGCCGATAATCATAGCCGTAGCAAAAGCGGCTGCAAAAGTTGAAAGTCTTTTCATTTTAGTGTGATTTAAATTAGTTTTTACGATGTGCAATAATACAAAAAGTTTTGGATATCTTGAACAACATCATAATATTACTTTGTCAACTTAATCGCAGGAAGAGATAGCCTTTCTCCTTTGCTTGTAGTGATATAAATGTCCTCAATGTAGATTACACCTCCATCGGGAACACTGGATATAAGTTGTTTCTGTGCGGCAGAGAAACGCCCATTCCTGCTTCCTTCACTTCTTGTAAAGCCTTGAATTGTCGCAGAAACATAAAAACTTGAAATGACGTCCGATGATGTAACAACATCTTTGAGTTCGGGCATTTTGTTTGTAAAAATTTTGTTGGTGAGGATACAGTCGCTACTAAATGCGGCTCGGAAATACCATCTCAGGGCTTCTTCGGTTTCTATGTAATAAATCCCGTCGCGGCGTTCTGGCTTGTACGGGTCGGCTTTTACGGTAACCGTGAAGGGTGCGGTGCATCCATGGAACGAAACTTTGATTTTCTTTTTGCCGGGAGTCTTGCTGTCAAGGGCGAAATCGGCAAACTTAATGTCAAAAATGTCGTAAGTGCCGTCGGAGTATAAAGCCTTGACATTGCCTGTGAGTTTAGCATATTCTAATATATCGGTGGATACATCTGACAAATCCAACTTAGTGGGTTTCATTGTGTTAGGCACCACGGTTATAGAAAGTGTATCTTCGTAACCGTGCCAATCAACAGGGATTTTATGAGAGCCGAGTTTGGTCGGGTCGAAATTATGGTAAGTATCTAATAACCTTATATTCTCTGACGTGTTGTCGTTGTAGACGGCCTTGATATATCCTTCCGGATAGGAAAACTGACGGATAGTACCGTCTATTTCGGAAAAGTCGAATTTTTCAGGCACTTTGAATACGTTTACTGTCGTATGGAGGGTTTTACCGGCATACTCAACAATAACGTCCTTATCGCCGGGTGTGCTTGTATCAAGACCTGTGAACTTTGCCTCCGATGCGTTAACATTTTTGGATGATCCATCAGCAAATAATATGCGAAATGACCAAATAGACCAATTCATAGGTAATTCGGAGATGTATTTTGAAGGCTTAGGTCTGTTTTCGTAATAATATCTACTATAAGAACTGATATACACAGAGTCAATATCTACAACTTCAATATCGGTAGTTATTTGTTTGCCTGCGAATTTAATTGTAACGGTCTGTCTACCGGGACGGTTGGAGTCAAGACCTGAGATTTCTGCCTTGCTTATCGGAACACTTTTGTAGATACCATTAGAATACCGTATTGAAATATTATCGGTCAATTGTCCACCTCGTGGGAGAGATTTAATATTATAACGTATTGATTCAACAGTAGGAACTTCTACTGAAAAATGTTCTGTCTTATCACCAACTGTAACAGAAATATTTTGCATACCGCCTTTATCGGGCGACAGTCCCTCTATTTTTGCTCTGCTGACATACATAGTCATTTGTTTACCATCGGTGTAATGTACTGTTAATTGTTGGAATTGGTCAGTGTAGTAATTATAAGGATATATTATCGTAGGCAAATCAGAAATTCTTGACACGCCTATCACATTAATGTCGGCAATGACAGACTTGCCGTAACGAGAGAAAATATACTTTTGTACGCCCGGCTTATCAAAACTAACTTTATGAGACAAAACAGCCACGTCGTTGCATCCATTATAACCATATCGAGTTAGGATGTAAGATATGTCATCATCATAACCCAAATAGTATTTTTGAGGATTTGTTTCAATTAACACAGAGTCGTATTTTGTTATCCAAGCGATGTCCGAATTATACTTGTCTTTGCCCGTCAAGCCGTATAGTTTCTTGATTTCAGCAAATTCGCTTTCGTTACCAGCGTAAAAATCCTTATTGATAAGCAATGCCCTGCACTGCGATTTCACGCCCGCATATTCTACCGTAAAGTTTTTCAAGCCCAACTGGGTAGTGTCAAGACCTGAGATTTTGACATCGGAGATAGGGACACGACCGTATGTACAGTCGGTGTAAAGCACCGTAACATATTCGTGGTCGTTGTCGCCGTAAATGTCGTAGGAATTGGTATTGAAGAGTATTTGCTTAACTTGCTTTTGAGCCGAAGTGACAAGCGGCAAGGCGGTGATAGCAAGCATAGCCATTGCTTTGAGTATAAGTTTAAATGATATGTGCATAATATTTGACGTTTAATATGTTATTGATGTATTAGTCGAGTTTGTAAATATAATAGTTATTTAAATAGTATCTATCCTGTTCTTCTTCATATATAGAGCCGTCATCTTTTAAATAAGAAACGACTACTCTCTTAACGTACATATATGATTTGAACTCTTCATAACTATCTAAAAACCATTTGAAAACTATATTTCCATCTTTATCTTTTGTTTCAATTCCTGTAATCAGGTGGCTAAGAGTAGATAGAGAATTGAGGTTATCGTATTTATCCATCTTTTTGATTTGTTCCGGATAATTAAAATCACTGACAGGAATGCCATTTTTGCAATTCAGCCAATTATCGTAGTCGGGTGTGATGTACAAGTTATCAATACCATCAGAAAAAATAAATTTGAACAATATACTGCGTTGTGGGGCTATGAACTTTATTCTTTCAGGAATAGGCACATTTACTATTACGCCGGATGACCCAATATGAAAAGCATCCTTGTCTAAGAACTCCAAGTTCTCTGGCAAAGAAAGATTTTTAATGTTGGTGTTAGAGAATGCCCTTTTTCCTATTGATTTTATAGCCTTTGGAAAACTTACCGCTACAATGTTGCTACAACCGTCGAATGTATATTTACCTATTGATTCTAATCTTTCGTTAAATACTATTTCTGAAAGACTTTCGCATCGAGCAAACGCGCTATCTCCTATTTCTGTTACCGAGTCGGGAATTTTTACAGACTTTATGCGTTTGTTGCCAGCAAAAGAGCCATAACCTATCGACTCTACTGTCGGTGGTATGTCATAATTAGAATCGGCATTGCGTGCGTTGAGGATTTTGGTCTTGGCTTTATTGTAAAGCACATTGTTTTCTGCACAGTATGATTTGTTGCCTTGGGCGAACTGCCAATTACTATTATAATTCCATATACCAATTTTGCAAACGTTCTTGGGTATAGTTACCTTGCAACGGTAAGAAATGCCACCGTCTTCTATTTCGCGAAGGCTTTTGGGAAGAATGAGCATAATGGCACTGTCAGGGTATATTGCACCGTTCTGAATCTTAGTCACGCCATCGGGAACGACAATATCGCACCGATTACCCGCCTGTATCAGTATCTTACCATCTTTTGTCAACAGACAGCCGTTTTGAGATGAGAACCGATTGTTGCTTTGGTCAACCACAAAATATTTGAATGTATAGTTGTACCGTATGGAATCCAACGATGCAGGAATATATATTGTATCGGATGTTATACGAGCCGAAATAATTCTTACACCGTCATCGATTCTTAACACTGGTGGCTGAGGATAAGAAAAAATAAGTTCCGTTTTGTCCTTGTTGTAAAGATATCCGTTATCAGAATGATAGTATCTGTTTCTCGGGTCAACGAAAATAGAACAAGTATTCCACAATAGTCCGTCTGCCATTTCAAGGCTTTCAGGAATACGTACTATTTTAGTTTCTGGATTCGCGACAATTCCGTCCGAAATAAAATCGGTGGCTTCGGAAATGTATATGAATAATGATGAATGTGTATTAAATGCCCAAGGATATAGTTTTTTTATATTATTGCCAATGGTAATTTTTCTAAGTTTACCGCAGAAGTAAAACGCATCGTTCATAATTGTTGTTACTGAATTAGGCAATGCTATTTCTTCGAGACTATCGTTGTGCGAAAAAGCAAATCTTCCAATAGACTCTACTTTGTCTTGTATTGTTATATATTTTAGCGAGCAAGCATCATTAAACGCGAAATCTCCGATGCATTTGAGATCAAGGGGTAGCCGTAGTGCAACGATGGATTTACTGTATTTATTAATAGTGCGAGTTGTTGCATTCTGTTGTATAGTGTCTAAACCATAACAATTTGACAAATTCAAATCTATTTCACAACTATCGGCAGCATTGCTGACAATAGCAAAATATTGCTCGCTACTCAGTTGTCCCGACACCTTTATAATATATTTCTCGTCCTTAGTAAGCGTCTTAACAACCTCGGGCGCAATGGCGGTGGTTAGTTCCAATACTTGTTGCGCCGACGCGCCGCCGATGGTTGCTAGGAAGGCGGATAGGGTGATGATGAGTTTTTTCATGATGGGTGAGTTATTGTTATTGATTGAATTATTAATATTTCATTATTTATTATGAATGGGATTTGGACAATTTCCTGTCCCTTTGCAATAGGAACATTTCATTTTCCCGTCACAAACAGGACAGAGACAGTTTTTCACTCCCTCGTGTTTTTGTGTTAACCACCGACCACTTACACCATATTTTCTACCATCAATAGTAACAACATCGTAACAATCCTTACATTTACCTGTTCCTCCGCAATGTTTGCATTTGCCATTTCCCCAACAACTCGGACAATTATTTACGCTTATGGAATGACGGAGGTCTTTTTGAACTTCTTTCATGTGTTCTTGGTGTTGCTTGAATCTGTCATTTCCGGCGGATGAACTATTGGAATTAGAAGACAACGAACTTCCGTTATTGTTATTCTCGTAAGAATCTTCGCTGGTCTCGTTGTCTTTGCCGGTAATCTTGGAGATGGACTCTGACAATTGGCTAAGACTCTCGTTCAATGCAGCGAGTTTAGCCGCCTGTTCTTGCTGCCGTTGATTCCATTTAGCGTATGCTCTTTGTGAATTTTCTCTTGCTCCCTTATAACCTTGGGCTGCTGCTTTGTCATACCATTTAATCGCTTTCTTAAAATTCTGTTTTACACCATCACCAAACTCATAACATATTCCTAAATTATATTGTGCTGCCGAGTGTCCTTGTTCTGCTGCTTGTTCAATGTAATAAAATGCAGAATAATAATTTTTTGTAACACCATGTCCATTGAAATAGCAAGTGCCTAAATTATTCTGTGCGGCGGCATTACCTAAGTCGGCAGACTTCTTGTACCATTCGACTGCTTCGGCGTACTGCCCGTTATTGGCATACTCATATCCGATGTCAAACATTTCTGAGGCGGTCATATAACCGTTGCTCAGTCTTTTCAGAGATTCCATAGCCAAAGAATCTCCTTGATTGGCTGCTTTTTTATACCACTCTACGGCTTTTAATTTGTCGGTAGTTAATCCTATCCCGTTCTCATAAAGGAAACCTAATTGGTACTGTGCATCAACTAATCCTTTATCTGCTGCCTGTCGGTATAGTTCCGCAGCCTTTTGATAGTCCTTTGCAACGCCTTCTCCTTCATAATAACAGGCACCTAAATTATACTGCGCATCAGTATTATCCTGAGCGACAGCCTTCTGATACCATTCCACTGCTTTTTGATAATTTTGAGGTACGCCATCTCCAAAGTCATAGCAAACGCCTAATCCGTATTGCGCTTTGTCATATCCTTGGTCTGCCGATTTTTGCCACCAACTTACAGCCGTTTGGTAATTCTGAGTAACTCCAATACCTTTATAAAAACAACGGCCCAATTGGTATTGCGACGCACTATGACCACGAATCGCCGCTTTCTCGAACCATTGTACTGCCTCAGAATATTCTTCAAGTTCATAAAGTGCCAATCCACGTTGAAACATATCCTCAACGGTCATCGAACTATTGTTTCTCAGCATATCCAATGCAGCAATGGCTGCTGAATAGCCTTGATCTGCCGATTTCATATACCAATTGGTTGCCGTTTTCTTGTTGTTTTGAACGCCGCACCCATTTTCATAACATTCTCCCAACTTAAACTGCGCATACATATTTCCTTTGTTTGCAGCCTGCTGATACCATACTACTGCATTTTTATAATTCTGTGTTGTACCGATACCGTCAAAATAGCAATCACCTGTGAGTACTTGCGCGTCAGAATTTCCCAAGTTACCTGCTTTTTTGTACCACACAAAAGCATCCGCTGGATTAATATCTGTACCTATGCCGTTTCTATAATAGTTCCCCAATGTTATCATTGCCGTTGTGTTGTTCATCTGAGCGGCTTTTAACACCGCAGAAAAAGCCTGTTTATAGAACTGGCGGTCTTCACAAAATGCGCCGATTTTAACTAGCTCTTTGGCATTATTAGTTTTAGACAAAATATTGGCTATACTGTCAACTGTAATTTTGTCTTGATGCGCTTTCTGTACGGCTCTTATTGAATCTACGTATGGTTGAAGTCTTTGAATATCAGATTGGAGATTGGCATATCCATTTAGATTTGCCACCACATATAGACTATGTGCTTCGTCCAAGTTCCTTTCTACTCCGTAACCACCTTCTTCATACATTTTGGCTTTATAATACTGACAAGCACCCAACCGATTTTTCGTTATTAAATTATTTTTCACAGCCTTGTCAAACCATTCCATCGCCGAGGAATACTCCTTATTATTATAGTAATTGCAACCAATTTGGTACATATCATCGGCAGACATAACTCCGTTACTTAACCTATCCAATGACGATTTGGCAGCGGTATCTCCTTGCTCAGAAGCCATTATGTAATATGTGGCTGCTTTAAAGTAATCTTTTGGAACACCAAGACCATTTTCATATAGTCTTCCTAATGTACATTGAGCGATACTATTTCCTTGTTCGGACGACTTTTGATACCATTTAGCCGCTTTCGAATAGTCTTGCGCAACACCAAGTCCTTTCTCATAATGATACGCTAAAAAACACTGACAATAAGGGTCTGATTTGATAGCGCATTGTTTGTAACACAGAACAGCTTGCTTATATTTGCCATCAGCGGAATACTCACAAGCCTTCAACATTAGTTTTAAATTTCTATCTGTACTAACAAATACCTGATTACTCTGTGAATAACAATCAATAAAAAATGATTGAATAACCAATGCTATCAAAAGAATCTTCTTCATGTTGTTTTCTCCTATTCTTTTTGCTAACACCATCTCCGCAGGTATTGATAAAAATCGGCGTGAAACCGTACCATAACCTATTTTAAAGCAAAGGTATCTGCAAAAACCCCGGAGAATAAAATACGCACGACACAGTTCACGCCAATATGCGCGTGAACCTTTCGCGCCTGTCATTTCTCCTAAAATTTTGCAGATTTTATGCTTTTGAATCAGGCGTTAAGATTAATACTATATGTTAACTATATTTACTTTCTGTTTCTTTGTGTTTGTTTTTAATTATTTGACAACGCAATTTAGCAACAATTAGAATAAATGTCAAGTGTTTTAGGAAGTTTTTTACAACAAATAATCTAAATAATTTTCGGGGGTTAACACAACAGAATCCTTTACGGGATATGACTGTAAAAAAGCGTCGGGGAATAGTGTGCGGCCTTTTTTGGGATTCCATTTCATTTCGAAAATAGTCATCTCGCCGTCTGATTCCTCGATATAGTCAATTTCCTGTTGGGTTTTTGTACGCCAAAAGTAGGTGTTGCAGTAACGGTGTGTATAAGCATTGTACTTGATTCGCTCTGAAATAAAGAAGTTTTCCCATAGTGCGCCCATATCGTTGCGCATTTGAGCGGGTGCGAATTGCTGAATCACGGCGTTCCGTACCCCGTTGTCGTAGAAGAATATCTTTTTAGCCTTTTTGAGTTCGTTGCGGAGGTTGCGGCTGAGACCGTTGAGTCGGAAAATAATAAAGCACTTTTCGAGAAGGTCAACATATCTTTCAACCGTTTTAGCATCACTGCCAATGGTTTGGGCAATCTCGTTGAACGACACTTCTGACCCAATCTGAAATGCCAAGGCTTTTAGAAGGCGGTCGAGTATTTCGGGACGGCGGAGATTGTCGGTTGCGAGAATATCTTTATAGAGATAACTATCGGTAAGCGCCCTCAGTAGTTCCTGAGCGTTGCCTGCATTGGAGAGTATGTCGGGATACGAACCGTATATGAGCCGAGTTTCCAAGAGGTTCTGAATATTAATGTAACCTTCTGATTTATAGATCTCGCTTGTGGATATTGGGAACATCTGAAACTCGAACTTTCGACCCGTGAGAGGTTCGTTGAGACTGTTGCGGAGTTCAAAAGCCGACGAGCCGGTAGCAATAACCTGTACATCGGGAAAATTATCTACTATTATCTTGATTGTAAGACCGATGTTGTCAACTCTCTGCGCCTCGTCGATAAGAAGGATGCGGTAGTCACCAATAAGCATTTTCAACTCCTT
>JAGCDD010000359.1 GCA_017651345.1 Bacteroidales bacterium | reverse complement strand
TTGAAACTGGCACTTCGGTGGGGTGATTTTTGATTTTTAGGCGGTAACCGTTGGATGCCGAACCTTCAATACCATCAATGTTGGTCATATTTACCAAAAATGCTCTGTGACAGCGGATTACGTAGCCAAATGGTTTTAGTTGGTTTTCCAAAGTGGTGAGGGTGGAACGGATAACGGTAGTGCCGCTTTCGGTGGTAATTTTGCAGTAATTTTTGTCAGATTCGATATACAGCAGAGCCTCGGGGTCGATGTCGGTGGAAGATGGTTTTGCCTGAGGTTCGGGTTTTTTGATGATTGGAGCGGCGGGAGCGTTGCTCTTTTGAGAAAGTTTTTGGTTGATTTTGTTAATGCGTTCGAGTTCGCGGCGCAGACGGGCATTGTCGAAGGCAAAGTAAACGCCCAACAACAGCACCGAAATTATGATTGTCTGCCAAATAGCCGACCATAAAAGCGGCAAAGTAGGTGAGGTTGGATTCAAAACCTTGAAATACAAAAAGTTGCCCACCATAATTATCAGCACCGACAGCATAAATGCAGTAATGTTTTTGCCGTTTGAGAATCTACCTTCCTCAATATCGGTTTTGTAGATACGGTGCATAATGGCAGTGGGCAGCATCGAACCTAAATATGTAATAATCGGGAAACCAAGCAGATAGATGTATTTGCTTGTTGGACCATCGCTAATGCCAAACGGTTGCAGCACAGCCAAAATTAGGTACACCGCCGCGCCCAAAGCAATAGCCACAATGTGGTAGTTGCTGTTGACCGTATGTGCCGGAGTGGCGAGGTAGGTTTTTATATTTGAGATGAGGGACATAGTTTAATAATGCCTAAAACTTTTATCTAATATTGTCAGCGACACTCCCGCGGTGAGCATCAATGCGAAGGTGTGTTTTTTCTTGGCGGTTTTGGATACGTTGAGAATGCCTTTTTCGAGACTTATTTCGCCTGTGATAACCACGTTGCCAACGCCAATTTCGCCACCTCCTGCGGCAAGAAATCCTGCATCAGCGGTGTGGTAGTAGTTTTTGGCGTCAATCGATTTAACAGGTTTGCCATTGTGCGATAGCGAGCGACTTGCTGCATAGCCGATAAATATGCCTCCACCTACATAAAACGGCGTTAAGGGAATGTAATACCGTCCTTGCGGCTTAACTTCAAAATAGTTGATTTCGCCACGTGCCTCAATATTGTCGATTTTTACTTTGGTTTCGCCTTTGGATGTGTATGATACAAAAAGATATGCGCGAATATGCTCATCGAGAACATTGTGGATAGAGCGTGCGTTGCCCACAGTGTCGATAGGAATCAGCAATGTCTCTCCTATAAATGGTGTGTAGCCAATGCCCACTTGTGCGTTGAAACCCGGCTTTATGCTGTGCAAAAATCTCAGCGAACTCACCGACATGCCTGCGCCTATCTCCACAAAAGTTCCTGCTTTTTGTTGAGCGTTTGCGCATAGTGCGGTCATGCAGAGCCAAAAGGCAATGGCTGTTATAATCCTGTTTTTTGGCATATTTTAATTACTTCTACGGCTTGTTTTACATCGTGAACGCGCAAAATGTCGGCACCTTTGGCTAAGGCTATGGTGTTGATTACCGAAGTGCCGTTGAGCGAGTTTTCGGGGTTGGTTTCCAAAAGTTTAAAAATCATCGACTTGCGCGAAACTCCTACCAAAATGGGTAGATTAAAAATCTTTAAATCGTCGATACGGTTGAGCAGTTCGTAATTCTGGTCGATAGTTTTACCAAATCCGAAACCGGGGTCTAATATTATATCCTTGACACCTGCCTGACGCAGCGCATCTATTTTGGTATACAAAAACTTGATAACATCTTCCACAATATCAGTGCATTGTGCAGTTTGATGCTTTTCGAGCGGATTGCCAATTGAGTGCATAAGTATATAGGCTGCTCGTGTTTCGGCAACGGTCTTAAACAATTCAGGGTCGAAATATCCGCCTGATATGTCGTTGATTATGCCCACACCGAACTCCTCTGCCGACATCCGAGCCACGTTGCTGCGGAAAGTATCTACCGAAATCACCACATCGGGAAACTTTGCCCTAATTGCGCTCAATGCTGTGCGTATGCGTTCAAGTTCCTCTTGTTCTGATACTTGTGCACAGCCGGGACGAGTGCTGAATGCACCCACATCAATTATTTCAGCGCCTTCGGCAATCATTTTTTCGGCTTGTGCGGCTATGGCATCGGGCGTGTTGCACCGGCTTGCTCCGTAAAACGAGTCGGCGGTATTGTTGATAATGCCCATAACTTTGGGTGCCGACAAGTCTAATAATCTGCCGTTGCAGTTGATAGTTGTCTGTTTTTGTAAAACGTTCATTATAGGTAAGTTACTAATTATTAGGGTGCACTTCTGTAATGTCACTTACTCTTTTTCCGTTTTTGTACGCCACAATGAATACACCTGTTGTTACGCCTTTGGCTTTGATTTCGTCGCGGGCTTTTGCTGCCTCCTCGTATGTATTGAAGAAACCAACTGAGTATCTGTAAATACCGTCAACAAGTTCGTTGTTGAGACCTTCGGTAGATGGGTAAATTTGGCGTAATCTTTCTATTGTCAGAGGTTCGTTGTCGGCGGCAATCTGTACTTTGTAGATAATTTTGTCGGCAGGCTTGGGTGGCTCTTGAGCAATTACGGGTTGCGGTTTGGGCTCCTCTTTCTTGTCGTACCAACCAAGAATGTCGGCGTATGCCTGCACGCAGTTGTCGAGAGCATCGTTAAACGATTTGTCGGCATCTTCTTTCACCTTCATTATCTGCAATGGAGTAACCTTTTTGCCTGTGGGAGTGCGTTTTAGCTTGTCTTGTGCGTTAACAAAAAACGTTTCTGCCTCAGAAATGTGCGATTGTGCCGATGATTTTTTGTTGGCAGGACATTCTTCGATAAGGGTTTCGAGGTTTTCGGAATATACGGCGTAAAACTGACGTGCGGCCTTTTCGTACTGAGCAAAAGCCGAGTTTTTTTGAGTAGCCACAGCCTCGTCGATAGCGTCGGCCTGTTTGTTAAGTTTCTTTGCCTTTCCTTTTTTCAGTTTGGCTGCTTGGGTTTTCAGTTTGTCAGACTGATTTTGCTTAGTAACAGCCTGTTGCATAAGGTTGTCGCCTTTTGCTTTGAGGCTTTCGGCCTGTTCGTATTGGGCGAGTTGGTCGCTGTTGAGTTGCTTTTTAATCTCCTCTGCAGGGTCTACCTGCTGCTGTGCAAATGTGGCCAAAAACATACACGAAAGAATGGCCGCTGTAATTATCTTCTTCATGGTGTTTGCTGTTTTGTAGGTTATTTTTATAGTATTATGCAATAACGGTGCAATTATATTAATTATTTTGAAAAAAATAAAAGCCGCTGTACAAAAAAACTTGTACAGTGGCTTGTGGATGATAGTAAGTTTTATCTTTTATAGTTTAATTGACTGAGTGTTGCCATCATATTTAACGGTAATTTCTTTTCCTTTGGCATTGTTTGGCGATATTGCCACAATGGTAAATGTGCGCTCTTTCAACATTCCGGGGAACTCGCCTTCTCGGTTGTTTATGGTGAGGGTTTGGGTGGATTCGTTGTATGCAAATTTGATGTTGGCAAAGCGTCCTGCCTCGTAGCCGTAGTTGGTTCCTTCGTCTTCGTAGAGGGTAAATTCGCCATCAGCACCTGTGTAAACGTATAGCCGGATGTTGTCGGCTGGTTTTTGACGGGTGTATTCAATTTGCTGTCCGAATGGAATGATTGATCCGCCGCGAACAAACAGAGGTATTTGCGAATATGGCGCATCCACGGTTTTGTTTTCGCCTCCATGCGAAACCATTGCGCCAGTGTAAAAATTGTACCAAATATTGTCTTTTGGGAAATATACCTCGCGTTGGCGTTCTTTGTAGCGGTAAACGGGATTTACCATAATCGAAGGACCAAACATAAACTGATAGGCTATGTTGAGCACGTTTTTGTCAGTGCCAAAATCCATCACGAGGGGACGCATTATGGTGTAATCATCGAAATGAACTTTAGCCGACAACGAGTAGATGTAAGGCATTAATCGGTAACGCAAATCCATATAATATTTTATAGATTTGTAAGTTTCGGAGTTTTCGGGTGCGATGTTCCATGGTTCGCGGAAAGGATATTGTCCGTGGCTGCGATACATAGGTGCAAATGCGCCCACTTGATGCCAACGCACATTGAGTTCGCGCCACTCTTTTAGGTCTTCGGTTTCTTTTTTTGTTTTGTCAAACTCTTGCTGAGCAGCTTGAAAACGGTTTTCTACCGAGAACCCTCCTATATCCTGACTCCAATAAGGAATGCCCGAAATCGAAAAGTTCAACCCTGCTGTAATCTGTGCTTTGAGGTCTTCCCAACGTGTGCCTATGTCGCCGCTCCAAGTGGCTGTAGAATAGCGTTGTTCTCCCAAAAATCCCGAACGGGTAAGCAAGAAAACGCGGTTGTTTTCGGGCGAAAAGTTTGCCTCGTTGTTAAATCCGTTTTGGTTCCAAGATGAAGATTGTTCTAATTTTTTAGCATCTTTTTTGTCGATGCCTTGTTTTTCGATAGCGGTTTCGTATCCGCGTTGACCATCGTAGATTGCTTCGGCGTTAACGATAGAGTAGGCGTTGAAATATTCGTCAGACGAGCCAAGTTCGGTAGGTCCGCAGAGTAGTTTGCGGTATTCCATAGGAGTGCAGTCGCGGATATTGGGTTCGGATGCGTCCATCCACCAAGCGTCCATACCTATCGAGCCGAGTTTGTCGTAGAGTTGACGCCAGAAAATCTTGCGAGCTTCGGGCGAATATGCATCGTAAAAAGCGTAGGTAAAGCCTTTGTAATCGTTGAGCGGGTCGGCAAGCCAGTCGCGAAGGCTGTCTTTCAACGATTGCTGATAGATAAATCCCTTGGCGTTCAATTCTTTAAAGTGTTCAACATTTGGATAGAATTTTGGCCAGCACGAAATCATAATTTTGGCGTTCATGGCGTGGATGTCGTCAATCATTTTTTGAGGGTTGGAAAAACGCGCGGGGTCAAAATCATAACTTCCCCATTGGTTTATTACCCAATAATTCCAGTCCATAACAATGTTGTCGATAGGCAAATGGCGTTTGCGGAAACCTTTGAGAGCGTCCACAATTTCGTCTTGAGTTTTGTATCGTTCGCGGCTCTGCCAATAGCCCAAAAGCCATTCGGGAGCAATCTGCGCTTTGCCTGTGAGTGTGCGGTAACCCGAAATCACTTCGTCGGTATTGTTGCCTGCAATAAAGTAGTAATCAAGTTGTTGTGTCATCTCGCTCCAAAACGACAATTGGTTTTGTTCTTTTTGGTCAACGGGTTTTAGAGCACGCAAGCCACAGTAAGCCTCGCCGCCGTCGGGAGTCCACTCTAAACGGATAGCGTACTTTTTGCCTTTTTCCATATTAACCGAAAACTTGCGGGCGTTGGGATTCCACGCTGTACGCCAAATCTTGTTGTCAGAGCCGAGCATTTCGTCGGAATATACGTTTTTGCCGTTGATTGTGATAGCTTGATAGCCCGAATAATAATGTAAGAATTTGTATTCGCCTGATTCTTTGGGCTCTAACTCTCCTTCGATAACAACGGTGGCATTGCCGAGTCCTTTGGGCAATAATCGTCCAACAGTTTTAAAATCTTCGTAATAAATTGAATCTTCGCGCCTTACAATTGGATCTTGACCTTTGATATTGTATGTGCCTGTGAGAGCGCCTTGGTTGCCGTCTTTGTCGTAGAGGGTAAAAATATCCTTTAAAAACGAGTATGGATTGGGATTGCCATAGCGCATTAGCGAATAAGAGTCGAACATTAAGCCATAGTTTCGCGACGAAACCACAAACGGAACCGATACTTTGGTGTTGTATTGAAATAGTTCCTCGTTTTTACCTTTGTAGTTCCAATCGTCGGCCTGATGCTGACCAAGACCGTAGATAGCCTCGTCGTCTGGACTATCAAACACTTGCCGATAACTCCATCCGTTGTAGGTTTCGGGCGTGCCGTTGGCGTGGGTTTGTGTTACTTGATATGGTTGGAATGTTCGTCCGCCATCGGCTTCGGATAGCAGAATATTGCCGTTTAAATCGGTAAAAAATACCTTTCCTGTTGATGTTATTACGTTGGCTTTTAGAGCGTTGGTAACCACTTTTACAGTGTCGCCGCTCTGCTCAACCTTAAAATCGCTTTGCTTTTTTTGATCTATTACGGCAAGCGACTGAGGGTCTTTGAAGGCGTTGTCTTTGGTGGCAGAAACGCGGATGATTTTGTCGCCATAAACTTGCAGACGTACTCTTTGCCCTGTAGATTTTACTAAAATTTCTACTCCTTGGCTGGTGGTAGACACGAGGTCAGAATTGCCTACTCCGAACGATGCCAACAACAATGCGGGGTCTAATAAATTGAATAATTGTTTTTTCATCGACATATAGATTATATTTTCTTTGTGCAAATATAATTGTTTTTGAAATAAAATAAAAAAAAACGCCCTGAAGACCAGAGCGTTTTTTTATTAGTAAAGTTGGGTAATTATTATCTGAGTATAAGCACAAGCGCGGTGATGATAGCCACAATAGCCAAAATCAAAAGTGTCATCTTGATAGCGCTGTACGGACGTTCGCCCGATACTTTGCCGCTCTGTCCGTTGATGATAAAGCGGTAAGCCTTGCCGTTAAATCGGTATGTGCTCATCCATACGGGCAGAAGTATGTGCTTGTAAGTGATATCGTTGTATTTGATGCTTTTGGTGGTGATTTCTTGATGGTCGCCGCCGATGTCGTCTTTGATAGATTCGTCGATGGTATTTTGCATTTTTTTCTGAGCATCTTGAAAACCTGCCTTGAGGTCTACGCTGTAAGTTTCTGTTTTAAAGCCTGTTAAGAACTTTTCGTCGTAGGGCACAAGGTCTTTAAGATTCCACGGTTCAAGATTGTCTAAGTATCTGTATGGAAGCGATTTGCTGCCTACTACAAAAATATCGTCAAACGAGTTTCGCACTTGACCGTATGCTTTGCGCCAATTGGTGTGGGTAACGGTGCGGGTTTTGGTTTGTCCTTGACTATCAGTGTATTGTTCTTCAGTTTTGTAGTCATCGCCACGACGACCGGTGTAGTCGGTAACAGTGTTGGCATCGTAGGTCCAATAGGGGAGGTAAATGCCCGAAATTCTTTGTTCGTTGGCAAATTTTTTGAGAGCCGAAGGAGCAAACCACATTCCGTTTATCCACTTTTTAAACTCCTCGTGGCTGTTGCGCTCGGTAACTACAAACGGAAGTATCGCCTTAGGCTTTATCATTTTTGCGGTGGATTTCTGTTCAATGGCAATCGGGCTGCCGCAGAAATCGCAATTAGAAGATACCACATTATTGTCGAAAGTGGTTTCGGCACCGCAGCAGTTGCATTTTACGGTGTGAACTTCTTCTATTTGGTCGTCGGAGAGGTTTTCAAGGGCGGTCATATAGTCGTTTTCCTTGATAGCCTCGGCGCGAGCTTCTTCGTTGATTTTAATTTCGTTGACTGCGCCGCAGTATTCGCATTTAAGGCTTAGCGAACCCGGGGCAAATGTGAGTTTGGCACCGCACTCTTTACAAGTGATAGTATTTTGATTGGTGTCGGATATTTGCGGAGGTTGTGGTTCTAATTCCATAATAGTAATGTGTTGAGGGTTAAAAATGTAAAAACAGGTCTTGGTTTTGCACAAGACCCGTTTTTATTATTATTCACTTATCTAAATCTTACATTGCTGGTGGAGGGGGAGGAGGAACTGCGCCGAACACCTGAGATAACTCTGCTACAGTGCTTGCAGCAGCCCATCCTGCCATACCTTGTTTCCAAACTTGGGTAGAAGGTGTAAATTGACCTTGAGCTGCCATCTGCTGCAATGTCTGCAACGGGAACGGTCCTTGCTGCTGTCCGTTAACAGCCACATAGTATTGCGACATTGGCGGAGGAGGGGGAGGAGCAGCCTGACCGTAGCCGGCTTGTCCGTATCCTTGATTTTGCATCATCTGCTGTTGCAACATCTGCTGCTGCATCTGCTGATTTTGCATCATGTTGTTCATCATCATCATTTCCATCATACCTTGTCCGCCGCCACCGTTGCCGGGGTTGCTGGCTGCAGCCTTCATTGCATCGGCCATACTCATCTGCTGGTATTTGTTCATATCGCCGAGCATGTTCATGCCAGTGCCTTCGTCGAGTTTCTTCTGGAGCTCTTCGGGCAGTGTGATGCTTGATATGAGGAACTTGGTGAATGTTAGACCGTAGTCTGATTCAGAGTTGATGCGCTGTTCTACCACTTTGCTCATTTTGCTCTGTTCAGCGGCAAAGTCGAGAAGCGATTTTCCGCTTTCGCCAATTGTAGAAACCAAGTTGGTAACAATTATGCTGCGGAGTTCGTCGGCAATATCGTTGGTGGTGTATTCGCCGTTGGTGCCTGAAAGTTTTTGGATAAATTTGGCAGCATCTGTTACCTGCATAGAGTAAGTACCAAAGGCTCTGATTGTTACACGGCCAAAATCTTGGTCTCTTACGTAGAAGTTGGCAGGTGTTCCCCATTTTTGAGCGGTAAATACTTTGGTGTTAATAAAGTATACCTCGCATTTAAACGGAGTGTCGAAACCGTATTTCCAACTTTTAAGTTTGGTAAGTATCGGCAAGTTGTTGGTAGTAAGTTCGTAACGTCCGGGGGTGAAAATATCACCAATTTCGCCTTCGTTTACGAAAACAGCCACTTGCGATTCTCTTACGGTGAGCTGTGCGCCGTTTTTGATAGCACCGTCGTTGCGGCGGTCAAAACGGTGAAGGATGATGTTTTGCGAGTTGTCGAGCCATTCAACAACGTCGATCAATTCGCCTTTGATCAGTTCTTTTGCTTTGTCAAATAATCCCATGTCTATGTCCTTTAGGTTTATTGTTAATTATTATTTTATTCTCAAACCAATGTTAATGTGTTTTCGATTTAATTTGTTGTTAAAGATAAGGAAAATTGAAACACAGTGTCAAGTTTTTTGACAAAAAAAATGCAATTTTTTTTATTTTTTTTATAAAGTGCTGTTTTTTAGTTTGTTATATAAAATGCAAAAAAATGACATTATTTATCAAACAATTATATAAGGTGTATCGTTTTTTTTTGTAGATTTGCCAAAACAATTTATATTATGAACGAAAAACGCGGAATAGCATATTTATTTAGAAATTTCTTTTGGGACATGACTTTGATGATTGTCTTGATTGTAAATTTCTTGTGGATTTTTTTCGATTGGCTGTTTTCTCTCTCCTTGGTGCAGAATTTTTTTATGGAGTATACGCCGTCGTTTTACAATCTTTATCTGCCTATCAACGAAAACTTCGACCTTTACGACCTAGTGTTTGTTGCGATATATGTGATTGATTTGCTTGTGGGATGGTCTATTTCGGTATTCAAAAAGAAAAAGCATCTGCTTGATTATCCAATTTCGCATTGGTACGATATTTTGGGTTGTATTCCATCGGGTTCGCTGCTGTTTTTCAGGCTTTTGAGAGTATTTTCTATATTTATAAGGTTAGACAAAATGCGAATTTTGGACCTTCAGAAAATATATTTTGTAAAGAAAATTATAAAAATTGTAAACATAGTAATAGAAGAAGTCTCCGACCGCGTGGTACTCAACATTTTGCGTGGTGTAAGGACCGATTTTGCAGAAGGTCGCCCAATTTCAAAAGCCATTATGAGCGATGTGGTGGAGCCGCAAAAAGATAAGGTTATTGATTTGTTTTTTACCAAGTTTGCCGATGTTTCTACCGACACTTATAATCAATATAAGGACGATTTGCGTGAATATATCCAGCAGAAAACAAGAAATGCTGTGAAAAACAACCGCGAACTTGCAAAACTCACCGCCATGCCTGTGATTGGCTCATCGATACGCGGCGTTATCGAAAAATCGGTGGCTAATACGGCTTACGAAACTGTGAGCGGTGTTATTGCCGACATCGCCTCCGAAAAAGGTGCCGAAGTGCTCAAAAATATTACCTCAAAAATTGCCGATATGGTGTTTAAGGATATGGAAGACCAACTTGGCGAAATTGTTAAAAATGTGGTGGTTTCGTCGCTCGACCTTATCGAAAAAGAAACCAATGTAAAACAGTGGCGTATCGACGAAATCAACGATGATATTTACCGCTTAAAGTCAAAAAATAATCCTCAAAAATACGAGGAGGCTATCAATAAACTGATAGAAAAACGTAATGCGTTAATAATAAGTCGTTTTAGAGAAATAGAGACTGATTCGTAAAAAAAAGTATAAAAAAATTTTTTTTATTGCGAAATATCTCCTTATCTTTGCACCGCAAAAGCGAAAAACTTGGCCCTATCTTCTAACGGTTAGGAAATCAGATTCTCAATCTGGGAATTGGAGTTCGATTCTCCATGGGGCTACAATGGTGAAACAAGTATGTATTAAAAAAGCCGGATTTTTAGTCCGGCTTTTTTATTTGAGAATGTTAACTTTAGATTTTAGCTTTAAGAATCTCAAGAACAGTATCCACTCTTTCTCCTTGCTTTTTGATTTCAGAAATCAGCAAGCGGTTTTGAAGAAGAAGTTCGTCGATTGGGTGAAGAATGTTAGTTTCTTCGGGTTGAGGCTCAGCTTTGGGGGCTTTTTCTGCCTTAGGAGCTTTTTCTGTTTTGGGAGCTTTTTCAGCTTTGGGCGCGGGAACTTCTGCAGCTTTGGTTTCTTTAGCAGCAGCGGGTTTGCGACCAGGTTTGCGACCGGGTTTCTTTTTCTGTTTAGGCTCTTTTTGAGGCTCTTCTGCAGGTGCTTCTGATGTTTCGGGCAGAGCGTTAACAGCTTCGATCACTTGTTGTTGTTCGTCGGCGGTGTTGGCACTTGCGGGATTGTTGAGCAACCATTCGCCATCGATAGTCTCATCTAATTTTTTAAGTTTTTCTATAAAGTTTGCAGGCACTCTTTCGCGCTTGTTGGCTATTACCGAAAGGTAAGTGCTATTGTAGCCAAGTTGTTTAGCAAGGTCAGATTGGTTTTTAACAATGCCTTTTTCTTGAAGTTGCGAAAGCATTTTTTTGAATCTTCCTTGATATGTTTCTTCTGAAATCAAGCGGGGATCGTCTTTTACGGCTTTGAAAGGTTCGCCTTTACCTTTCATAATAAAGTTGATGTTTACGTTTTTGAAAACTTTTTTGATTTGGTTGGCTTTTTTAATTTTAAAAGTTTCTTTGATGGTGCTAACATAGCCAACCGACCATCCTACAAGACGTTCAAATTTTGCTACCGAAAGGTTTAACTGATGAATAATGTAAATTACTCTCTCCTTGATAGTTTGGGGAACTTCGTTGGTAGATTGAATTTCTTCCATATTTGTTTTATTTAAAGCAAATGCGCAAAAACTCTTTTGAATTTTTGTGTGTTGCAAAGTTATTAAATCGGTTATTTTGTAATATTTATACGGTTACAAATATATGAAAAAAATAATTAAACAAAAAAAATATGAAAAATTTTTTTCTTTTTTTGTGTTTAACAAAAAATAACGGTTTCTATTGTTAGTTTTTTTTGTGCATTTCAAAAAAAATATCTAAAATTGCGATGTAAAACCAAAGGTAAAGATGGACACAGGACAACAATTTGACGCGGTTATAACCCGTTGCCGCACATTATTTAGCAAAAAAGCCACCGATTACGGCACGGCTTGGCGCATTATGCGTCCGCAATCGGTAACCGACCAAATATTTATCAAAGCCAACCGTATTCGCGAAATTGAAATCACCAAAACAGCCCTTGTAGACGAAGGTGTTGAACCTGAGTTTGTTGGCATGATTAATTATGCCATTATGGGTTTGATTCAATTAGAAAAAGGTTTTGCCGATACAGCTGATTTTTCGGCAGATGAGGCGTTATCATACTACGACAAGTATGCTGCCAATGCCAAAGACCTTATGATGCGCAAAAATCACGATTATGGCGAGGCTTGGCGAACTATGAGGGTAACAAGTATTACCGACTTGATTCTCATGAAGTTGTATCGTATTAAACAAATCGAAGACAACAACGGAAAAACCACCGTTTCGGAGGGTATTGATGCCGGATATTACGATATTATCAACTATTCGGTGTTTAACCTTATTAAGTTAGATGAAGTTCAAAAAAGTATAAATCAATAAGTTAAAGCAATATGAAAGTATTAATTTTCATTGTAAGGGTATTATTAGGACTTGTATTTATAGTTTCAGGTTTTCTAAAAGCAATGGATCCCTTAGGATCTTCCTACAAATTTCACGATTATTTTGTTGCATTCGGATGGACTAATTTGGAGTCTTTTACTCTTCCATTGGCGTTCATGCTGTCTGCTTTAGAATTTACCATTGGTATTATGTTGTTTTTCAACCTTAAAGCAAGGCTTGGAATATGGCTTGCTTTCTTTTTGGAATTGATTTTTACACCGTTGACTTTGTGGCTGGCTATTTCTAATGCTGTTAGCGACTGCGGATGTTTTGGCGATTGTATTAAACTTTCCAATTGGGAAACGTTTGTTAAAAATGTAGTGCTGATTGTGTTGGTGATTTTCTTGCTTATATATCGCAAGCGTATCGACAATCCGCTTTCTGATAACGTGGAATTGGCTATTTCGTCTTCTTCGTTTGTTTTAGCTATCCTTTTTCAATTCTACACAATTCATCATCTGCCTATTTACGACTGCCGCCCCTACAAGGTGGGAACTTATATCCCCGACCAAATGGTGATTCCCGAAGATGCTCCCCGCGATGAAATTGAGCACCTTTTTATTATGGAAAACACCCAAACCGGCGAGCAGAAAAAATTTACTCTCGAAGAATATCCTTCTGATACCCAACTTTGGAAATATGTTGACCGCGAAGACAATGTGATAAAAGAGGGTTATCGTCCTCCTATTCACGACTTTACTATGGTTCCGCCAGATGATTCTACCGGCACTGATTATGTTCCTATGCTTATGAATTTTGAAAATCCAGTGCTGTTGGTGGTAATGCACAAACTTGAAAAAGCCGATGAAGATGGTCTTGAAATGCTCAAAGAATTAGAAGATTATGCTAATCGCAAAGAATATGTGATTGGCGCTTTGACATCGAGCAATGCTGATGTTATAGACCAAGTGAAAGACAAATATCAAGTAACTATGCAGTTTTTTAACACCGATGATATTACCCTCAAAACCATTGTCCGTGCTAATCCCGGCATAGTTTTGCTCAAACAAGGTACTATTCTTGGCAAATGGAATTACAGAGATTTTAAATTTGAATAATCTTGGGCTTTTTTAATTTTGGCTTTGTAGACCTTATTGATATTTTGCTTACTGCCTATATCTTATATTTTGTGTATAAGAAGTTTAAGGGCAGTACGGCAATGAATATTATAGTTGGCGTGTTTATCATCTACATTATTTGGATGGTGGTACGTGCGCTCAACATGAGCCTTATTTCCACAATTATGAACAATGTGGCGAGCGTGGGACTTCTTGCTCTTGTGGTGGTTTTTCACCCCGAAATCAGGAAGTTCCTGCTTGATTTGGGCAATAAGTCTTCGCTGTCAAAATTCTTTTCTATTGAACGAATTTTTCACAAGGTGATAAAACAATCCGCCGAGGAACTAAACATTTCTGAAATAGTGAAGGCGTGCGATAGTTTTGCACAACACAAGGTAGGTGCGCTGATAGTGTTACCGTCGCATTCTGATTTAACCGCCATTATCGAAACTGGCGAACGTCTCGACTGCAATATCAGCGCACGAATCTTGGATGCTATTTTCTTTAAAAATGCACCTCTGCACGATGGCGCGGTGATAATTGTAAAGGGTAGGATAGTGGCTGCCAAATGTGTGTTGCCCGTTTCTTCCAATATGGATTTGCCCAAAAAAATCGGTCTGCGTCACCGTAGCGGTATCGGTATGAGCGAGGTTTCCGACAGCCTTGTGGTGATAGTTTCGGAAGAACGAGGTGAAATTTCTTATTCAGAATATGGCGGTATAGTTACTGGTATCACACCCGAACAGCTCAGCGACAAGCTTAAAGAACGGTTTGCGGTTTCGGATGCAGATGTAAGTATGATAGCCAATGGCGGTGTAAGGGGAATGCTTCGTCTTTTGCGACGGTAAAAATCTACGCAAACGATAGTGTAAAGCAGAATACTGTGCCTTGTGGTTTGTTATCTTTTGCCCAAATTTTGCCACCGTTTTTTTCCACAAGGTCGCGACATAATAGAAGTCCCAAACCTGTGCCTTTTTCGTTTTGTGTGCCTGCTGTGGTGGACGGCGAATTGTTGTCAAAAAGGTGTTGTTTTTGTTCTTCGGTCATGCCCACGCCATTGTCGGCAACTGATATTATAGCAAAATTGTTGTCGTCGCTGAATTCGTCTACCGAGATGTTGATAGTGCTGCCGGGATACGAAAATTTGATGGCGTTGGTGATAAGGTTTCGCACCACAGCATTTACTGAGCGCAAATCGGCAAAC
>JAGCDD010000358.1 GCA_017651345.1 Bacteroidales bacterium | reverse complement strand
GGCGGCGATGGCATTGTGTTAATCGGCAATTCTTCGGTCGGCGATTTCAGCATGAGAATTTTCAACGCCGACGGTTCAGAAGCCAAAATGTGCGGAAATGCTTCGCGCTGCATTGGCAAATATCTCTACGACAAAGGCTTGACCGACAAAAATGTTATCAAACTTGAAACTCTTTCAGGCATCAAAACCCTCAACCTTCACATCGACGACTCAAACCATGTAGACACCGTTGACGTGGATATGGGCGAAGGCAAACTATTACAACTTCCCGACGGCACCATCGATCGCGGCTCGGTAGAGGCTTTTGGACAGAAATTCACCGCCACAGCCATCGATATGGGCAATCCACATCTTGTGCTGTTTGTCAACAATGCCGAAACCATCGACATTGCCAACATAGGCGCATCGTTAGAAACCAATCCAAAGTTTCCCGGCGGCATCAACGTTGAGTTTGTGCAAGTTATCAACCGCAACCATATTCGTATGCGAGTATGGGAACGTGGCAGCGGCATTACACAAGCCTGTGGCACAGGTGCTTGCGCATCGGCAGTAGCCTGCGCAATGGCAAACCTCACCGAACCCGAAAAATGCCTTGTGCAAATGGACGGCGGAAGTCTCACAATAACGTACAGCACCTACACAAAACAAGTAAAAATGTCCGGCACGGCTAATACTGTTTTTGAAGGAGATGTAACAATCAATGCATTAAACAATTGAAGTATGGCATACATAAACGATAATTTCACTAAAATTCAGCACCGTTACTTATTTGCCGAAATAGCAAAACGTGTAGCGGCATATAAAGAGGCGAATCCCGCCGCAAAAATAATTAGTCTCGGCATAGGCGACGTTACCCAACCCCTTGCCTCAGCCGTTACCCAAGCAATGAAAAAGGCAGTAGACGACTGCACCACAACCCAAAATTTTCACGGCTACGGACCCGAACAAGGTTATGATTTTCTCCGCTCAAAAATCATAGAAAATGACTATGCCAAACGTGGAATTTCTCTGACGGTTGACGAGATTTTCATTTCCGATGGCGCAAAAAGCGACCTTGGAAACATCGGCGACATTCTATCTTCAAACAATATTATCGGCGTTACCGACCCTGTTTACCCCGTTTATGTAGATACCAACACCATGGCAGGTCGCCAAATTCGCTATATCCCCTGCACGGCAGAAAACGGCTTTACAGGTGATATTCCCACCGAAAAAATCGACGTGATGTATCTCTGTTTCCCCAACAACCCCACCGGCGCAGTTATCACCCGCGAAGGCTTGAAACGTTGGGTAGATTACGCCCTTAAAAACGACACACTCATTCTGTATGATTCTGCATACGAGGCATTTATCACCGACCCCGCCATCCCCCACTCTATTTACGAAATTGAGGGTGCAAAAGAATGTGCCATAGAGTTTCGCAGTTTTTCAAAAACGGCAGGATTCACCGGCATACGTTGCGGTTACACAGTGATACCCAACGAGTTGAAGATACAATCCGAAAGTGGCAATCGCGTAGCCCTCAATCCCGTTTGGAATCGTCGTCAATGCTCAAAATTCAACGGTGCATCCTACATTTCGCAGCGAGGTGCAGAGGCAATATTTTCGGCAGAAGGTTACAGTCAAACCCGCGCCACCATTCAATATTATCTCACCAACGCCCAAATCATCCGCGACAGTCTATCGAAATCCGGCTTAGAGGTTTTCGGTGGCGAAAACGCACCCTACATTTGGGTTCGCACCCCGCAAGGCGTTGATTCATGGACCTTCTTCGACCGTCTTCTCCACAACGCCCAAGTAGTAGTAACCCCCGGTGCCGGCTTTGGTCCCTCCGGCGAAGGCTACGTCCGCATCACCGCATTTGGAACAAGAGAGAATACCAAGGAGGCAATTGAGAGGATAGAGAGGAGTTTGTAGGGGGGATTATACAAAATCCGTCAGCGGATAAAGTTTTGCCTTATAAGTATTTTGACGCTGTTTCAGATTTGGAGTATATGACAAATCAAGTGGTTTGTTATCAAAATGAAGCACAATATAATACGGCGAATGTTCGGGCGAAAAACCGTATTTTTCGAGGTTTTCTTTTGTCCAAATCTGAAACGTGCCTTCTTTTTTCAATTTAAACAATTGATAGTTTTCACCGTTGGTATGAAGTAAAACATATTTCATTCGCTCAAAACCGGGCGTAACTTGCAATGAACCTTTTGAATCTCCGGCGCGGAGATAGCAAAGCCCTTTCTCTATCATCAACTCGCGCAATTCTTTTCGGGCGTGATTAACGAGAACGGTTGCACTGTTTTCTGTTTTGCGAATGTTATCTAAAAGTTTTTGACGTTTTTCGTTGTTTTCCAACTCATTGCGGCGAGCAATACTTAAATCGTAAAACTCCTTTTCTTTTTCGATTCCGATATAATTTCTGCCCAAAAGATTTGCAGCAATGCCCGTAGTGCTACTTCCGGCAAAAGGGTCTAATATGGTTCCTCCTTCGTCGGTTGACGCCAAAATTATGCGATAAAGCAACCGCAAAGGCTTTTGCGTTGGGTGTTTGCCACAAGTTTTTTCCCATTTACCGACGGCAGGCAAACGCCAAACATCAGTCATTTGCTTGTCGCCGTTTAGTTTTTTCATTACGTCATAGTTGAATTTGTGCGGCACTTTTTCGAATTTACGCGCCCAAATTATCAACTCGGTCGAAAAGTTGAAATACCTACACGAAAGGTTTGGCGGTGGGTCGGTTTTCTGCCACGTAATGATATTCAGGATTTTGTAGCCAAGTTCCTGCAAACATCGTTGAACCACAAAAATATTATGATATGTACCTGAAATCCAAATTGTTCCGTTGTCTTTCAATTTGGGACGACAAAGTTCCAACCAACGGCGATTAAAGTTGTAAATATACTCCGGCGTTCCGCCCTTATCCCAATCACCTTTGTCCACGCAAACCTGTTTGCCGCTCTGAACCGAAATTCCTCCATTTGAGAGAAAATACGGCGGGTCGGCAAAGATGGCATCGAGCGAATTATCAGGCAGTTGCGGAATAATGTCGATGCAGTCGGCAAGGTAGAGGGTGAAGTTTGGATATGTCTGCACTTTTCACAATGTTTTTAATAATTCAACATAACCTGACCAAGATTTAAAACGACCTTCGCCGTTGGGATAATTGACATCTTCTTGTCCCCAAATCCATTTGTAAGCCTTAATCAACACTTCGGGTTTTTCACCTGTTTGAAATGATAACGAACGAATATCTTCAATAAAATCCATTGGTTCTTCACCGTTTAATGTCCGTTCAAGCAAAGCGATAAACTTCTTGCCTTCTTCTTTGTTTTCTTGACATTTGGCTTCTACATCCTCAAAAATTTGCTTATGTGTTATCTGCCAAAGCGTTTCGTCTGTTGGATTGAAAATAAATACTAAAATATCCTCTTTTTTGGGTTGTCCAAAAACACGCTTTCCGCCCGGCTTGGTGATAACTATTTTGCGACCGTCATCACATTGCTCTACTTCATAGCCACGGTATTCTATATCAATCAATTGGGCAGCAAAATCTTGACGATTGGTATTTCTTATACTCAATGCCTTCAAGTCAATTTTATGAGGATAAATATTTTTAGCCATTTTATTTGATTTCGTTTATAAAATTAACAATATCCGTCAGATTATACACTTTCGGAATGATACTATACGCCTCTTGAAGTTTGTTCTTGGCTGATTTCCAACCAATTCCGTCTGTAATCCAAACAAACTCAAATCCATCAACAGAATTGATTTTAGGCGCAAGTTCAGAGTATGAACGTGCAACTTCGTTGAGTTTTGAACCACCTCCACTATAAAAGTTTACTTCAATCAGATACGTTTTGGTTTCGGTTTCAATCACAAAATCAAAACGTTTTTCATCGTCGCCAAGAACTTTGGTAATTTCAGACCATTCTTTTGAATAAACCTCCTGACGAAATTTGATTTTGTGCTTGTTAAAAATCTGTGCCACAGTATTTTCCATAATATGACCACTACGATTTTTACGTGCATTTGTATCTAAACCTGTTTCTATGCCAAAAACATAGTCCACAAGGTCTTTTATTTGGCGATTTTTGAATAAATCAGCCAATCCTGTATTATCCAAAAATTCTACTACGCCATCAATTGAATCAAAAAGTGTTTTCATTTCAATGATTTGGTCAATGGAATTGAGAATCTTTTTGCTGCCATCGTCCCTAACAGCAATTAGAATTGGCATCACAGAAAACGCCGTTTTATCTCTGTTCCAAATAGTTTCAACGGACTTTCTTAAATCAGAAGTTCCAATTAAACTATTTAACATACAGAGACTTAACTTTATATCGTCAACGTTTCGACCGATTTTTACAAAGTCACAAAAGAAATCCAAAGACTGATTGGTTTCTCGTAATTGCGATATGAACAAATTGAAATCTTTCATTACCACCATTCTAATGATTGTTTTTTTACTTTTTTCGATATTTGTTTCACTTTGTCAGTATTGTACAAAACAAATTCTTCTCCCGTAGCACAAATATCATAATATCTGATACCATCGTAGCCTTTGGCTAACGCAAGTTTCTGAAAATAAGATTTTTTGTTATCTTTTCCAAATTCTTTTATTGCCTCATTCTCGAATGAATCAAAATCATCTATTCTTGACAAATCAATAAAATGCGGGAATCCATAATATGTGATAACATTTTCGCCAAATTCGCCTTCTCCATTATAAAAATTGAACAGAGCCTTTGAATCTTTACCCAAATATAATCCTTCACCTACACCACTTTCGCCTGTACCACCGACAGCGTGATAAAAGTAGCCGGGCTTATAGTTTTTGGTTTTTGCTAAATCCTTTGTAATTTTCGTTTTGGCGAATTTATCAACATTAGGATCTCCGATTTGTTCGCTGAAAATTTCTTGATATTCAGGCAAATGGAATAAATCTTCCGCCGTCAATTCAAATTCACTCGCTTTTGATACGTTGGTAATCAAAAGTTCGCTAATCTTTCCTCGCTTGCTGCCATTAGAATTAATTGCACGACTTGCTGAAATTCTCTCTATCAAATATTTAGTATAGAGGTCGTCGAAAAAATTATCATCTTGATTCGTATTTTTCGGGTCGGAATTATTGGCAACAAAATATACTCCCTTTTTTGAGATTGAATCGATAAATTTGCCTAATTCAATCTGTTGCTCGTCAGAAAAACCATTTTCGCTGTACGACGTGAAAGCGGAAGTCTGTGTCAAAGGACGATACGGTGGGTCAATATAAACAAAAGTATTTTTGTCAATAAAATCTTTACAAATCGAATAATCTCCAACCGTCATTTCCACGTTCTGCAAAACCTCCGAACAAGCCCGCAAATTTTCCTCATCACAAAGTAAAGGATTCTTTGCATTATTGAACGGTACGTTAAACAATCCTTTGGAGTTTACGCGATACAAACCATTAAAGCATGTCTTGTTTATAAATATAAATAAAGCCGCTTTTTCAAGATTCTCATTTGCATTGCCATTGATTTTCAAAGAATTAAATCTTTCGCGCTTCTCAAAGAACAACGCTTTGCGCTGTTTGTCAGAAAGAGATTTATATTTATCTTGTAAATCAGAGAGTTGCGAAATAAGAGGTTCACAGTTCGCTTTGATTTGACGGTACGTATTTATTAGTTCGGCGTTTATATCGTTGATTAGTACCTCTTTTGGGGTAAAATTCGACAAAACATCAAACAGCACCGCGCCACCACCAACAAACGGCTCGCAGTATTTCTCTATTGTTGTAGGGTACTTAGAACGGATTTCGCTTAACAACTGCGATTTGCCGCCCGCCCACTTTATAAATGGTTTCGCTGTTTTCATTCTCCACTATGTTGTGCAAAAGTTATTGAATCTTCATACCATACTGTATAGTAAGCATCGCCTTCACCTTCGGCGTTGGCTTCTTCAAATTCCTCATCTGACATTACTTGATGCAGACATTCGTCCGAACAAAAACACGAACCATCTACACAGTAACCTACTATCATAGGCTTTTGACAAACCTCACAAACACGAAAACAATCCAACGAGTCCGATAATGTATTCCAAAACTCGGCATCTCCTTCGTGCTTTTGGAGTTGTTTACTTGTATAATGCTTAATATCTGAGTGATATTTTAGTTCCTCGCTCAAAAAATCGTAGACATCATCGTTTGTATATTTTTCACTGTTCATTGTTGCAAATGGTTTCGGTTTTTAATACCGCAAAGGTAAAAAAAGAAAAGACACATACAACACAAAAAAGCAATTATTCCTCTCGGTTTTGTCAAAAAAAGGGCAATTATTCCTCTCGGTTTTAACAAAAAACGACCATTTATTCCTCTCGGTTTTGTCAAAAAATGACCAATTATTCCTCTCGGTTTTGTCAAACAAAATTGCAAGTATCTGAAAAACAATATATAACAATCACTCCTTCTCAATCAAAAATTTCCAAACAGGAATCACGCTGATTTTTGAGCCATCGTATTCAGTTGTTTGATTTTGAATACGAATTCATATTCACACTTGATTATCAATTAATTATACACAAGCAAAAATTATAAGTTGCAACTTTTTGTGGAAATATGCCACTTATAAGTTGCAACTTTGGGCAAAAATATGCAACCTATAAGTAGCATACTTATCGTTGCCATATTTTTTTATTCTTCACCCATGTTCATTGTTAAATTACTCATCAAGATATTTTATAAAAAGTCAACGGCATCTTCTAATGGCTTAATGTTGTTTTTGATTTCAAGCAACAATCCCCGTTGTTCTGAAAATATCGATTCCATATTTGTCAATTTGGTTGCGGAAAAATGGGTTTAAATTATCATGGTCGCATATCAAGTCTACTTTACAACCTAAAAGTTCCTCCAAAAACTGGGCGGCGGCTATGGCATTGTAAAATACGGGCGGCATTTTTACAAATAGATCCACATCGCTGTTTTCGTTATGCTTGTTTTTTGCCACGCTGCCAAAAAGCCGCATAAAAGTGATTCCGAAATCGTTGTGAAGTTTTTCGGAATTGTCTCTCAATAGGTTAATATAGTACGACTGCGATTTCATATCTTTTTTTTGTAAAGTTAGCAACTTTATTAAATCAAATTAGATTATTGCCTCATATATCCTTTTCCCCTCATACTCAATCCATTCGGGTTTTTCTTGAACCACTTTGTTTTTGAGGAATGAGAAGGTTACAAGGTAGCCTTCGGATAGGTTGCGGGTGGTAAGGTATTCCGAAAGTTGGTCTCTGCCAGAGATTTCGTATTCGGTGCCATGCCAAATTTTTAATTCTATAACGTACTCTTTGCGATTATAGGTGATTACCAAATCCATACGGCTGCCGTCGTCGTTTTCGGGCTCGGAATAATAAAAGCCTGTGCCGTTGATAATCGGTTTAAGAAAACAGATGAACATAAAGCGTCCCTCACGTTCAAGAAACTCCTCTTTGTTCTGTTTCTTCGACATCAAATCTTTAAAACGATTGATAATCAATGGTATATTAAGGTCGCCGTTTTTATCTACGAAGACACCTGTATTGCTATTCAACTGACTGAGCGTATTTTCGGCAATGAAATATTCATACAAAACCTGTTGAAAAATCAGATTGTGAATCTGCGCCCTCGAATTTTTGTCAGGACGTATGTAGGCAAACATTCTCGCCAAATCAACCGGCGTATTCAACGCGTAATAATTGATGTAAATTCGGTCTAATGTAACCGCTCTGAGAAACGTTTTTAGTTCGGGATATTGTTCCATATTCCTTTTGATGTACTTCAAAAGTGTGAAATTTTCGTCTCTCAACACAGTTTTTACACCTTTCAAAACACCGTCCAAAGTCCAATCCTTGTCTAATTGTTCGTCGATTGCCTTGCAAACCGCACTCACCAAAACTGGATAGCCCGACGTATATTTGTAAATCTCCTCAGAAATTTCTTTTATGTTGAATCCAAAATGATAATCATTTTCATAATCGGCAAGCATCGTGCTTATTTCCTGAGGATTAAATGTCATATCGAGTTTGTAATCGGCGGCAACATTCCACGAAGAATTGAATTGATGCTTCTCTTCGGGACGTATTTTAAGTTTCAAATTCTTGACATCGTAAACACCCGCAAGTATTACCGACCAAAATGTGAGGGTTTCATCGCTAAATTTTTCGCGGTCGAGATACAGATTGCGCAACATTCCAAGAAATCTTACAAAAACCTCGTTGTTGCTTGCCTTGTCTACTTCGTCGATGGTAAGCACCACTTTTCTACCGCATTTCTGGCAAAAATCGGTAATTTTTTGAGATAATTGGTCAAAATCAAACTTTTGTGTATTTTTTGCATCCTGCCAAAAACTTATAACACTTTTGTCGTTTTCTCGAACACAAGCATCTATAATCTTGGTACAAAAATATTTACAAAAAGAATCATCGTCATTCCAACTATCTTCTGAGTATTTTTCAAAACTTGCAGGTATCACTAAATACCTATCACTCAAATTATTGTAAATCCAATTAAGCGAGGTGGATTTTCCAAACTGTCGTGCACGAGTGATTGTAAAATATTTACCGTCGTCTATCAAGCCTTCAAAAACCTTCATCTTTGCCGTAACGTCCACCATATAGTGACGTTTTGGATTGCAAGTTACCGATGTGTTAAATTCTTTTGCCATAACTTTTGCCTTTATTGTCTCTGCAAAGGTAATCCATTTTTCTCAAATCCCAAATCAAAAATTCAGTTTTTCTCGTATTCTCGCCGTCCGTTTTTATCTGTAATTTTGCGGCGTTGAAAAATAATTACATGGCAATGAAAAAAGCAATTTTGAAACTTGCCGACGGCAGCGAATACGAGGGGCTGTCGTTTGGCTACGAAAAATCGGTAGCGGGCGAATTGGTGTTTTACACCGCTATGACGGGCTATCCCGAAAGCCTCACCGACCCAAGTTACAAGGGGCAGATTCTTATTCCTACCTACCCTATGATTGGTAATTACGGTGTGCCGGGCGATGAAAAAACTAACGGTGTATCAAACTTTTACGAGTCGGACAAGATTCAATGTTCGGCTCTTGTTATTTCTAATTATTCGGAGCGTTACAGCCATTGGGACTCGAAAAAAAGTCTCGGCGATTGGCTCAAAGAGTGGCAAGTGCCCGGCATTTGCGGCATCGACACTCGCGCCCTCACCAAAAAACTACGCGAATACGGCTCTATGCCCGGCAAAATCATTTTCGACATCGACGACATTCCTTTCTACGACCCCAACCAAGACAACCTTGTGGAACAAGTCTCTACAAAAGAGATTACAACCTACGGCTCAGGTAATTACAAGGTATTGATGGTAGACTGCGGAATGAAAAACAACATTCTCCGCTGCCTTTTGAAACACGATGTTACCATCAAACGCGTGCCTTGGGACTATGATTTTATTAACGAAGATTACGACGGACTGTTTATCTCAAACGGTCCCGGCGACCCCGCAAAATGCACTTCCACAGTTGAAAACATCAAAAAGGCTTTGCAGCAAGACCGTCCGATTATGGGCATTTGTCTTGGCAATCAGTTGCTTGCACTTGCTGCGGGCGCAAAAACATACAAACTAAAATACGGACACCGCAGCCACAACCAACCCGTGCAAATTCCTGGCACTCATCGCTGTTTTATTACAAGTCAAAATCACGGCTATGCCATTGACGATAAGACAATTCCAAGCGATTGGGAAACAATGTTCGTTAACCTCAACGAC
This sequence comes from Bacteroidales bacterium, assembly GCA_017651345.1. GTDB lineage: Bacteria > Bacteroidota > Bacteroidia > Bacteroidales > UBA3824 > UBA3824. Next base: position 20,489 of record JAGCDD010000358.1, on the reverse strand, counting down.
GGCACCAACGAGGGCATCCGTCACAAAGAGAAACCGTTTTTCTCAACGCAGTTTCACCCCGAGGCTTCGAGCGGACCGGTGGATACCGAATCGCTTTTTGCAGAATTTTTCAACAATATGGTAAAATACAAAAACAGATAATAGAATTATGGAAGATTGTAAAAAAATATTAGTACTTGGCTCGGGCGCATTAAAAATTGGCGAATCGGGCGAGTTTGACTATTCAGGATCGCAGGCGTTGAAGGCGTTGCGCGAGGAGGGAAAATTCACAATCCTCATCAACCCGAATATTGCCACGGTGCAGACCTCAGAAGGTATTGCCGACGTGATTTATTATCTGCCCGTTACTCCCGAATTTGTAGAAAAAGTTATTGAAAAAGAACGTCCCGATGCCATTCTTCTTGCCTTTGGCGGACAGACTGCGCTCAACTGCGGCGTGGCTCTCCATAAGTCGGGTGTGTTAGAAAAATATAACGTCAAGGTGCTCGGTACTCCCGTTCAGGCGATTATCAACACCGAAGACCGCGAACTTTTTGCCGAGATGATGCACAGCATTGGCGTAAAAACCGCCAAGAGCGTGGCTGTCAACAATATCGACGAGGCTTTGAATGTGGTTCGCGAAATTGGTTACCCAGTGATTGTGCGTGCGGCTTACACTCTCGGCGGTCTTGGTTCGGGTTTCTGTGCCAACGACGACGAACTCCGTCGCCTTGCCGAATCTGCGTTTTCGTATTCGCCCCAAATTCTAATCGAAAAATCGCTCAAAGGTTGGAAAGAAATTGAGTACGAAGTGGTGCGCGACCGTTACGACAACTGCATCACGGTCTGCAACATGGAGAATTTCGACCCGCTCGGCATCCATACCGGCGAAAGCGTTGTGGTGGCTCCCTCGCAAACCCTCAGCGACCACGAATATCATCTTCTCCGAAGCATTGCCATCAAGATTGTGCGCCACGTGGGCATTGTGGGCGAATGTAACGTACAGTATGCCCTCGACCCCGAAAGCGACGACTACCGCGTGATTGAGGTAAACGCTCGACTCAGCCGCTCATCGGCCCTTGCGTCAAAAGCGACAGGCTATCCGCTGGCGGCAGTGGCAGCAAAATTGGGCTTGGGATACGGTCTCGACGAGATTCCAAACGCCGTTACCAAAGTTACCAAGGCTTGTTTTGAACCTGCTCTCGATTACGTTGTCTGCAAAATTCCTCGTTGGGATCTTGGTAAGTTTGAGGGAGTTAGCAAGTTGATTGGCTCGTCGATGAAATCTGTCGGCGAGGTAATGTCTATCGGACGCACCTTTGAGGAGGCCATCCAAAAGGGTCTGCGTATGGTGGGACAAGGTATGCACGGATTCACTGGTAACACCATCACCATTCCCGACCTTGATTTTGAACTCAACAACCCCACCGACAAACGTTTGGCTGCCATTGAAATTGCTTTTGACCGCGGCTATACCGTTGACCGTCTGCACGATATGACCAAAATCGACAAGTGGTTCCTTGCACGATTGGAAAACATTCACCGTCTCAAACTCGAACTTGCAAAATGCTCCGGCATCGAAAATATCAACCGAGAACTGCTTTTGGAGGCAAAACAGATGGGATATTCCGACTACCAAATTGGAAAGATTGTTATCAAAGACAACATCGACCCGCACCAAAAAGCCTTGGAGGTTCGCCGCTATCGCAAATCGCTCGGTATCAATCCAGTAGTAAAACAAATCGACACTCTCGCAGGCGAATATCCCGCACAAACCAACTATCTGTATATCACCTACAACGGAACCGAAAACGATGTTGAGTTCAACCACGATGGAAAATCTGTAATTGTGCTTGGCTCTGGTGCTTACCGCATTGGTTCGTCGGTAGAATTCGACTGGTGCGGCGTGGCTGCGGTTAAAAAAATTCAGGAGATGGGCTACCGTGCCATTATGATCAACTACAACCCCGAAACCGTCAGCACCGACTACGACATTTGCGACCGGCTGTTTTTCGACGAACTCACCCTCGAACGCGTGCTCGATATTTACGAGATGGAACAGCCCAAAGGCGTGATTGTCTCCACCGGCGGACAAATTCCCAACAACCTTGCTTTATTACTTGATAAACAAGGCGTTAATATTCTCGGAACACCTGCAAAATCAATTGATATGGCAGAAGACCGTCAAAAGTTTTCCGAAATGTGCGACAGTCTAGGAATTGACCAACCGCGCTGGAAGGAACTCACTGATATAAAGGATATTTACAGTTTTGTCGACGAAGTGGGACTGCCTGTTTTGATTCGTCCCTCGTATGTGCTTTCGGGTGCCGCAATGCGTGTGGTAGAAAGTCGCGACGAACTTGAAAACGCTCTCCGCAACGCCGCCGTGGTAAGTCAAGAGCACCCCGTGGTGGTAACAGAATTCCTACAACGTGCCAAAGAGGTTGAAATAGACGCAGTTGCACAGCACGGAATTATCAAATGTTACGCCATCAGCGAGCATATCGAATACGCAGGCGTTCACTCTGGCGACGCCACTGTGGTTTTTCCCGCTCAGAAACTCTATTACGAAACAATACGCCGTATCAAAAAGATTTCCAAACAGATAGCACAAACGTTGAACATTTCCGGACCGTTTAACATTCAGTTCCTTGCCAAAGACAATTCGTTGCGTGTAATTGAGTGTAATTTAAGGGCTTCGCGCAGTTTCCCGTTTGTGTCAAAGATTACCAAGTTTAACTTTATAGGAATGGCAACCGAGATTATGCTCGGACGCGAGGTTGAACCCTACGGCAAAACCTTCGCCGACATTGATTATGTGGGAGTTAAGTCGTCGCAATTCTCGTTTGCCCGCTTGCTCAAAGCCGACCCTGTTTTGGGTGTGGATATGTCGTCAACCGGCGAGGTGGCTTGCATCGGCGACAACTATCACGCCGCGCTCCTCAAAAGTATGCTCTCCGTTGGTCACCGCATTCCCGATAAAAACAAGGGCGTGCTCATCTCCTCAGGTTCGGCAAAATCCAAGGTCGACCTTTTGGACGCCTCACGGATGCTCAAAGAGAAGGGCTACAAACTCTATGCGACAGGCGGAACAGCCGATTTTCTCGCAGCCAATGGCATCGAATCCGAAGTGCTCCATTGGCCTGACACTGGCAAATCGCCCAACGTAATCGACTATCTGTCAAATCATAAGATAGACCTTGTGATCAACATCCCCAAAAACAACACCGCAAGGGAACTTGAAAACGGCCACAAGATCCGTCGCACCGCCATCGACTTCAACATTCCGCTCATCACCAACGCCCGCCTTGCAAGTGCCTACATCTATGCCATCTGCCAAATCGGCGTAGAAAACTTGAAGATAAAGCCGTGGAATGAGTATTAAAATCATTTAGGAACTAAGAAAATCCGCAGTAGAGTTGCGGATTTTCAAAAAAAATAGTATCCACCACCTTTTGCTACGCCGACAAAATTGACCGAAAAACAGAATTAGGGATAGAGATAATGAATATCAATTCATAATCACAAATCCTTGTATTCTAATATTCAATCAATTCAAGACCTTGACTACGATAAAAAGGAAATTTCAAATCGCTTGATAACAACGGAATACGCTCGGTGATTGCGTGTGATATGATAATATGGTCACTTGGGTCTTTGTGGTTCATTGCCTCGTTAAGAGTAAGGCGCGAATAAGTGTAGCCGATATGGTCTCGCAAAGGGAGGAATTCAATGTCTAATTCGTTTGCAACCGTCCGAACCAACTCCTCCGCTGTTTTCCATTTGCGAGAACGAATCCTGTTGCTATTGAACAGCACCACCAACTCTCGCATTGTTTCAAAACTTGCACACAGCACATAATCAGAATCTTCTAAAAGAATTTTAACATTTTTATCTAAATCCTTATAGTTGAGCAATATATCTACAATAACGCAAGTATCAAGCATCAATTTCTTCATCGCTTACTTCTTCGGTTTGAATTGCTTCTTGCTGTACTTTCTCTTGTTTTGTCTTGTTTCTATAATAACAAAGTTGCGACCTCAGTTCAGGGTCGGTAACTTCATAAATCATAAACGGATGAGCCATTGCCCATCTTGCTGTCCTCGAAATTCTTTTTTTCGGTTCTGATGCCGTTGTTTCTGCCATTGCTTCCATATAAAGAGTTTTTGTTCTTGATGCAAAGATACAAAATCTTCTCTACAACTCAAAATATTATTACCATTTTTTGCAAATAAATAATTCCTCTACCAAATTCCGCATCAAATTCAGTCTTTTTCGTATTTCATAGCCGCTTTTTAATTGATACTTTTGTTGCAAAGAAGCAAATTAAAAACAACATAATATGGAAGACGAAATCCACCACGAATGTGGCGTATGCGGGTTCTACGGCGTGGAAAATGCCGCCGACTTTGCCTATTACGCCCTTCACAGCCTTCAACACCGTGGTCAACAGGGCTGCGGTATTACAACTTTCGACAATGGCAAAATGCTTACCCATAAGGGTATAGGACTTGTTGGCGAGGTGTTCAACAAACAAAACATCGCTGCTCTTACGGGGTCAATAGCCATTGGTCACGTTCGCTACCCCACCACCGATGTGGGCGGAATCGAAAACGTGCAGCCCTTGACATTTCGTCATCACACCGGCGATTTTGCCCTTGTGCACAATGGTAACATAATCAATTCCAAAGAGTTGCGTATGATGTTAGAAAATCGTGGAAGCCTTTTTCAAACCACTTCCGACAGCGAACTTTTTGCGCATCTAATCAAAAAAGACCGCACCGAAGAACACCGTATTTACAACATCAACGAGGCTCTCAGTATGCTGCAAGGTGCTTTTTCGATGGTGATTATGACCACCAACCGCCTTTACGTTTGCCGCGATAAATTTGGTTTTCATCCCCTGTCGCTTGCCCGGCTCGGCAACGGATATATGGTGGCAAGTGAAACCTGCGCATTCGATGCTGTGGGCGCAGAATTTATCCGCGACATCGAACCCGGCGAAATCCTCTCCATCGACCATCACGGACTGCGCAGTAGCCATTATTCCGACGATAAGCACCACAAAATGTGCATAATGGAGTTTATCTATTTTGCCCGTCCCGACAGCGACATCGAGGGTTGCAACGTGCACACATTCCGCCACAATTCGGGTCGTTTGCTCTACGAAGAATGTAAAGTAAAGGCAGATATTGTGGTAGGTGTACCCGATTCAAGTCTCAGTGCAGCAATAGGTTACTCAGAAGCCAGCGGCATACCCTACGAAATGGGTTTGGTAAAAAGCAAATACGTTGCCCGCACCTTTATTCAGCCCACGCAAGAACTCCGCAGCCGGGGCGTAAAGATGAAACTTTCGCCTGTACGAAGCGTTGTAGCCGGAAAAAGTCTCGTGCTCATCGACGACAGCATTGTGCGCGGCACCACATCCAAACAAATTGTATCGTTACTTCGCGACGCCGGTGCAAAGGAAGTTCACCTCTGCATAGCAAGTCCCAAATATGCATTTCCCTGTTATTACGGCGTGGACACCGGTACCTACGAAGAACTCCTCGGCTCGCACTACACCGTTGAGCAAATGCGTGAATTTATCGGTGCCGACTCGCTCCATTTCCTCTCCAAAGAAGCCCTTTTCAAAGCCGGCAACCGCACCGATATGTGCGCCGCGTGCTTTACAGGGCAGTATCCGACTGAAATCTACAAATCATAATCTGTGGAAATCTCACTTTTTTTGCCACATTTCCACAAGTTATAGGCTAAAATTGGCTTATAAGTTGTGGAAATCTCACTATTTTTGGCACATTTCCACAAGTTATAGGTAAAAAGAAGTTATTTTTCGGGTTTAAAAAGATCCTCAGCAGTGATTTGAGAGTTAACAATCGACGAATATTGGTTTCGCTTTATGCCATAGACAGTTATCATTGTCAGGCGGACGGCTTTCTTGGTTTTAGTGGCTGTTTGAAACGTTGAAACCTTGTTGCGCAAATTGTTGGAATAAGCCTTGTCGATTACATAATCGTTGCGGCAAAACTTTATTTCACAGATGTTTACAATACGGTCGTCGCGGTCGATGAGCAAGTCGATTTGAGCACCGTCGTAATTGTCGGTAGGCTTTGTAAACCAAGAGTTTATGCCTACACCAACGCCCGAAATTCCCAATTTTTGCTTTATCTGATTGATGTGCCAAAAACATACGCGCTCAAATGCCAAGCCGTTCCAACTGTTGCGCACCGGTGTGCCTTCGGTAGATGAATAAAAATTATCGCTGCGTTTGGAGTTTTTGAGAAAATAACGGAAATAAAACAGCGTAAAGTTATCAATCAACTGATACACAACGTCTTTGTTCTTTTTTTGAAATGCGTAATACTTGCGGATAAAGGTGCATTGCTCCAACTCTTCAAGAGCACGCCCAAACAATTGGTTATCAGCCAATTTTGTTTCTGCCAAAATTTCACTGCGAGTCATTCCCGCCTTTTTTTCACCGAGTGCCTTCACTATGGCAAGGTGAGGGTCGGGATTTTTAAACAGCGACGAATATAGCGCCAGATACTCGTTTTTAAGCGGACTTGAATCAGCAAAAAATATTTTATCAATATTCTGACTTACAGATAGTTCGCGGTCGATAAAGTTCCAATAATAGGGTATTCCGCCAAGAGCCATATAAAACTCCAAAATATCATAATGCGAAAACTCCATATCGGCTGATTTACAATATTTTTCGCACTCGTAGAGGTTGAACGGACGGAGATAAATCTGCTGTGTAAGACGGTTGTGAAGTCCGCCGTAATTTTTTACAATCTTGCTTACAATCCACGATGTGGCACTGCCGCACTCTATCAGCACAATATCTTTGCGAGCCGATGCCCACGAGTTCCAAAAATGTTCTAATGCGCTGATAAAGTTAGATTTAGGCGTATCCATCCACGATAGTTCGTCGATAAATACGATTTTCTTTTTGTCGGGCGAATTTTCCAAAAGCGCAGCCAAAAACCTGAACGCCTCGCGCCAATTTTTAGGTGTCTTGCAGTTTTTGAGGCCGAATTTTTTGAGCGATTCTTTAAATTCGTCCAACTGATCGTCCATAGTAGAATTGGCGAGACCTGAATGTTGGAATGTAAAGCGGTCGTTGAAAGTTTCTCTAATGAGATACGTTTTGCCCACCCTGCGCCGTCCGTACACTGCGCAAAACTGTGATTCTCTTTTGGTTGCAAGTGCCAAGAGTTGTTTTTTCTCGTTTTCGCGTCCTATCAGCATAGTGAAAAAATATTTGGTTTACGCTGCAAATATACAAAAAAAATCTTATAATCTGTGGAAATCTCATTTATTTTACCACATTTCCACAAGTTATAGGCTAAAAATGGCTTATAAGTTGTGGAAATCTCACTTTTTTTGGCACATTTCCACAAGTTATAGCATTCCAATAAATCAAAAATTACGGAAAAACGAAACGTTTTTTTCGCCAACTTTGCCTCATAAAACATAGCAAAGATGGACACTAAATACATATTTATTACAGGCGGCGTTACATCGTCGTTGGGCAAGGGAATAATTTCCGCATCGCTCGGAAAATTGCTCCAAGCAAGGGGCTACAAAATCACTATCCAAAAGTTCGACCCGTATATCAATATCGACCCGGGTACGCTTAATCCTTACGAACACGGCGAATGTTACGTAACAGCCGACGGTATGGAAACCGACCTCGATCTTGGTCATTACGAGCGTTTTACAGGTATCGAAACCACCCGCGACAACAGCGTTACCACAGGACGTATCTACCTGAGCGTCATCGAAAAAGAGCGTCATGGCGACTATCTCGGCAAAACAATCCAAGTGGTGCCGCATATCACCGACGAAATCAAGCACCGCATCCGCCTCAACGCCTCAAAAGAGCATTTCGATTTTGTTATCACCGAAATTGGCGGCACCATCGGCGACATTGAAAGTCAGCCTTTTCTCGAAGCAATTCGTCAACTGCGTTGGGAACTTGGCCCGCAAAATTCTCTAAATGTGCATCTTACGCTTGTCCCCTACTTGGCTGCGGCAGGCGAACTCAAAACCAAACCCACGCAGACGAGCGTAAAACAGTTGCAAGGTCTTGGTATTCAGCCCGAAGTGCTTGTTTTGCGCACCGAACACCCCCTCAGCGACGACCTTCGTTCAAAAGTGGCTCATTTTTGCAACGTTGACACCGCCGCCGTTATCCAAAGTCAAGACCTTCCGAGCATTTACGAAGTGCCGGTAAATATGCAAAATCAGGGTTTCGACAAGGTGATACTCAGCAAGTTGGGCATTACCCCAGGCGAACGTCCAGCGCTTGGTCCTTGGCGCGACTATTTGGAACGCCGCAAAAACGCAACAAAAACAATAACTATCGGACTTGTAGGTAAATACGACCTTCAAGACGCATACAAGAGCATTCTCGAAAGCCTTGCCCACGCCGGAGTGTACAACGACCGCAAGGTAAAGGCGTTATTCGTTAATAGTGAGAATATTACACGTGAAAATATTGCCGACACGCTCAAAGGAATGGCAGGCATTGTGATATGTCCCGGATTTGGTCAACGCGGCATCGAGGGCAAGATAATTGCGGCAGAATATGCCCGAGAGCACAATCTTCCCGCCTTTGGTATCTGCCTTGGAATGCAGATGATGGTGATAGAGTTTGCCCGCAACGTGCTTGGTCTTGACGGTGCCGACAGCATTGAAATGAACCCCACAACGCCCCACAACGTTATCGATATTATGGAGGAGCAAAAAAACATCACCAACCTCGGCGGCACAATGCGTCTGGGTGCATACGATTGCCAAATCAAGCCCGACACCCGCACTTACAACGCTTACGGCAAAAAAGAACTTATCAAAGAACGCCACCGTCACCGTTACGAGTTTAACAACAAGTATTTAGCCGAATTTGAAACCGCCGGAATGAAATGCGTTGGCACAAATCCCGGTTCGGGCTTGGTAGAGATTGTGGAGATTCCATCGCATCCGTGGTACATTGGCACGCAGTTTCACCCCGAATACTCGTCTACCGTGCTCCACCCCCACCCCCTGTTTATGGACTTTATCAAAACGTGCGCAGAGTTGCAAAAATAACAGCATTTTTGGCATAAGGCGTTAATTCATACAAAATTTTAGTATTTTTGCGCCCTAAAAAATCGCAAAATGGGCAAAGAGAAAGCAATATTCAACCGTCAGGCACTCCTTTTGGGCAACGACGCAATGGACGCCATACAATCCAAACGTGTGATAATATTTGGAGTAGGCGGAGTGGGCAGTTGGTGCGCCGAAAGCCTGATACGCAGCGGAATACGCCACCTCACCATCGTCGACAGCGACCGCGTGTGCATCACCAACGTTAACCGTCAGTTGCAAGCCACCACCAAAACAGTGGGTCTTGTAAAAGTGGACGTACTGAAAGAGAGGCTGTTAGAAATCAATCCCGACGCTCAAATCAACGCCGTTCAGGAGATATACTCTGCCGAAAACGACCCGATGTTTCAACTCGAAACCTACGACTATATCATCGATGCCATCGACAGTCTCGAACACAAAGTAAGTCTGATACTTAGAGCGTCGGAATGTAACGGCAAACTATTTTCGGCAATGGGCGCCGCGCTAAAAATGGACCCCACAAAAGTAGAGGTGGCAGAATTTTGGAAAGTGCAAGGCTGCCCCTTGGCGCGAGCCGTCCGCAACAGGATGAAACGCAACAAAACCTTCCCCAAAAAGAAATTTCTCTGCGTCTACTCGCCAGAACTGCTCTGCAACAAAGGCACCGCCTCCACCTGCGGCACAAGTGCGTGTATGTGTCCCAAAGCCATCATCGCCGCTGGCAACCCCGACCTCATCAACCACGAATGGTGTTCGTCAAAAGCCCAAATCAACGGCACAGTAGCCCACATCACCGCCATCTTTGGCTTCACCCTCGCCGGCCTGATAATCCAAGACATCACCCAAATGTAAAGGCGGGATGTTTGGATTTGTGCAGAATTTTGGGTGATTTATGTTTGGATTTGTGCAAAATTTTGGCGATTTTATGTTTGGATTTGTGCAAAAAAAAGCCGATTTTATGTTTGGATTTGTGCAGAAAGTTTTTTAATTTTGCAGAAAATCAATAACTTAGAAAAAAACTCGCAGGCGGAGATAGATTTTATCTTCAAAAGCCGTCGCTACGGCATAATGCCCGTGGAAGTTAAATCGGGACACAACGCCCACCTCAAATCCCTGCAACTCTTTATGCAGCAATCACCCTGCACCTCGGCAGTTCGCTTTTGGGGACAGTCCAAAAGTGTTGACAAAGTAGAACTTTCATCTGGCAAAACATTCACACTCCACAACTTGCCATATTACTACGCCGGAGAAATGGAGGAGATAATTAAGAATAGAGAATAGTCCGACGTTTTTTTCAAAAAAACACTCTGATGGCTTGACTTTTTAAAACCAATTGCGTATATTTGCGAGAGTAATAAGATTAATTAAACAATGGCAGTAGATGAAACACGATTATATACGCATTATAAAAAAGTAGCAATCAAACACTTTAATGCACTGAAAATGATGTATAACGAACTCATAGCATCGTCACAAAACACATCCAATCAAGACCATAAAAGTCTTCTTTACGACGCTTTCTATATATCGGGGTATATTTTAGAAGGTGCTTCTGTTTATGTAATTTTCAGATATATTCAATGGAATCCAAATGTTGAAATTCCAATTAAAAAGAAACTCAGTTACTTACTCGGCATTAATGATAACAGCAATGATTATACAAACAATTATATCAGTAATAACACGAGTTTTCGATTCAGAGCAGAAATAGATGCAAACAACCAACCAATTGACGGTCCACTTAGACAAGAATCAAATACTTTTCTAAGAAATCTCAACAACCATAGTGTTTTCGATTATACTAAATCAGAATATACAGGAGAAACAATCGTTGACTTTTTTAGTGGGACACACAGTAGCCTACCACAATTGTTACAAAAATGGGATGCTAACAAAAGATACTTTTTAGAATCTGATTTTGATGAAAACAGATTAACAATTTCACTCGAAGACATTGAGGAAATAATCGAATTCTGTGATGAAACAATTATACCATACATTAAAAACAGATAAGGAATGATACAGATTATAAACATAGCAAAAAAAATTGACAACATATTGTCAGACAGAGATTACATTCACAAAATAATAATTGAATCTAATTTCTCTGTCATAGTGCATTATGTACACAAGACAACGGGAAAATCTACACAAGATTTTGACAAAACGGCACGGCAAAACGATTTACTTGCCAAGTTTAATAGTGGAGCAATCACTCTTAATGACTTTACTGAACAATTTAAGCAGATTGAAGAATTGTCCACCGAAGACAATAACAATATGAATATTGAAGACATCATTATCCATAATCTTGGTATTGGCAAAGAGGATTACAGAATAGAATTCCGTCCATATTCGCAAGACGAATATGAAGATGCAGATTCTTATGTCGCACCAATATTCCAAGGAGATAATCCTATTGTTTCTATGTCTCGATTCCGTTTTAACGGACTATTCGATAATAATCCTGAGAAAATAAGCGGCGACATTCCTCCCGTTGTGACATTTTATAGTTACAAAGGTGGTATGGCTCGAACTACTACTATGATGGCATACGCAGTAAAAAAAGCACAGTTAGGGAAAAAAGTATTTATAATTGATTGTGATTTAGAAGCCCCGGGGTACATCAATTTTTTTGACCTGCCCGAACACAAAGACCTAAAACAGGGTATTGTTAACGGTCTTGTTGAAATGATAAGCGACATATCATTCTCTAAATCATTTACTTCTTCATCCTTTAAATATTCCAACTATTTTCTCAATACTTTTATTGGGGGGGATGAAGACTCGAAATATAGTGGCATACTAAAAAACATCTTTATTATGCCTGCGGGTAATCTAAACGAAACAGAAGGCGGCAAATTTTCCGAAAATCGAGACCACTATTTAGAAGGTTTGTCACGCATCAATCTGAGCAATCCTCAGGTTATCAGCAAGATTTTTACTGATTTATTTCAATACTTGAAAAGCGAACTACACATTGATGTGATATTAATTGATTCACGCACAGGCTTTTCGGACATTATTTTCAACTCAATAAAATATTTCACAAATCATATTGTTGCATTTTTTGGCAGCAATGATCAATCCATACCAGGACTACTGAACTTGTTGGACGAATATTATAATGATGTTAATAGTTTTGGACTAACATTAGTAAACGCCATATTACCATCCAACAAGGACGCTATGATTTGGGAAAAAGATTTCAAACAAATTTTGAGCGATTATAAAAACACAAGACTTCCACAAGACCAAGAAAAAGACGATCCAAACGATTGTCAACTGCACAGAGATTCAGAATTGGAAAAAATTGGCATCAAGAATGGAGGCTATGATTGTACCAAATTCATAAAGTATGTATTAGATGATGTTAATAAAGACTACACACAACTTTTCAAATTTGACGTCGATATTTTTGGAACAGATACTGATATAATGGCAAAAGACGAAACTGCAAACAATACAACAAGTGAAGATGTAACTGATATTGTAAACACGAATACACTTGATTCTGTTGATGTTACTTACCTTAATTCACTAAAAACAATTAACCTTAAAAATATCATCTTGCAGAATTTAAAAAGAACATTAGCCAAGATAAAATCGTTTGCAGAAGCAACTGATATGGATGAAAAATTGTTCTTTTACAGAGATTGTATGAATGATTTGTTCAAACAAGACAAGTTTTTAATTAAAGGATACAAAGGCACAGGCAAGACATACCTTTACCAAGCATTGGAAAGACGCAATATTATGAAAAATCTACGTGACAGAGCATCAAAAGAGTTTAACGACAAAACAATAAAAGAATGTGACTATATCACTGTGCAAGTTATCGACACAGACAAAGCAACTATAAAGAAAAAGTTTTTTGAATTTGAAAACTTCATCACACCCCAAAACTTAACAACATACAATTTTCAAAGGTTTTGGAGGCTGCATACGTGGAACTCAATTCTATTAGATCCAAAATTTAGTTCAATTCGCGAACAAAGCAGATTTAAACATTTAATCAAGGATATATTTGGAGATATTTCAATTACATTGTATAAAGAATGTTTACAAAATGATGATTTAGACTTATTTGTCGCCATTGATGAAGATATGATCAAGGTAAACGAACAACTACGCAATCAAAACACAAAAATGTTCCTTTTGTATGACCAATTGGATTCAAGAATCAATCCGATGTATTGGGAGTATGCTGTTTCACCATTGATTAACTATTGGAAAAACTATCACACAAGTTATTCCAATATTATGCCCAAGATTTTTGTTCGTACAGACTTGATGCGGAGAATCAAAGGTACTAACACAGATAGAATGGAAGAAAATTTCATAGAAATAGAATGGACTATTAATGAGATTTTTAATTACTTTATAAAACTGACATTAGTTGATGATATTGCACGAAATTGCCTAAAAATATTTATGTTTGATAGGGGGAAGAAAAAGTACAACCCTAACAAGTCCACATTCTTTCCTTCCGATCGAAAACTAAAAGAAAACCATTATCAGTTGGACAACAATGAAGAATCATCATTGACACCTTTTGTTAACGCCTTTTTCGGCACAAAAGTAGTCATTGGCGACAGATACTTGGGAAATGCATATAAATATTTCCAAGATAATTTGTGCAATGCCGATAGAACTATCAGCCTACGCCCATTCATCAATACATTGGATGATAACGCGATATTAGCAGAATTGGATCCTCGTAATTCCAACAAGCCAATAACGGCAATAATATCAAGTGAATCCTATGCGAAAAAAGAGGTAAGAGACAGAGCGACAAGAAAGTACTTTGATGATTTAACTCGTGATCAGTTTAGCGCAGACTTGGTAAAATTCAGAGAGTTTTTGGATTATAAAGATGGTGATCCATATAGATTTAAATCCCTTACCCAAAATCTATATGAGGAACTGTTGGAAGAAGTGTGCAAAAAGTACCACCAGGAACTAATAGTAGTTAAAAACCCAAGCGACTTAAATTCAATGTTGGAAGCAAATGGAATAATTGCAGAAAAAATCACAAGAGAAGGGAAATTCTATCAATTTGCCCCATTGTACTACTATATTTGGGCACTTAAAAATTCGAGATTCGACGAATTGGAACAAAAAAGAGTTTCTCGCATTGGCAAATATGTTAGTGGCACATTAGCCAGCGGACAACCTGCAAATTTTGTCATTACATTTGACAAGAGATATTTGGTAAAGAACGATACCAACACATTCAAGGAAAACCAATATGTACAATTTGATTTACGAACCGAACCCAATTGGTTTTCAAAGAATACACCATATACGTATGCTACAAATTTAAAGCCGTATATTGATGATGATATAATTGATGGTTAATAAAAATATTGTGTAAAGAAATGAAATTTTGGACTATTCAAAATAAGCATATAAAAGATATTATTGAAAAGGAAGGCGTATATCAACCTGACTTCAAGTTTAGCAAATACCCTAAGATGGACGAGAAGTGGATTCCCGTATACAATTATGTATTACAATCATTCAATGAGATTAACGTCAGTAATTATCCAGGTTTAATTTTTGCATTTGCAAAATCGGAAGACAATGCTAATGTCAGTGAGTTTGACAATATTAAAGATTTTCAAAAATTTTTATTTCAAAAGAGAATAGCAATTGATGGAATTATAAAAAAATTTGACCAAAGAAACGATGCAATATTTGAGTTAGAATATCAAGATTATTTTAATCCAATTTTCATTGATATTGATGATTTTCAGGAAATTAAAGATCCACACTTCAATGTTTTTTATAAAACCAATGATGACATACTTAAAATATATGGTGCAATTAAAGCAGGTAAATTTAGACCGTCTAAACTACCAAGTGGTATCATTCAGGCACATTTGCCCAATATAAAGCGAAACAATATTATTGGTGAATATGATGTGAATCTAATTAAATTTACTACATAATATCGAGACTAATATGCTATCTACACGATCTACCATACAAGAAATTGACAGCGTATTTCCAACAGGCGATTTGCCGGTTTTGGTTACTTGCGACGATCAAAAGCAATATATCTGCAAGTATATGAGGGCAGATTCTGTTTCGGCTTACAAGTTGGCAAGCGAACTTTTAGGTTCGCTGTTGGCTCAACATTGGGGACTGAATACTCCCGAAATAGTTTTTGTGAAGATTCAACCCGAACACACAAAACGTTGCGCCATTCAATGCAATCACAATGCAGAGGCAATCGGATATTTAAAAATCGACAACGCCGCCGATGTTACCAACTGCATCAACAATGATATAAAAAAATCAGACAATCTGTTTAACCAGTTAATACAAATCGCCTTGTTTGATTTTTGGGTGGCAAACGAAGACCGAACGTGCAACAATGCCAATATGTTGTATGTTGACCGTGACGAAAAATTAATTTCAATTGATTACGGTGGCATTTTCAACACCAATTCGTTTGATACAAGTCTTTACCAATTATCACCATACGATTCAATTATTTACGCCGACATTTTCAGTCGATTAAAAAATGACTCAAAAAATATGTCGATTATTGATAATGCAAAAAAAACTTACGATATTTGCATCAAAAATTGTCGTGATGTCTTAACTAATATCGACACTATGATGATTCCGCAAATATGGAACGTATCGAAAGAAACATTACGCAATAAAATTAACGAACTATTTGATAAGCAATGGATTAATTGTTGCTTTGACAATTTTAAAGAAACATTACAACATAATTTGTAACATTATGAAACCACAATTTCAATACAGCATAGTTTACGGTCTGTTAAACATCGCCACCACAGAGCGGTTGAGTGTGGGATTATTGTATGTAAATAATAATGAGGTGACCTTCAAGTATTCTCAGAAAAAAATGGATGCTTTGAAACTCATTATGGATAGTTCGGAATATAGTTTTTTGCATCGCATTCTCAAAAATATGGGCAAGACAAGTATCCAAGAATCCCCCGAGCGTATCAATTACCTTTCACGTTATTCCAACAATCTGATTCAGTTTTCGCCGCTCACCACCATCGACCTTGAACCCACCCCCAAAAACTACAAATGGCTGTTCGAGACGTATGTATTTAAAAATCACAACAATAGTAAAGATTGATACTAATCTAAACGCACTATTTTACAATTTTTCTCTTCCCAAAACGCACTATTTTACATTTTTTCTCTCTCAAAAACGCACTATTTTACAAATTTTCGCTTTCAAAAACGCACTATTTTACATCCCCCCTTCTCTCCTATCCCCAAAAATAGGTATCGGCGGCACTGTGGCGGAGGCAAAATATCCCTACAAATTATATTTGCCAATGCCGTGGGTTATTCGTATTTTTGCATTGATAAAAAATTAAACTTTATGCAACAATCAAATCTGTTAAAATCCCTGACCGACGAGGGTATCGAACTTTTAAAAAATCTAATACGCACGCCGTCGGTTTCGCGCAACGAGGATAAGACTGCCGAACTGATATTCAACTACTTAAAGAATCACGGCGTGGCGGACGTTTACCGACACCTTAATAATGTATGGGCTGTGAGCAAAAATTTCGACGAAAAAAAGCCCACTATCCTCTTTAACTCGCACCACGACACGGTGTTACCTGCCAAAACTTACACTCGCGACCCATTTTCGCCCGATGTGGAAAACGGCGTTCTCTATGGTCTCGGCTCAAACGATGCCGGCGGACCGGCTATCAACCTTCTCTCCACGTTCCTGTATTTTTATAACAATGAGCAATTACCTTATAATCTGATAGTTGCCATTACTGCCGAAGAAGAAAATTCAGGCGACAACGGTGTGCAAAGTATATTAGACAAACTTCCGCCTATTGAATTTGCCGTTGTGGGCGAACCTACCTGTATGGAAATATCTGTGGCAGAGAAAGGTATATTGGTTCTCGACTGTCTGGCTCACGGCAAAACGGGACACGCCGCACGCAACACAGGCATCAACGCCATCTACAAGGCTATGGACGACATCGCGTGGTTTAAAAACTACAAATTTGAAAAGTCGTCGCCGTGGCTTGGCGATGTAAAATGCACAGTAACAGGCGTTAACGCAGGCACTTTGCACAATGTTATCCCTTCGGAATGTTCGTTTATGGTAGACGTGCGCATCACCGAAAAATACACTCACCAAGAGGTTTTAGACATTGTCCGCCGCGAAATTCCCAACAAAGACACCGAGGTAAAGCCCCGCTCGTTTAAGTTGAAATCATCGCATATAGATGAAAATCACCCGTTTATACAGTTGGCAGCAAAACGCGGATTCAAGTTGTTTGGTTCGCCCACCACATCCGACCGCGCCGTTATGCCATACGCAAGCCTCAAAATGGGTCCCGGCGACAGCAACCGCTCGCACACAGCCGACGAGTACATTCTGTTAAGCGAAATTACCGAGGGAATAGAAAAAACAGTATCCTTGTTTGAAGAATTTTTTAAAGTGAAATCATAATACACTATATATTAAATATTTATACAAAATAATTATTTCATTTTTATTATGAAAATTTCAAAAATTCACGCAAGAGAAATCCTCGATTCAAGAGGCAACCCCACAGTAGAGGTTGATGTAACATTAGAAAACGGCGTAATGGGCCGTGCAGCAGTACCGTCGGGCGCATCTACCGGCGAAAACGAAGCACTCGAACTCCGAGACAAAGAAAACAAAGGCCGTTATCTTGGCAAAGGCGTTTTAAAAGCCGTAGAAAACGTCAACACCATTATCGCACCCGCGTTGGTAGGCGATTGTGTGTTTGACCAAAGAGCGTTAGACTACAAAATGATTGCCTTAGACGGCACCAAAACCAAGTCGAAACTTGGCGCAAACGCTATTCTCGGCGTATCGTTGGCAGCAGCCAAAGCGGCAGCCAACGCCTTAAACATTCCCCTCTACCGTTACATCGGCGGTTGCAATTCGTACACACTTCCGTTGCCTATGATGAACATCATCAACGGCGGAGCCCACTCCGACGCACCTATCGCATTCCAAGAGTTTATGATTGGTCCTGTTGGCGCAAAAAGCATCAAAGAGGCTGTTAGAATGGGCGCAGAGGTGTTCCATAATCTTGCCAAACTTTTGAAAGAACGCGGACTTTCTACCGCTGTGGGCGACGAAGGAGGTTTTGCTCCGGCTCTCAACGGTATCGAAGACGCTCTCGGCATTATCGTAAAAGCCATTGAGAAAGCAGGTTACAAACCCGGCGAACAAGTGCGCATTGCTATGGACTGCGCCGCAAGCGAATTTGCTACTCAAAAAGACGGAAAATTCTTCTACAACTACAAAGAACTCAAAAACGGCGCAAAAAAAGACCCCAACGGCAAGGAATTAGACGTTGACGGACAAATTGCATTCCTCAAAGACCTTTGCGAAAAATACCCCATCTACTCTATCGAAGACGGTCTCGACGAAAACGATTGGGAAGGCTGGGCAAAACTTACCGCACAACTCGGCGACAAAGTGCAACTCGTAGGCGACGACCTCTTTGTTACTAACACTCAATTCCTTAGAAAGGGTATCACAAGCAAAGTGGCAAATTCTATCCTTATAAAAGTAAACCAGATTGGCTCGCTTACCGAAACCTTAGAAGCCATCGAACTTGCTCACCGTCACGGATATACCACAGTTACATCGCACCGTTCGGGCGAAACCGAAGACGTTACCATTGCCGACATCGCCGTTGCCACCAACTCGGGACAAATCAAAACCGGCTCAATGTCGCGTACCGACCGTATGGCAAAATATAACCAACTGATCAGAATCGAAGAAGAACTCGGCGATTCTGCTCAGTACAAATTTGAAAAACTCACCGGATTTAAGTTGTAAAACATTATACATTAAACACTTAGTTCCAATTCATTATTTAGACCGTCATCCATTGGCGGTCTATTTTTTTGCATCATAGTAGTCAGTCAAAAAAAATCCCAAAAAAACATTCGGTGGATTGATTATTTTTTCTAAATTTGCAGCGAATTATATTATAGCGATAACAAAACAAACAAACAAACAAATAGATAGTTTTATGATTTACACAAACGAAGTGCAGCACATGTGCTGTGTTGCAAAAGGCGCAAATCACGCCAATGCTCCTATTCCTGAGGAAGGCAAATGGGTGCATGCAAAAGAGATTAAGGACATTTCGGGCCTTACACACGGTATTGGATGGTGCGCTCCCCAGCAGGGCACTTGCAAACTCACCCTCAACGTTAAAGAAGGCATCATCGAAGAGGCTCTCGTAGAAACAATCGGATGCTCGGGTATGACTCACTCGGCAGCAATGGCATCAGAGATTCTTCCCGGCAAGACCCTCTTGGAAGCCCTCAACACCGACCTCGTATGCGACGCTATCAACACCGCTATGCGCGAACTCTTCTTGCAGATTGTTTACGGACGTACACAGTCGGCTTTCTCAGAAGGCGGACTTCCCGTTGGCGGATCGCTCGAAGACCTCGGCAAAAACCTCCGCAGCCAAGTTGGAACAATGTACGGCACAAGAGCAAAAGGCAGCCGCTACCTTGAAATGACCGAAGGCTACTGCACAAAGATGGCTCTCGACGCCAACAACGAAGTTATCGGTTACGAATTTGTAAACCTCGGCAAACTTATGGACGCTCTCAAAGGCGGTGCAACAGGTCCTGAGGCTATCGAAAAGGCAAAAGGCACATACGGCCGTTTCAAAGACGCAGTTAAATATATTGATCCACGTAAAGAATAATAAACACTATGGCATTATTTGAAAGTTACGAGCGCCGCATCAACCAGATCAACGCCGCTCTCAATAAATACGGTATCAAAGATATCGACGAAGCAAAGGCTATCTGCACTGCCAAAGGTCTCGACCCCTACAAAATGTGCGAAGACACTCAGAAAATCTGTTTCGAGAATGCAAAATGGGCTTACGTTGTAGGCGCTGCTATCGCCATCAAAAAAGGCGTTAAAACCGCTGCCGACGCTGCTGAGGCTATCGGCGAAGGCTTGCAGGCATTCTGTATTCCCGGCTCTGTTGCCGACGACCGCAAAGTAGGTCTCGGACACGGCAACCTTGCAGCACGTCTGCTCCGCGAAGAAACCGCTTGTTTCGCTTTCCTCGCTGGTCACGAATCTTACGCTGCTGCCGAAGGTGCTATCAAAATCGCCGAAATGGCAAACAAAGTTCGCAAAAAACCCTTGCGCGTAATCCTCAACGGTCTTGGAAAAGATGCCGCTAAAATCATTTCGCGTATCAACGGTTTCACATACGTTCAAACCGAGTTTGACTACTACACTGGCGAAGTAAAAGTTATCAACGAAACCAAATATTCCGACGGTGTTCGCGGTGGTGTACGTTGCTACGGTGCCGACGACGTTCGCGAAGGCGTTGCCATCATGCACAAAG
>JAGCDD010000357.1 GCA_017651345.1 Bacteroidales bacterium | reverse complement strand
TTGCCCGCCATCACCGTCGGCTCCATCGACGGCGTAGGCACTTTGAAGGTCATCAGCACGAAGGTCTTCAACGTGTTGTGCGCCGTGTATATCAAGGCGGCGAGTAGGACGAGCCAAAGGAGGCGTTCTAACCATTTGTTTTTGAACATAAAAGGCTATTTGTATATCTTTGCGTAGCAATCAAGTATCATATTAATGTTTTCGATGTCTATCGCATCATAACCTTTGACCGGAAAATAACAATACTTAATCGTCAAGTCCTTATCCAATACCATCATATACGGGAAACCCGCATTGTCAATCGGAGCATCAAGGAATTGAACATTGTAAAGTTCATTTTCATCAATACCAAGTTCTTTTGCATTGTATGCTATGCGACTTGGATTATTGAATCCTGTCAAATATATGAACTTAAAATCCTTGTTAATCTTTCCATTTGCAAACAAATTCACAAAGGATTCGACGCACGAATTACAGTATCTTTCTGAAATGCGTAGAATGAATAATGGCTTTTTGCTGTCGTCGAATAATTGGCTCAGTGATGTTTCTCGTTTATCTTTATCACAAACACTCACGTCCGCAATTTTTCTTGCAGAATATTCGATGATGCTTTCAATGTTAGACTGTAAAAAAGAATACTTCTCTACATACGGATATAGAGTTGCGGTAGTATTTTCTTTTTCAGTTTTAATCTTCTGAATAGAAAACAATTGCATAACATTGCATAGCACAAGCAATACTATCACAGAATAGATTACAATTTTATTCTTTTTCATTTTATCTCCTTATATTTGTAGAAGACAAGGACGGGGTTGTCCTCTTCTGTCAATCCTTCAAGTTTTTTATTGTCTGCCTCAGAAATGGCATTGCTTGTGAAATGCATTCCTTGTCTTGGTTGCATATCGGTGACAAAGTAATCGTTATATACAGATATCGCAGAAAAACATAGAGGGACTACGTTGGCATGACTACGGACTTCTTTTGCTCCAATTGATTTCCCTGTTCGTTTGTCTCTGATGACATAATATTGTCCTTGCTTAAAACTCGTAAACGTGAAGATTTGAGTGTTGCTATTTTCACTATATCCAGAACGATAGTATTTATCCGAATTTTCAACAATTTCGATGTCAGAAATATCTACCCTATGTGTATCGTATTTTAAAATGTAACGAGCAATTATACTGGAATACGACACTTCAAAAATTGTATCATTTGCAACTTGGGAAACCATTATTTTATTCCCAGATTTCCATATAAAGGGTCTAGTAGAAATTAAATCACTTTCACACAAGGATACACCTTTCATCTTTATTTCCATATCCTTGTTGGTTATCATTAATGCACGACGAGCTTCAACGCCCAAATGCTTATTTGTAAAAAAAAGTTGAAATAAAACGTATCCATCATTACAAGTACAAAATTCGTGGCAATATAAAGGGATTTTTTTTTCAGATATAAGACGCCCGTTAATGTCAAAGAATTTGAAGTAACAAGGCAAATCATAGACTATCAATTGACCACTTTCATCATCGAATGTAATGTCTCCCACTCTAATCAACTCACCTGGACCTTGTCCTCTCATTATCTTAGACACAAATTTTCCATTAATATCAAATATTAAAATATCACCCTGATAATCCCATATAAAAACACGATTATCTGTAACTATCAGTCTTTCAATTTCACCCAAAATACTTTTTTCACTTGTTTCCAATGGCAAGAAACAGATTGTATCCATCATATCGTCAAGGAAAATATGGTCATCGTTACCCAAGACATTGTCAACATCTATAGTAATAGCCTCAGATGAATTAACGCAATTGTCAATTGCATCTGATATTTTTGTACTCGCAATTTCCGCATCTGTAAAATTTTTGTTTGATTCCGTGGAAAAACAACCTACAAACAGACAGCATAAAGCAATTAATATTCTTTTCATAATTTTATCCATTTAAATGCATGTGTCCTTTTGGAATAAAGAACACATGCATAATTTTCCTTCATCGCAACCGAAGACAAATTATCACCTCACTTCGACTTCAGTGACACACCGACTTCAGTGACACAGTGTGGCGTAACAAAAAGTATCATCTGACCAATCGCACTTCCGCTGGTGTCCATCTTTTTCTCTATAAAATGATTTATCGAAATCCTTACGACAATGCGACGACCAACCGTAACGGTTATAGACATAATAGTATCTGCAACCTGAGTGGTCGTAGCCACCTCCCTCAACCTCTGCACCACACTCATATACAGCGACCAAAACGTTATATTTGCAATTAACACGACCGCCTTTGCCCTTTTGGACTCCCTCGATGCCATCACTTTCCGCCTCTGCTGCAATTGACTCCACATCAGCGATGTTCAAATCCGAGCTTGCGAACGTTGTCGCAGCGTTCCACACATTCACCACCACAAGGGCGAACAGTGCCACCGCGCCAACAATCAATTTGAATTTCTTCATTGTTTTTGATGTTTTTGTTGTTAGTAACTCTTTTCATTGTGTTTAACGTCCCGAACCGAAGCCCAAGACAAAGAAACTCGCGAGTGCCGTCGCAAAATTCTCCGCCGTCCGTCCTTCCGTGCGCACTCAGATGAACATCAGGCTTTGTCTTTTGTTTCGACGATGCAAAGATACAATGCAAAATCATAATTTGCAATCCCCAAAAGTGGAAAAATGTATCCCCAAAAGTGGAAAAAATAATCCTCGAAAGAGGATATTTTATGTCAGAAACAAACCATTATTCAGAGCATAAATTACTGCTTCGCTTGTGTTATTCGTTAATAGTTTGTTTTTCAAATATTTGCGGTATGTTTTTATAGTTTGTTCAGAATAGCGCAAAATTTCGCTGATTTCTTTGTTTGACAATCCCTGAGCAATCAATCTAAGGATGTCTTTTTCGCTGTCGGATAGTTTAGTGATTGTTTTGCGAATCCATTGACGTGTCTCCAAATTATACTCGTAATATGATTGTTCTTTTCCCTTTTTCAAAATAGCATTTCCAATTGTTTGACTATCTGACAATGTGATTCTGCATAATGCAAGCCAAATTTTACCGTTGTTAAGTCGATATGGCGTGAGATGTTTTTTTACCATCTTATTCACGCCGTTGATTACAAAATGAAAGTCGTATGAAATGGAATATTTGATGCGTTCTGTGTCGGTTATGCACTCAAATTGACGAAATACAGCCTCATTGATTTCCTTCAAAATTGTTAAATCATCTTGCGGCACGTATTGCGTGTATAGGTCGAACCCAAGCATTTTGATTTCTTCCGCTGTATGACCACACCAATACTCCATACTATCAGATACATACAAAAAATTATTTTTGAAATAATCCACCACATAATATCCACTGCTCGATATTTGCGAAACATTGTCAAGCAAATCTTCAAGTTGTGGCATAACGAGGGCATAATCCTCGTCTGTTATACCTGTTACGGTATTGAGCGAAGAAATTAAATCTGTTTTATGTATCTTCTTTTCCATGTTTTCAGTGTGTTAAATAATCCTTTTCTCGTATATTTACATTACGCCTCAAATCCCGCGTCGCCGGGGATTCTGTCTTAATTGTCATCCTCATAACTTTCTCATATTCAATGCGCCGCAGACTGTCATTACCTGTATCACAATACAAGAAATACAGCAAATAATGCGGATACAATCGGCTTGGAATCCTATTGGCGGCGCGGCGGTAATAGGATTCGGCGGCATCATATTGCTGCAACGCCTGATGACATTCGCCGAGGACGTTGAGCGACATCGGGTCGGCGGAAAGGCGGACAGCGTTTTCGAGGATTGGAATTGCCTCGTCGTATTTCTTAGATTTGTAGAGCGAATGTCCGTATTCATACACAAAACGCGGATTCCAATCCATCGCATCATAAATTGTTGAATATCTATTGATTACATCGCCATAACATTTGTTTCGATAAAGAATTTGCATCCGTGTCCAAGCCTCGACATTTGTTGATTTTTGATTGTATGAGGAAAGATTAAATGATGCAAATAAAATCACTACAACAGGGATTATTATTGCATAAATTTTTCGTGAATTGTTGATTATAATTGCAAACAAAATCAACAATGCAACCACCACAAATACAGGCAGATGCAGCGGATAGGACGCAAATGCGAAAAACATTATCGAGAGCAACGCGCCCGAAAGTCCAAATGTTTTTTCTCGGTATGACTTTCGGATAATAAATACCAAAATCACCAACTCAAAAATCAAAACTAACAGTCCGTATTCAACGCCGATTTGCAGATATTCGTTGAAGGCATAATCGGGACTTCCGGCGGCGAGTTTTTCGGAAATGGTGGCGTCGTTGTTGGCGAAATATTTTTCTTGCGCCGCGCCGTATGCCGAGGCAAAATTCTCGCTCCCCAAAAGTGGTGCGTCGGCAATCGCAAGAGCCGAAATTTTCCACAGCAACAATCTTCCAACCGCAGAATCCCGTTTTAAATGCCACAGAAAAAACGCACCAACTAACATACTAAACGCAAAAATTAAAATAAAAAATCGTGGATGTTTTTTGACGGGGGCGGGCAGGGCAGCCCGCACTCCAACAAGTTTGCCGTTGCCATATAGAACGTAAATTGTTGAAATACCCACCGCAATCCACGCCGTGCGGCTCATAGTGGATGGCAGGACGACTATGTTGATTATCAATGCAGTATAGAGGATGTATTTCGCGGCTTTGTTGGAATGGAACATAAAAATATTGTGCAACAAAATTGGTATCGCCACAGCAATAAAACCGCCCAACGGCCCCGGATTGTAGAATGAACCCGTAACTTTGAAAATGCTGTGTAGCGACGGCAACACACCATAAAGTTGCAGCATGGAATACACCGATTCCACGGTGCAGACTGCAATTATCGAAAACTCTATGACGTGGACAATATTTTTGGGATTCATTATGAACGAAAACACCAACAATATTCCTCCCACAATAATCCCCCTGAGACAAAACTGTCGCCATTGCAATACCTGATGCACCTCATCGCACGAAATCCCCACACCGTAGTTAATCGTCAACCAAAAGACTACGGTAAGAAAGAGGATTGATATGTAGATTTTTTGCAACATTACATATATTTTTTTTAACCACGGAACACACGGAAAGCACGGAACTTTTTTATTCTTTCCGTGTATTCTGTGTTTTCAGTTGTTAACTACATCACCGCCATTCCACCTTGTCGCCTTCACGCAGGAGGAAGGGACGCTCGTCCCAGCCGCGACGGTGGTCTTTCACCCAATACAGGGCTTTGGAGGGGACGTTGTCGTAGTGCAGGACGTTTGTGTTGGCGACTTTTTTGCCCATCGAAACCCACTCTTTGCCGTTGTAATACAGGAGTTCGTAGGTGTCGCCGACGCGGATGTCGTTGTCGTCGGAGCGAGGGATGATGCGGACAAAGGAGATTTTTTGTGGCTTTGCCGCCTTGATGCCCACCCAGTTGCCGTCGGTGCTGTCGGTCTCAAAATTGGTCAAATAATCGTCGTCAAACGCCTTGGCGATTATGTCGGGGGTGGCGTATTTGCAGGCGATTGGTGTGCCTTCTATGCGCGTGGTGTCGGCGTCATAAAAAGCGAGTTCCGCAATGCTTCCACAACTGCCATCGGGGGATAGATAACGGTAATATGTGAAAGCCTTGCTGCACGTTACAGGCTGTGGATCATCCACATAGACGTCATTAATAACAAAAATATCTTCGGCATTGGTAAAATTGGGATTGTCTGCGCCTTGGATTCTACCGCCGTAGAGACGTTGGCGCATTTCGGCGACATTGCGGTTCTGAAAATATTTGCGGCGGATATCAAGTGTGCGCGTCTCCGCGCCGTCAAATTTTATGTACTCCACTTCGCCGTTTTGGTGTAGGATGAAAGGGTCGCTAATCGGAATTATTTTGCGACCGTCAAAGCCTTGGGCGAGGTAAAGGATATTTCTGCCAATGTTTTTGAAACAGGCTTTGCCGTCTTTCATTTCGCCATAATCCACAAATGACCACTCCTCATTATGACCGTTGAAAATGGAAATATAACAATATTTTTCCGCCAAATTGATGTCTTGGTATGTGGTGATTTCGATGTCAGAAGTCTTTGTGTATTGGCTTGTTATGTCTTTTTGACAATAATCAAACGGATATTTCAAGGCGGATTCGTTGCGGTAGCGGACGCGGTCGCGGCTGATGGCGTATGTGCTGCGATAAACCTTCGGGAAACGCTGCGCGGGGAAGAACCTTTTGCCGTGCTCCGTGCCGAGACACCATTCGGATGCCATATCGCCACCGTTGCCAAAAACTACGACATCCCAAGTATGCCCGGCGCGAAATCGTCCATAATACGGCGTGGCATCAATGTATGTCGGTATGCCAACACTGCGGTAAGTGGCGGTGGCAAGGTTCACATAATCCGCACAACGACCGTAAGCAATGTTTTTCATTGCGGTTGCGGTAAGTAGCGGATAGCCCGCGTCAATATATTCGCCGTTGCAGCGCACTTCGCGCAGGATTTCGTTGCGCACAATATCCACGGTGCGGTAAGTGGTGTTACATTCCTCGTCGTCGTAGAGCTGTGTGCGCAGACTTCCCGAAAACGCCTCCGACAATGTATCTCGCCAATAGTCAAACGGCTGACATTCTGCCACTTTGTACGGCAGAAGAGTTTCGCAAAATTCGTCAAAATCTATATGCTCCGCCCATTCGCTCTCCTTCCAAACCTTAAAAGCGTGGTCTATGCTGTATATCAGATAATCAGCCTTCATTATCTTGGCATCTGAAATCAGATTCCTGTCAAGATTTGGAAGGTAATTTCTCCTGATGCTCAGCAACGAATCGCGGATTACGATATGTGACAGGTCTTTTTGGTACAATAGATTGTGCGCAATTTCGTAATACTTGTTGATTTCGTCGCCGTTGTATGACACGTGAGCCGGCATATTCTCGATGAGAAACGTTGCGGCGGCGAGTTTTTCAGGGTCGCCCTTGTAATGGTCGAGTACGGATTCGAGTTCGGCACGGTTTGCACCAGCGAAGTCGAGGGCGTATTCGAGTGGGGACTGCGTGGTGCAAGCGGCGAGGAAAATGGTGGCCAATATGAATGAAAAAAAGTGTTTCATTTTCCTTTAATCAGTTTGTCATACAGCAATTTAACGTGCTTATAATCGTAGTCAGTGCCGTGTGTACTTTTGGTCGGGAAATAGACATTAAGCACACGCAAATCTTTGTCAACCGCCATTATGTACGGAAACATCGCACCTTCTGCATTGATGCCGAGGTTTGCACAATTCAGTACACGGCAATTTTGCAATCCAAATTCCGTAACATTCAATTTCAATACACGACGGCTTGAATTTTCGGCAAGAAAAACGATTTTATTTCTGTCGAGGCTGTCCAAATTGTCCGTGAATACGCTAATAGTATGCTCCACACATTCGCGACACATACGGTCAGAATAACGACAAACGAAGAAGTTGCCGTCGATTTCGTTTGCCATTTCTGCAAACGTTGTCGCGTTGTCGGCTGTATCTTTGACGGTCGTTTTGCCATCGATAATCTTGCATACATCATCAATATTTGCCGAAAACTGCGTTTCGGCAGCGTCGTAGCGGTCGC
>JAGCDD010000356.1 GCA_017651345.1 Bacteroidales bacterium | reverse complement strand
TTCACATCCGAAATGTGTATAAAGAAGGTGAATTGGAAATCCTACCCACTTGTAAGGATTTCTTACAAGTTCAAAAAGAAGGGAACCGAATAGTAAAAAGGGTACAAAAACTCTATAATCTTGATGTGATTATTTCTGTCGGATATAGAGTGAAATCGTTGCGTGGTACGCAGTTTCGTCAATGGGCGTTAAAAGTTTTGAAAGACTATTTGCTCAAAGGGTATTCTGTAAATCAACGTTTTGAACGATTAGAACACCGTATGTATGAAGCAGAAAACAAAATCGACTTTTTTGTCCGTACTGCCTTGCCGCCAGTGGAAGGAATCTTTTTCGACGGGCAGATTTTCGATGCCTACGAACTTGCCTGCCGGCTGATAAAATCTGCAAAACGCCGCATTGTGCTGATTGACAACTACGTTGACGAAAGTACGCTGCTCATGCTTGAGAAAAGAAACAACGGCGTGACGGCAACCATTTACACTCACAGCATTGGCGAACAACTGCAACTCGACATTGACCGCCACAACGCACAATACCGACCAATTATTGTCTTGCGGTACAAAAAATCTCACGACCGATTCCTGATTTTGGACGACGAGGTGTACCACGTTGGTGCCTCGCTCAAAGATTTGGGCAAACAATGGTTTGCAATTATGAAAATGAATGAAATTACAGCTGGGGATATTCTTGGGAAGACATAAGTTCTTATTGACTGATGTTCTTGGTTGCAAAATAAATACTATCTTTGTAGAAGATTTTAATTTCTTTGTATTCAACATCGTACAAGATGAAAAGATATTTTACTTTTTTTATGGTCTTCCTCATAAATCTTGTTGCTTCAGCACAAGTCGTTGAAAATACGTTGTCTATCCCAAACGTTTTTTTGCCACAAAGCGACGATGCAACCAAAATTACCTTTAAACCGACTGGCACGAATTTAGCTGCATGCATAATTTCTGTATATGACAAATGGGGTACAGAGATTTGGTCATCAAACGAAGTGGAGAATGGCGAATTTGTAGGTTTTTGGGATGGAAAACAAAATGGCAACTACGTGAAAACAGATTCCTATATATGGAAGATGGAGGCATCCTTTCTAGATGGTGAAGTTTGGGAAGGATTCGATGTAGGCAACGGTAAAAAGGCAAAATATGGTTCAGTCGCCGTTATTATTCAATCATCATCCGATACGCAAAACATTCAACAACCAGATTCTATTCCAGCAACATTGCAGTCAATTACAATACAAGATCCTAAAAAACTGAATTATTATGTAGGAGAGATTCTTGACACGTTGGGACTCATGGTTACTGCAAATTATAGCGACGGAAAATCAATTGAGGTTTTCGATTACATAATTTCGGGTTTCAATTCTCAAAAAGAAGGTGAATGTATTGTTACGGTGAGTTACAAAAATTTTTCAGAGACGTTTACTGCTTCTATTCGCGTAAAAAATGACGACATCACACTAACAACTATTGCTGACGTTCAAACATCGCTTAATGTGAAAGTTTTAAACGGTCAAATCCTTGTAAACGGCGAAGCACCAGCATTCGTGGTAACCGTTGCAGGTCAAAAAATCGCAAATGCAAACCTCAAGGCTGGGGTGTATTTTGTGGTTGCAGATGGCAAAACGGTAGGTGTTTCGGTACGGTAATTCAGTAGGGCTGTCGTATTACGGCAGCCATTATAAACGTGGGGCTGCCACAACGTGACAGCCCTACATCGTCCCCGCCACACATTTCCATCCGAAATTTTTCCCTCTTAATTCCTAATTTTTAATTAAAAAATCCTATTTTTACGCCAACCTATTAACGAATCATAAATTAATAACAAAATTAAAAAGAAGGCCGTAAAAGTAGAATATGGAAAATGTTGAAAAACAACAACTTACTCCACAAAGTGGTGAAGTTGTCCTTTATAATCCCGACGACACAATCCGTTTGGAAGTTCGTATGAACGACGAAACCGTCTGGCTCTCTCAAGCACAGATGGCGGAATTGTTTGGTACTCAACGCCAAGCAATAACAAAACATCTAAAAAATATTTTTGAATCGCACGAGTTAGATAAGACGGCAACTAGTTCCATTTTGGAACTACTTCAAAAAGAAGGGATGCGAATGGTACGACGACAAGTGGAATTGTATAATCTTGATGTTATTATTTCAGTAGGATATAGGGTTAATACTCAACGGGGCATACAGTTCCGTCAATGGGCAAACCAAGTTTTGAAAGACTATTTGCTCAAGGGATATTCAATAAATCAACGTTTTGAACGGCTTGAACAACGTGTTACACAAACAGAAAACAAGATTGATTTTTTCGTCCGTACAGCATTGCCGCCAGTAGAAGGTATCTTTTTCGACGGGCAAATCTTTGATGCCTACGAACTTGCTTGTAGACTGATAAAATCTGCCAAACACCGCATTGTGTTGATTGACAACTATATTGATGAAAACACCTTGCTTATGCTTGCGAAAAGGAACAAAGATGTGACGGCAACC